>JAYSVF010000179.1:0-9149 GCA_043718695.1 Acidimicrobiia bacterium | reverse complement strand
TCCTGTATCGGACCGTTAGACAGTCACGACACTTGCGGAGGCCCCACCATCAAACAGGGATACCCACCAACCTCAACCCACCTCTATCGCGTAGGGCCCGTTAACGACCTCAGAATCCCTTAACACCCACCCCCAAAATATTTTGGCAAGTTTTGCTCGTGATTGATCAAAGCAGAGAACACAAGCACCCTTAGCAAAGAACTCGGCGCACTTACCAAAGAAGCCGCTCATTCGCTGAAGAGATGGCGCTCAGCTTGCGTTCATGTTTGAGCGTGGAGCGAATGGGTATGCCCCGCAGATGGATTCAATAGGAATGCAACGAACCAGTTTGCAAGCACCTTCAGCCAATCGGGGGGCGCATCTAGACGAATTGGTCAGCACAACTGCAAGTGGTTCTGGCTGGGCTCCACGATGACCATCATCATTGGTGAACACCGCGGCGATGCCTCGGGGAACGGTCAAATCCCCGCCCCAGACCCACCAAGTTCGCCTTGGACTTCAGTTCCTTGGAGGACCATCCTTGCAGCGGTCAGTATCATTTCACTATTCTGGCTTTCAACGCTGGTCATAGTCGCAACGTTCAAAATTATTCTCTGGATCGCTATTGCGGGCTTCTTTGCCATTGTCCTCGCGCCTGCTGTTCGTCGAGTTGAGAAGCTCGTTAGAGGTCATCGCGGAGTTGCCACGGCTATCGTGATGTTCACGGCCGCGATTGCGGTGGTGTCGATGATCGCTCTCTTTCTGGCCCCGCTCAGAAGCCAGTTGATAAGTGCAATTACTGACCTGCCTGGCACAATTGACGCTGCGTCGAAGGGAACGGGACCCATTGGACGAATCGTTGACAGGCTCCACCTCGCCAACCTTGTGGAAGACAACAAGGTGCAACTTCTGCAGTGGGCCAAAGACATGGAGGATTCCTCCTTCTCGATTGCCGCCAGCGCATTTCAAGGTGTACTGGCTTTTCTGACCATCTTCGTCATCGCCTTTCTGCTCCTTACCCAGGCCGCAACTTTGGGCCGAGTGATGCTCACCACCATTCCCCATCGCCGCAAAGCCTCTGCCCAGAAAGTGGCTATCGAAGCGGCTTCGGCGGTGAGTGGGTACATGATCGGCAACCTCCTAATTAGCTTTATTGCGGGCATTACGTCGTTCCTGTGCTTGCTGCTTCTCGGGGTTCCCAACGCGGCGGTTTTTGCCTTATGGGTTGCTTTCGCCGACTTAATACCGCTTGTCGGCGCCACGTTAGGTGCCGCTCCTGCCGTGCTGGCAGCTTTCCTCTCTAGCTCCAAAGCGGGAATTATCGCGCTCATCTTTTTCGTCGTGTACCAGCAGTTCGAAAACTCTTTGCTGCAAACTACGGTGATGGCAAGAACCGTAAAGGTGAATCCGCTCGTGGTTTTGTTGAGCGTCCTTCTAGGCGTTGAAATTTTTGGGGTTGCTGGGGCCGTGTTTGCTATTCCACTGGCGGGCTCATTGCAGGTTCTCGGGAAAGAGATCGTCGGCGAATCGAGAAGGGATCGCTTAGTCCTCCCCGACTAAGCATGCTCGGGAGTAGCACTGCGGGAATAGCTACCTCTGAACTGCTCACCGCAGGATTAGGACCGCGCGACGCAGAACAGAACTTGGTCACGAAGTTGACCTCTTCGAGCAGGGGATTTCGACACTTTGGGAGCCAAATCGATCCTTCGGCTGCAACGCGTGGTGCACGTCGGCTAGAAATAGACGGTTCGCAGTGTTCTGAGGCGAGCGTCACAGAAACCGGGCTACAACAGTCACGGGGAAACGAGCCGTGAGGCTCAGGGGGTGATCCGTGGGCGAGTTGTCCACTCCGATCTTGGAGCTATCCGGGGTCAACAAAAGCTTCGGTCCAGTGCATGTGTTGCACGACATCGATTTCAACGTCTATCCGGGCCAGGTAACGGCTCTAGTCGGCGACAACGGCGCTGGAAAGTCCACGTTGATCAAGTGCATCACCGGTATTTACCCAGTGGATTCTGGGCGCCTCCGATTTGAGGGCCGTGAGGTTTCCATCGCCGGCCCAAAGGATGCTGCCGCGCTGGGTATCGAGGTGGTCTACCAAGACCTAGCGTTGTGCGACAACCTCGACATCGTGCAAAACCTGTTTTTGGGTCGCGAACGCAAAAAGCTCGGGCTTCTCGACGAACGCAATATGGAACGTGCCGCTCGTGAAACCCTGGCTTCGCTTTCCGTCCGTACGGTGAAATCAGTTCGTCAACCCGTTTCATCGCTTTCGGGCGGACAACGACAGACCGTAGCCATTGCTAAGGCCGTGTTGTGGAATTCCAAGGTGGTCATGCTCGACGAGCCCACCGCAGCCCTTGGCGTGGCTCAGACCCGTCAGGTGCTCGATTTGGTGCGACGGTTGGCTGATCAAGGTTTGGGCGTGGTGTTGATCAGTCACAACATGAACGACGTGTTGGAAGTTTCCGACCGGGTGTGCGCGATGTTCCTCGGCCGCATTGCCGCTGAGGTCCCAGCTTTGGGCACCACCCGTGAGCAGTTAGTTGAATTGATTACCTCGGGCTCATGTAGCTCATTGGGCGTAACGGAGGTTGCAGGATGAGTGCCGAAACAATTAACCCTACCTATGCGGGCAGCGATTTTTCCATCGACTCCGAAAAGCAAACCATTGGCTCGGCGGTTAAGGGCTACACGGGCAAGGTCAAAAGCGGTGATCTCGGCGCGTTCCCTGCGCTGCTTTCGATCGTTGTCCTCGGCCTAATTTTTAGCTTCGCCCGTCCTGAAACCTTCACTACTCGACGTAACTTCGCCAACCTCCTCCAACAGGCTGCGCCGATCATCGTTATTGCCATGGCCGTATCGTTCGTGTTGTTGTTGGGCGAGATCGATCTCAGTGCGGGCTTTACCGCTGGTGTTACCGCTGCGGTGTTGGCCGATCGCTTGGTGAAGGGCATGGCACTCATTCCGGCCATCATCATTGCGGTGGCGGTGTCGGTTCTGCTTGGTTTGTTCACCGGTTTTTTGGTGGCCCGAGTGGGTATCCCGTCGTTCGTGGTGACGTTGGCAAACTTTCTTTCGTTTCAAGGCATCTTGCTGTTGGTCACAAAAGAAGGCGGATCGATTCGTTTCGATAACGACTTGATTTATGCCATTGAAAACCAGAACATGTCGGTACCGTTATCGTGGATTATGTCGGCGGTTATGGTCGCAGCGTTTGGCTACGGATTGGTACGCAAACAGATGTCTTCGGGTGGCACGATTCCTCTGGCCGTGGTGATTGCCAAGATTGCTACCGCTGCGGTGTTTGCGTTTGGATTGGCTGAACTGCTCGCGAAGAACCGGAACTTTGCCACGGCGCCGAAGGAACTCAAGGGAATTCCCTGGTGTGTACCCCTGGTGCTGCTCCTCGTCGCCTTCCTTACTTTTGTGTTGAATCGCACCGCTTATGGTCGTCACCTGTATGCCGTTGGTGGCAACGCCGAAGCCGCTCGACGTGCTGGTATCAGTGTGCAACGCATCCGCATGTCAGCGTTCGTGTTCTGTGCGGTGCTGGCCGGTATCGGCGGGGCGTTCCTTGCTTCGCAGGTGAACTCAGTTTCCCCACAAACCGGTGGTAACCAAACGCTGTTGCTTGCTGTTGGCGCTGCCGTTATCGGTGGTACTTCGCTGTTTGGTGGCAAGGGCCGCATGTCCAACGCTGTCTTGGGTGGAATCGTATTGGCACTTATCGATAACGGTCTCGGCCTTGTCGGCAAGGCTTCACCATTTGGTCGCGAAATGAACTTTTCCGATGCCGGCATCAAGTTCATCGTGTCCGGTTTGGTCTTGTTGCTCGCCGCCTCGGTCGACGCCCTAAGCCGCAAACGCTCATAGCTTCACAAGGCCCGCGCGACCTCTCGCTCTATCAGTTTGGTCCCTTGTACGGAACTATTACGTACAAAGGACCAAACTCAATGCCCGAACCCCTCGATGCATAGTTGACGCCCTCCCAAAGGCTCGGTCATCGTTCAAAGTGACTTGGTGACCTTTCGGGAATGTGCGCCAAAAAGAACCATCACTGCAGACGAGCGTGTTGCCGAGAGCGCTTCAAAACATGCTGGCGTGTTCACAACTGCCATGGCCACAAAGGCTGGGCTCTCGCTTGATGATTGCATGTATCGAGTCAGGTCTGGACGATGGACATCGCTCCACCGTGGCGTTTTCGCCATCAACGGGGCTCCATCAAGCGACACCCAACGCAGATTTGCCGCGATTATGGCTACGCGCAGCCCATCCGTTTGTGGGTATGACACCGCCGCTTTGATTCACGAGCTCACTCGATCCGTCGATAAGAAGACCGTTCACCTACTGCAACCCCATGATTCCAGTCATAAGAACATGGTTGGACTTCGACGGCATCGGAGCAACTTGTTTCTTCTTGACGATTTCACCCTGGTCGATGGCCTCGGGGTAACTAACGCGGCACGGACGATCTGCGATATTGGAGGCCGCTTTAACGAGCGTTTCGTCGGCAAGATGGTGGATGACGCCCTCCGCCGAAAAATCCTGACGCTCGACCAGCTTTCTAAAACTGCTGCTCGCCTTCGCGGCGCTCCTGGGCGCAAACTGGGATCCGTCCAGGCGGTCCTGCGAGATCGGATCCCCGAGTACGATCCCGCGGCGAGCAGTCTTGAAACCGAAACCATCGCATTGATCGCAAAGGCAGGCTTACCAATGCCAAGGATTGGCTACCAGATCACGCTTGGCGGAATCAGGTTTCATCTTGATCTTGCGTGGCCAGATTTACGAGTTTCCGTTGAGCTTGATTCGTGGCACTACCACCAAGGTCGCCTTGCATTCGACGACGATCGCAAGCGCACGAATCTTCTTGTGGCCGACGGTTGGACAACGTTTCGCTTTACCGAGAAGACCCCACACGAAGAAATCCTGTTGATTTTGCGATCCGCATTGGTTACGACCATTTGAAACGCCGCGAGTTCACGGCGCTCACTATGGGTTTGGTCCCTTGTACGGAACTATTACGCACAAGGGACCAAACCCAATTGATCAATCCGCGATACCCATACCAACTAACCCAACTTGTCCCGTTCATCGGTGATTCACATATGAACGTTGTTGGGCCAAGGTGCTTATCCCACCAACTCCGAAAAGTCCCTTCTTCAGGCGCCCATTTCCGAAGTCCGAAGGAAGTCAAAGCGGTTAGTGCCGACAACACTCCGAGCACCAGACCAATGAAGCTACTTTGGGCCAAGCCCGCAAAAGGCAAGCCCGAATAAATCCATGAGACGATTCGCCATGGGAGTTGAAGCGAGGACTAGTGCAGGGAAGCGGAAGTTACTATGCAGTGTTTTCAATCCGATACCCAGCACCACTGCGGCGTTCGCACCGAAATCACTGCATAGTCTCTTCCGCGAACACGCACTAGCGGCGGCCGGATTTTTTGGATTGGGAGCGTTTTTGGTCCATGAAGTCGACGAGGACGTAATCACCGAGGTTTTCGGTGGTGGTGAAGAAGGCTCGGCCCTTGTTCATTTGGGTGATGCGTTCCACGAAGTTTTTTAGATAGCTGGTGGCATCGAGCATGAAGGTGTTGATGGTGATGCCTTCACGGGTACAGCGTGCTACTTCGGTGAGGGTCGCTTCGATGGTTTCGCGGACCGGCGGGTACGAGAAGAACGGTTCGCCGTTGGGAAGTATGTGCGCAGTGGGTTCGCCGTCGGTGATCATGATGATCTGCTTGGTGCCGGTTTGCTTGGCCAGCATGCGTCGGGAGAGCAGGAAGGCGTGTTGCATGTTGGTGCCGTACACAAAGTCCCACGACACTTCGGGCAGATCAATCGGTTTGATCTCACGGGCCGTTTCACTAAAGCCGACGAGCCCCAGAAAATCCCGTGGGAACTGCGTTGAGATCAGCGAGTACAGGGCCATGGCAACTTTTTTGGCCGGCAGAAAGTTGTCGCGCATAGGCATCGAGAGACTCATGTCCAGCATCAACACGGTCGAGGCGCGAACCAGGGTTTCGGTTTGCTCGATCTCGAAGTCTTCGGGAGTTAAACGGACCGGTGAACCTTGACCTTGACGGGCGATGGCGTTGCGAATCGTTTTCTCGATCGACAGGTTGAACGGGTCACCAAACTCATAGGGCTTCGTGTCGTAGGTGCGTTCCTGACCAACGCCGGTGCGCACCATTTGATGACGACCCAATTTGTCTTTGGCCAGTTTTGAGAACAGGTCGTCGAGCGCATTTGCCCCCACTCGGCGCATGCCTTTGGCGGTGAGTTCGAGCCGGCCTTCTTTTTGTTCGATAAGTCCGGCCCGTTCCAGCATTTTCGTAAGTTCAGCGAGCTTTTCCAGCGACTTGGCGCCGTCATCACCCAGCAGATTCTTCGCAATGTCAAAGTCGACGTCGTTGAGTGCACCAGGCGAGGTGGCATTGCGAAGCAGGTTCTCAAGGGCATCGATGTTGCCGAGTTCTTGCATCATCGACATGGCCTGACCCATGCCCATGCCTTGCCCTTCGCCGCCTTGGAAGTCATAGGATTTTTGCCATCCCATTTGCGGGAACGCTTGTTGCAAATTTTTACCGAGTTGATCGATCTGCCAACGCAAATCCATGTCTTCAAGTAGCTGATCACTGAGGGCCTGCATCTGCGCTCGTTGCTCCGGCGTCATCGAGTTCAACATCTGTTGCGCGGCAGCCATTTGCTGGGCGATTTGTTCCAACAACTCGTCGAGGGTTTCGGGATTATCGGGGAAGAAATCACCGAACTTTTCCATGAATTCTTTGAACTGTTGATCCGTATTCTCGCCTTTGTTTTTGGCGTCGAGTAACTCATTGAGCGAGTTGTACATGTCCTTCATGTGCGCCATGTCTTCAGGCGTCATTTCGTTCACGTTTTTGGTCATCTGATTGAGCTGCTGTTGCATCAACTGTTGTTTGAGTTGTTCCATCAACTCTTGGAACTTTTGTTGCGCTTCGGCCGATTGGAAGTCATAACTCGACAACTCTTTAACTTGACCGGCAAGATCCTGGGGCAAGAAATCCAGCTGCATATTTTTCATTGACGCGGCGGATTCAGCGGTTTCGGCCCGGCGTTCGTCGCCGGATTGTTTCGCTTGATCGAGCATGTCTTGAATGGCCGTGCGTTCTTCTTCTACAAGGTCCCGTAGCGCTTGGGCGATCTCGTCGTACACGCCACCGAGGTTGTTGTTTTCGAGTGCTTCCTCACGACGTTTGCGGAGCTTTTCCAACAGCTCTCGCATACCTGAAACATCGTTACCCGCCTTGTCTTTGAAACCCTCTTGGAGGAGCTTGCGAAGGGCCGCGTTGATATCACCGTGGTAGAGCAAATCGTCATTGATCTGCGCCATCACGTCATCAGCGTCGACCTCAAAACCAACTTGAGTGCCATCCCAGCGTGAGTACGAAAGTTTGCGAGCCATCAGGTGCTCCTAGAAGTGAAGTGAAGCTGTTCGGGGAAGGCAATTCTTCGTGCGCGATTGGACGGGTTTGGTCCTTTGTCTGGAATAGTTACGGGTAAGGGACCAAACGCAAAAGGGTCGAAGATAGCGTTGATGATCATCGTTCGACCGTTCTCCTCAACTACTACGCGCGCTTAGCGGCCTCGGTAGGTGGACTTACTACCCGCGAGGTCTTTGTTGAGACGCTTGGAAAGGTGCAAGCCTTCAAGCAAGAATTCCACGGCTGAGGCTTGTTCCCCTGGTGAGGCTTTGGCGCCGACGAGTTTGCGGACGGCATCGCGGAGGCCTTCGGCTTCAGCTTGGTTGAGGGCCGTGGCGTAATCCTTGGCGGTTTGATCCTCACCAGCATGCACAACTAGTCCGCCGTCAAAGGCCAAGAGGGCATTGCGAAGGTCTTCAATTTTGCAGGCCTCACGGAACACCGTAAGCGTTGCCGTCTTGAGAAGCTTTTCGACGACGGCGCCTTCACGCTCATCCAAGGTCTCAATTTCGATTTTGCCTTGCGTCGAAGCCATGAGGGCATCCAAATCCGAGATACGCGGTACCGCTTGGGTCTCCCCCGTCCGCAACGCGCGACGAATTGCCGCGGCAACCAATGTTTCGTGGTTGGAAACGCTGAGCCGAACCGACACGCCAGAACGCTGATTCACATTCGGGCTTTGGCGAGCGACCTGGCTAAACGTGGCAATGATTTCGGCCATGAATTCGGGCATCTTTACGTCGACGCCGGTCTTCGGTGGCTGCATGGCCTCTTGATCGACAACCTTGCGTTCGGTGGCGGTATCGAGGGGGTAGTGGGTGCGGATTTGCGAACCGAAACGATCCTTCAGCGGGGTGATGATACGGCCGCGGTTGGTGTAGTCCTCGGGGTTCGCCGAAGCGATGAGCAGAAGGTCGAGGGGAAGTTGGATCTTGTAGCCGCGGATCTGTACGTCGCGTTCTTCGAGCACGTTGAGCAGCCCCACCTGGATGCGCTCGGAAAGGTCAGGAAGTTCGTTGATGGCGAAGATGCCGCGGTTGGTCCGTGGCACCAGGCCGTAGTGGATGGTCAGCTCGTCCGAAAGGTACCGACCCTCGGCCACCTTGATGGGGTCCACCTCGCCGATGAGATCCGCCACCGACGTATCCGGGGTGGCCAACTTCTCACCGAAACGGGTGTCACGATGGACCCATTCGATGCGGGTGTCATCGCCGTGTTCGAGGAGCAGATCCCGGGCGTATTTGGACACCGGGTTATACGGGTCATCGTTGATCTCCGAACCGGCCACCACCGGCATCCACTCATCCAGCAGGTTCACCATGGAGCGGATGAGGCGGGTCTTGGCCTGACCCCGCTCGCCCAGGAACACCACGTCGTGGCCGGCCAGGATGGCGTTTTCCAGCTTGGGAAGAACGGTTTCCTCGTAGCCCAGGATGCGGGGGAAGAGGGGCTCGCCGGCTCGCATCTTGGCGATGGCGTTGCGGCGGATCTCCGCTTTCACGGTGCGGGAGATCCATCCGGAGTCGCGGAGCTGTCCGAGGGTTGCGGGCTGGGGGTGGGCAGGGCTCGCCATGACCTTAACCTAACCCAGCCGGACCTTCAATGGGGGTGCGACAGGGGTGCGACGAGGGCCGGCGGGTTCGTGCGCAGCCACCACGCCAGGGTCGTTGATGAGGGCTCTCCCAGCGTTGGCGCCGTTGGTAGG
>JAYSVF010000178.1:0-3825 GCA_043718695.1 Acidimicrobiia bacterium | reverse complement strand
GAATTCAGTGATGGAGTTCGGTTCAGTTCTGTGCGGAGGTGGTCAGCCTTTTCGGTGCCCGAATTGGGTGGGTGTATGAAGGTCGAAATGTTCTTAGGAAAATCGAAGGCAGCGGTTGGGATGATCCGTGCCTCGGCGTTTCAGAGTCAGCAACTTCGATCACGGCTGGCCAACGTTTTGGGTGGAGTTCTCCCAACATTCACCAGTGGTGTTGTGCGAAGTCGGATTTTTCGCCTCCTCGGTTACGATGTGCATCCTGGAGCCTTCATCGAAGCCCCAATCAAGATCATTTCTGGGCGGGCTTCATCTCATCGACGGCTCCATGTTGGGGCGCGAGCCGTGCTGACCGTTGGCCTAGTCTTCAATCTTGATGACCACATCACCATCCATGAAGGCGTAACGATTGGCCCCTACTGCCTGTTGTACACCAGTTCGCATTCCATTGGTTCAGCGTCGTTTCGTTGCGGCGAGGAGCTATTTACTGCGCCAATCGTGATCGGTGCTGGTGCATGGGTAGCTCTCAATTGCACCATTCTTCCTGGTGTGACCATTGGACCGGGAGCGGTAGTCGCAGCAGGCTCGGTGGTCACCGAAGACGTTGCCCCCAACACCATGGTCGGCGGCGTCCCGGCAAAGTTCATCAAAAACCTAGACATCTCTTAACCGGGTTGGTGAGACATATTTGGGTTTTGCTCACTGGCCTTCCCTACCCCGCAAGCGAGGGGTCCAACGAAGCCCGACGGGCCCCATCTCCGCTGCGCTTCGAGTCCCATCAGGGGTCCTTTCCAACCGGCAAGCCGGATTGGGAACCCGAAGGGTCCAGGAGGCTTCGCAACTCCCGATTACGCCTCACGCCGAGTGAAGACTCTCCTCCACGGGCTCTGCCCCCGGATGCCCCCGAGGTCAATGACTCTCGGTTGGGAACTGCGGCGGATTAGTTCTGAACTAGAGCGAGTTGACGGCTCGCCAAACTTTTTCGGCGGTCATGGGCATGTCGAGGTGCTTTACGCCGAAGTGAGCTAGCGCATCGATCACCGCGTTCTGCAGGGCTGGTGTTGCCCCGACGGTTCCTGATTCGCCAATACCCTTTGCGCCCAGCTCATTGAGTGGCGTGGGGGTTTCGATAGGTACACGTGTGAACATGGGTAGCTCGGTGGTGGAGATCAAACCATAATCGGCCAGGTTCGAAGTAACCGGGTTGCCATCTTCGTCATATACAAACTCCTCGAGCAGCGCCTGCGCAATACCCTGGGCCAACCCTCCGTGAATCTGTCCCTCGGCGATAAGGGGATTCAAGATCCGTCCCGCATCGTCGCAGGCAATCATTTCCCGCAAACGTACTTTGCCCGTTTCTGAGTCGACTTCGACGACGGCAATATGAGTGCCCGAAGGGAAGGTAGCGCCCGCTTGGCGAAAGTCATGCTCTCCGCGCAGTGGTTCTTCTCGCGAAGCGGCGAATGTGGCCACGTCACGCCAGGTCCTGCGAATGCTAGGTACGCCTGCAACATGGAACGCACCGCCGCTGGCTGTATCGAGCACAACGTCATCAACGTTGGCTTCCAGTAACTCTGCTGCCAGCGCACGGGCCTGATCCTTCACAACGCCAGCGGCGCCAACAATTGCCGAACCAGCAATCTGCAGTGAACGGGAACCACCGGTCAGGCCACCGCGAGGAACGACATCGGTATCACCGTGGATGACTTCAATGTCGTCCATGGGTACACCGAGCCGATCGGAGATAAGCATGGCCCAGCTGGTGTCATGGCCGGTGCCGTAAGGAAGCGATCCAGTAAGTGCACGTACCTTGCCATCGGGCAGGATTTCTACGCTGCCATACTCAGGTGCGCCGCCAGCCCCGGTAACTTCAACGTACATGGCCACACCAATGCCAAGTTGCAGTGGGTCATTCGAAGCTCGTCGCGAAGCTTGTTCAGATCGTAAGCCCGCATAGTTACAAGCTTTGAGGGCAAGATCGAGGGAAGTTTCATAGGAGCCGGTGTCATACGTCGCCCCGCCCTTGGTGGTGAAGGGGAACTGATCGGGCTGGATCAGATTCTTGCGGCGGACCTCGGTGGAATCCATGCCAATCTCTGCAGCAAACCGATCAACGATGCGCTCAATGGCTGCGGATGCTTCCGGACGACCAGCCCCGCGGAACGGCACAACCGGCGTGGTATTCGTAAGTACCGATACGGATGAGTAGGCGATGTTGTCAATGTTGTACACGCCGGGCTGCATCAGCTTGGTGAGGTTCGGAAGGTAGGCGCCATAACGTGGATAGGCACCACCGTCTTGGAGAACCTTGAGTTCATAGTGGGTGATTTTGCCGTCACGTGTGCCACCCATTTTGGCGGTTTGGATTTGGGCTCGACCGTGGCCGAGGCCCACCATGTCATCGGAACGAAAACTGGTCCACTTCACCGGGCGGCCAACCTGTTTGGCAATCCAGCCCAACATCACGTCTTCGGGATACGGCGTAGCTTTCGCCCCAAATCCGCCGCCAACATCGGGAGTGATTACGCGAATTTGTGACTTGTCGATCCCGTAGGCGCCAGCAATGAAATCACGGAAAGGGTGGGGGCCCTGGCAGCTCGTCCAGTGATTGAGACGACCGTCAGCCGACCATGCCGCAGCCGCATTGCGACCCTCGATCGGGGCCGGTGCAATACGGGAGTTCACGATCCGCTCGGTGACCACCACCTCGCATTGCGAGAAGTCAATCGGGTCGCCGGCAGCAATCGACATGGAGATATTGGATTCATGCCCGGGATGCACCAAGGTGGCGCTTCCTTCAGAGCTTTCGGGGTTTACAACAGCCGTCAGTGGCTTGTAATCGACCACGACCAACTCGCCCGCATCGGGTCCCTGGCTCAGCTCCTCGGTCACGATGGCCACAATCGGCTCGCCCACGTATCGCACGGTATCGGTGCACAACCACGGACGGGGCATGGATTGCGGGAAGTGCGGTGCGGGAAAATCGGTCGGGAAGTTCCCCAAGCCCGCCTCGGCCTCAGCACCGGTGATAACCGCCAAAACGCCTGGTGCCTTGCGGGCTTCGCTGACATCGACGGTGATGTTGGCGCTGGCCATAGAGGCGCGCACGAAGAACACGTGGGCCGCATTGTTGAGAAGCGGATCGCGGACATCGTTCACATACGTGCCGCCCGCCGTGAGCATCCGCGGGTCTTCCTTGCGAACCACCCGGTTCCCCAGAATCGAATGCGTTACCGGTGCTGCCGGCTGGGCAGAGTGCTGTGCGGTGTCGGTCATTCCAAGACCTTACCGGCTCATCGTGCGTTGCACCTATCGACCTGGTCGGTTGGGTTGAAGTGAGCTGGCGAGCTTGCGCAAGGCGCAAGAAGCGCGAAAACCACCCAACCCGGCCACCCAACCAGACCCTCCCCCAAGTTGGGTGGTGTAGTTGGGTGGTTTTCACCAACAGTGCTCTTCAGACCGGCAAGCCGGATCGAGCGCACTTGCATTAAACGCCCGGGCCGAATTGCTCCACTTCACAACTCAAATTCTCGTATCCTGTGGAATGAAAGCGGTTACATCCTGGTGTGTCGCACGCTAGTTGGTTGGTCGGACAAATGCGACTGGATTGTTGTTTCTCTCGGTTCGTCACTTGTATAGGTCGCATTGTTCACCACACTCCTCGGAAGAATTCATGTTGCAACGCCCCACCTCGCTCTATCTCGGCTCGTTCGTCACCCTCGGATGCTTTTCGCTACTGCTCGGCCCTTCGCTCGATACGTTTCGTTCCGGCGCGCAGGTGTCGACCTCGAAGATTGGCTTGTTGTTCACCACTTCGGCCGTCGGCTATCT
>JAYSVF010000177.1:0-22985 GCA_043718695.1 Acidimicrobiia bacterium | reverse complement strand
AGCTGCCCCCGTGGCGGCGGCGGAGATCTGCGCAAGGTGTTTGGAAACGTGGGAATCACGTTCAAGGGCTCTGGTTTTTACAAGAACGACAGCCGGGGCGCGACCAGCTCCACCACTCCCTCAACATCGACTGATTCGTCATCCCCGTCGACGTCAAGTACTTCGTCAACCTCGGATTCAGGTTCAGGTTCGGGATCGGGAGCGGGAGCGGGATCGAGCAGCACAGCGAGCCCTGCCGCTTCGAGTTCCTCGGGTTCCCATAGCCACAGCCACGGGTAGATACCTATAGATACATCGGGGCGCGAAGACTTTCGTTTCCGGTCGGCAACACGTCACAGCGCGCTTCTCCCCTCTTCCCCTAGAGCCGACGAAAACACCACGATGGCAGCATGAATGCCCCAGTTGTTGACCGCAATGAGTTGAGCCATGTCGTGCGATCAGGACTTCGAAACGTCCGAAGGATAAGCCGCAGGGTCTGGCGGTCACGAGCCGTCACGGTTGCGTTGGTCCTGGTGCTCCTCGGTGCGGTGCGGGGACTCTCGATTCGACAAAAGATCGACAATCAGCGTTGGGGAGCCGTTCGCACCGTCGTCGTGGCGAAGTTTTCCTTTGCTCAAGGCCACAAACTTGAATCCAACGACCTTGCCGAACGCCCCCTTCCGGTGGCGGCGATCCCGCACCTAGCTTTGACGAAACAGGCCCTCGCAACCGGGCGAACCCTTCGGGCTCCCGTCACCGCTGGACAGGTTCTCACCGAGGTTGCCATTGGAGCACCTAAGGCCAGAGCGCTGCTTGGGGCGATTGGCGAAGGTCGCGTTGCGCTGGCCATTCCCAGTTCAGGGCCGCGTCCGCCACTGCAAATTGGAGACCAAGTTGACGTACACACGATGTCGAGTTCCGCGGATCTACCGTTGGGCGCAGCCGTTGATGTGGGGCCAGCCATCAAACAGAACGCGCCGATTGATCTGGTGGTCGTTGCGGTTAGCGAGCAAGCGGTGACCGTGGCCTCACGTGCGACCGACGTTCAACGCCTTGTTAAGGTTCTCCGTTCCGGTCCCGTCGTCATCACCCTGCGAGGTAGGTAACGTTCAAGCGAATGGTTTTGGTGGGCTTGCTTTTTCAGGGGAGCCCACCAAAACCCAAGCAAAAGGGAACGGCATCGTTCGAGGATAACGGCCTAAACCGCGATTGTTGTTAAATCCGATTGGATTAGTCGACAATTGCCGATATGCTGATCTCATGCCTCGGATACCTTTCTCGTTTCCCGAAACCGTCGATGAAGTTTCAGCCCGTCTGGTAGCCACTGGAGTGGTTGCGATGAGCGGAGCGTACGTGGCAACCCGATTCACGCCGATCTTGTTCGTTTTGGTTTACGGCTTCGCCGCGAGAGTGGGATTTGGCCCCAAATTCTCACCTCTCGCTCGGTTGGTAACCCAAGTGATACGCCCTCGGCTAACCGATGTTGCGAGCCGCGAAGTTCCAGGCCCGCCAAAGCGGTTTGCTCAGGGAATTGGCTTGGCATTTTCCTCCACAGCGTTGGTTCTTATGCTGTCAGGATCAGCCGGTGGAGCCCTCGGCGTGATGCTTGCCCTTTTGGGTGCCGCTTCGCTGGAAGCCTTCGCGGGGTTTTGTGCAGGATGCTGGGCCTACCGTCAAATCATGCATGCTGGGCTGATTCCCGCCGACGCTTGCGAAGCTTGCAACGATCTTAATAGGCACACCCGTAAAACCCCTTCGCCAGCCTGACCCTCCCCGGACCCCTTCGTTGTCGGCTGGATCCGTCCGAAACGGACGAGCTACCTGCACCAGCGTGTTTGTCCCTCTAAGATCTCGCCCTTATGGATTCCGACCAGCCAGAGCCGTTTGATTTCCATGAGATCTGGCGCAACGTCTTACGCGGTTGGCCAATCATTGTCGCAGCGTCGGGAATTCTCGCCCTGATTTTGGGGGCCACAGGCATTTCGGCTCCAGCGATAGTTCAGAGCGCAAGTGGCCAAATTGAGTACGTCGTGCCGGGTCGAACGGCTCCAGCGAACGTGCCTGCGGCCGCTCTCGCTGACGAGATTCTGGCCTTCTCATCCGATGGTTTGAAAACGGCGGCGTCGAAGTTGTTCGATAAAGCGTTGAAGGAAAAGACTGCGCTGCCGCCGGTTGTTGCCGTGCAGACCCCTTCGGCTAACGCGGTTGACCTCACCGCGACCGGACCGAACTCGGCGTTAGCCATAAACGCCTATATGGACGCTTACGTTACGCAGCGAGCACAGGCTCTCGAAACCTACTTCGCCACAAACCGGGCTTTGGCCGTACAGTCGATCACTGATGCAACAACGGCGAAGGATCAGGCGCAATCCAATCTTGCCAGCGTCGTCGAAAAGTCTCCGGCGTCGGATGCCTTAATCGCCACTATTGCAACCTACGACGCGCAAATCAAAGCCAGCGGTGACGCAATTGCCGCTATCGACGCCGCAAAAGATGTAAAGCCAGCAGTGATCAGCCGCAAGGCGATACCAACGCCAAACCTCGGCTCGGGCGGGACCGCAACGATCAAGCGAATCATCACCAAAGCCGTAACCGGCGGCATCCTTGGCTTGATGTTGGGAGGCGGAATTGTGATCGGGCTACAAATGCTCCGTGGACGGATTTTCAATCGTCGACGTTTAGCCCAAGCTTTGCCAGGTGTACCCATCCTCGGCGAAGTCCCTGCGCACACGCCCGGCAAACCCTCATTGGTTGCGGTGAGTGATCCCGCCGGGAATGAAGCTGAATCGTTTCGATCAATCCGTGCCGGGCTTGAAGCCAGTCGTCACCTTTTTAGCGACGCTACTCAGACCGGCGACGGTGACAATTCGGCATCAAAGCAAAGTGGTCTGCAGTCATTTCTGGTTGCTTCACCGATTGGCGTGAACGCTGCGGCTTCGGTAGCAGCGAACCTCGCCTACATTTGGGCTCAAACTGGCGTTCGCACCCATCTGGTTGATGCTGATCTTCGCACTTCAGCGGTCTCCAAAGCCACGGGGACAAAACCTGATGGCCCGGGCATAGAAGGAATGTTGGCGGGAACCAGTGGAATCGTGAGTATCAAAAAGAACGACCATCTTCATATCGTTCCTGCTGCGGGGGACACAACAAATGCGTCGGAGCTTCTGGCTCGCGCCTCGATGCGCACGCTGATCCAATCTGGTAACGATCGCGCAGCCATCACCTTTGTCGCCACGTCTGGCGTGTTGGATAATGCCGATGCCACGACCTTGGCACCCTTAGTCGATGGGATCATCTTGGTATGCACCGCTGGCCAAACCAGTCGCCGGGAGCTGAACGCAGCAGCGGAACGATTAATGAATCTCGGCACGCCGATCGTTGGAGCCATCCTCACCAACGTCGCCGCCGGGGACCGTTATTGAGGGCAGAAACTACCTAGAGCTACCTAGAGTGGTGGCTTCATCCGATTCGCTTGTCTTTGCGACAACCTGAGCGAAACACGCCGCTAAGGCGTCGGGCGAAGTGGAATCGCCATGGCGCTAAACGTCGATGCGCCAGCCTTTGCGACGGGACCGAGCCCCATCCTGGGCGGCAATGACGTGAGTGGCGGCACGATGGTTGTGGTCGTCGTCGAGGTATTACCGCTAGAAACCGAGTTCGTGGTTGTTGGGACGGTAGCCGCATTTGTCGAGGAGGACAGCGCCGCAAGACTCGAGGTGGATGGTGGCGCCGCAAGACTCGAGGTTGATGATGGCCCGGAGGTCGAGGGCAGTGCAGTGGAAGCTCCAGCAGTGGGTTGGGTAGCACCAGCAGTCGCCGTTGAGACCGTGTTTGTTGTTGTTGTTGTTGTTGTTGTTGTTGTTGTTGTTGTTGTTGCTGTTGCTGCTGCAAACCCCGTCGAAGACGGAGCTTGCACCACAAGAAAAAACTCACCAAATCGGGCCGCCGGTTTTTGACCGCTCTCGATAGAAGCCACTGCTACTGCTGAGGTCTCGGCGTCATCCGCAGGAGTTTCTACAATGGACGCTTCGGCGCCGTAGGTTTCATCAACGGGCAAACCGTCAGCCGCTGGCTCGCTGTTCGAATCACCACTCAAATTGGTGTCTAGTGGCAGCGTGTCGGAAGTATCGCTCCGAACCGCTAACGAGTCAGCATCAGCCAAAACGTAAGCGGGCCTATCAGTTCGTCGTCCTCGGCGTTTGATTGCCGTTGCCGTACGTTCGACCACGATCTCCGCAGCTGAGCTTCGAACGACGAGCGATCCGCTAGCGACCGCAGCGAAATCGCTCAATCGCACAGTCACCCGGCTCGACCCTTTTACCAGCAGGTTCTCCGCTCCAGCCAATGCAACCGGTCCTTTCCCGTCGACAGAAACCGCATCACCCGTGGCCGAGTCGCTACTGGCGATGTCACCCTCACCACCAGAATTCAGAATCAACGAAACTGCCGTTGGCGTATCGGTGGGGTTGAGAATGGAAATGGTGTCATCCCGAGTCGCTGAGGCCACCACATCAGGGATCAGCCAAGCAGCTGCGCTGCGACGCGATCCGAGGGTGGTGGCAAATCCCGCTCGGTATATACCCGATGCGCGCAGCGTTCGCTGCACCACCAGCGATGGTGAATCGGTGGCCACGACCACGCTGTAATCCGCGTCTCGGGCGATACGGCTTTCCTCGTTGGGGATCAGGTCAACTCGGGAGCGAGCTGGCACATCGAGTTCAAAAGGTTCAACCTCTCCTCCCTCGACCACAACATCGATCTGCGCGCTTACATCCCTTGCCGTGGGATTGAATAAGACGTACCGTTCACGCAAGACTCCATTGGTTCGTCCGGCCGGAAAGTACCATGAGGAGCCCAGGGTTGGTGCGCCATTCACGATGGAAAAACGTGCACCATCAGGCGATGTGGTTTGATCGACGGCTACTCGGCCCACACGGGCTTTTAGCACCGTCGAAACTTGCGAGCGACGACGAACGTAAGCACCTATATCAATTCTTCGCATGGAGGAAGCGGGAACAAGGAAGCCTTGCAGATCGTTCGGTCGAGCTGCGCCACGCTCGGTCACGAAAGAGATATCGAGCACGGCGTCTTCACCGAAGGGGTTGAGCACTGAGAGCACCGAGGAAGCACTGAGCGTTGTGTTTCCATCGGCGAAGTACCACGCGTTTGAGGTGGAGGTCGCACAGGTGGCACCGTAGGTTTGGCCACCACGAATCACCTTTTGTTCAACGCCCAGCCCACCGACGTTCACTTCCACAATGGCGCCAACTCCCGTTGCGGAAAGGGTTTCGGCGGCACGAACATCCAGCCGGGCGTAGGCACCTATTTGCACGTTGGCGGTGGCTCTCTGCCCGGCGTTGCCGAGGAACGAAACTGTTCCTGTGCCGGCTTGGTTGGTTGGATTCACAATCGTGATGATCGTGTCTGCGCCATCAGCGGATTCACCTGACGGGCAGAACCAAAGCGAGGAACCAGAATCCTCCGCGCTGGCGAGCGGATCTAGGGTGCCTGCATCATTTGCTGCCGCAGCCAGCTTGGTGACGGGGCGGTCAACCAAGCGATCTACCAACGCCATACTGGCCAAGCTCACGCCAACGACTCCAATGGCTAACACTCGGGTAGATCTCATGACCGGTCACCCGTCGGTTCGCCACGTTCAGATTGTTCGGAGGGTTCAGAGTGTTGAGATCGTTCCGATTGTTCGGAAGGTTCAGATTGTTCAGAGGCTTCAGAGGGTTCCGTCTCCCGAACGAGGCGAAGTGAACGAGGAATAGCTTTGCGTCGAACAGCAAGACCTCCACCATCGTCGGAACTTCCAGTACCGGAGAAATCGAGGTAGTCATCGTCGGCCGCCAAATCAGCAGCCGGGCCTGCCTCCTCGATGGCGAGTGCAGCGATGCGTTCGACCTGGAGGAGTTGTGATTGGCGTGAGCCAGATTTTCTGCTGCGCCGGCGAAAGAGTACGAGGAACGAAAACGCCCAAAGCAAACCTTGGAGCAACAACAACAGGGTGTGCGTAAAGCCTGCGTTGTATCGCATGGTTAATGGGCCGGGGTTCAATGCGGTCAAATCAAAGGCCATGGTTCCGTTCGCCAACGCGGTGGGGTAAATCGTTTTTCCCTGGCTCACGATTTCCCAGTCCGAGTCATAGGTTCCTCCAACGACCAAACTAGGTTCGCCATTGGTTGCGCCTTCGAAGGGGCCCCGTGGCGAGGCAGGAGCCGTGGAGCCAACGATTTCTGTGGGCACTGCTGGTGCGGCACCAACCTCGGGGGTTTGTTCGAGTCGCTGCAAGGCAATGGCACCATCAAGGGAAACCCATGCGCCACCTTTAAATCCGCCGGTTCCACCCGATAGCGAACCGTTCGATCCCGTCCCCGCGTCCGACGCTGAATTGACCACTATTTTTCCGGGAACCAGGGAACGAACGGGGACCCAACGCGTGTTTTCAAGCAGCGTTGCATCTGACCCAACGTCGATTTGTCGAAAGTCGAGTTGACCAAAAAGCTGCTGGGCAAATTCAGGATTTACTCGCTGGCGGAGGCCGCCTTTCCATGGCCGCTGCACCAAGACGATGTACCGAATTCCATACGGGGCTAACGCAGCGCCGAGCCGGTTGGTGGATCCGGATCCGGCCAATTGCACTTCGCGAATCATGTTGTTCATCGCCGTGCTTGATGGTGAACCAATCGTGTCGGTGTAGTTACTGAGTCCATCGATTGAGGTGGCGATGGCCAGGTTGGGCAGGTTGGTACCAAGCGAGGTGCCCTGTCCTGGCAAGATCCGCGGGCTGCCAATCCAAAGGGTGCGAAACGAGCCGTTGGCGGCGTCGGCTGGCATCCAGGCCAGTTCGTTGGCGAGGGTTCGGGTTGGCAGATTCCAACGTCCGCTGCGCGCGGCTCCTATGAGCGGGAGCGAAGTGAGCCCCAGCCCAAATGCGGAGGCAAGAACCAGTCCTTGTCGCCAACCAAAGCTTCGGTTGCGAACGTCGAGCGAGAACGCGGCCAGGCCAAGTCCAGCGGCGATCGCTAAGCCCATGGCGACCACGACCGCCATTACCGCGGCGGGAGGAACGAGTGGACCCCATCCGCGCCCCGCCAGCCACGTGAGCGCGATGGCGAGTGTGGTCATAGTCCAAGCACGCGCGGCGTTCCGTTCTCGTGGTCCGTCGGCGATAAAGAGCGGGACGAGGGCGGCGAGGACGAGTAACCAGCCCAACCGATTGCGACCAACGGGGCCAGTTGCCAGGTGGATCATGCGGTTGAGCGCAAGTCCACGGGTGCGGGATTGATCACCCCCAACCAGGGTTGCGGGATGCGCCAGCACGGTCGTGAGTAACCATGGCCCAACAAGCACGAGGGTGCAAAGAAAGCTCAACCCTACGTGGCGAAATAAGACAAGCGCGCGTATGTTTCCGGCGTTTGGTTCCTCCGCGGCGATTTGGTCGAGATCTGATCGTGGGGAGGGGGCAATAAGTACGCCGAGCATCCAGCCAACGACCACAATGATCCACGTTAGGAGCAACGTTGGTGCGAGCGCTACAGCTATGGCTACCGGTACGCCGATTCGTAGCACGCTGGCGAATGCGGAGTCTCCAGATCGACGGACTCGCAACACCGAGCGCAGCAACCAGGGCAGCGTGGCATAACCAACGACGGCGTCGAGTCGTGCGGCATGAAGCGCGTCGACGAAGACGGGAGCTACGGCATAGGCAAATGTTGCGGCGGCTTGGCCCACCAGGCGCGCTCGATCTTGAGGACTAGTCACCGCAACGGGGCGAAAGGCGGGATCGCGTTCCAGATCAAGATCAAAGCTGGCATTTCGAACGAGCATGCCTACTAGGCGCCACATCCCTAAGAGGCCAAACGGAAGGGATCCCAAAATCAACACCGTGCCGGCGAGGCCAGCTTTTCCAAGAAACACGCTGACGAGGCCCAGCAAAACAAAGACTCCCGGGGCTACGGGCGATGAGGAACCAAGTCGACCAGTGCGCCAACCGCTGAATGCTTCAGACCATAACTCACCGAAGTTTGGTATGCGCGCAAACTGTCCGGTAATTGGAATACCACGGACCATTAGCCCGCGCGACCCAATAAGTAAAATAAGCGCACTTACTATCCCAAGGCCGACGAGGATCCGTCGGGGTCGATCATTGCCGGCCACGGCCCGGCTGGCTGCGTTCCAAACCAGCGCGCCGTCGGCGGAAACTTCGCTCCGTAAGGATTGTCTTGCTACCGCCCAGGCCGGGCTTAAACCTCTAAGGAGGTCGCGTTCAGAAACTGTTCGTCGCGCCTCGTTTTCCTTTCGGCGGGTTTTCATGGGTCCACGACCACGTAGCGCAGCTCGCCACGTTGCAACAGAAGACGCAGAAGCTCCTCGCCGGAGCGGCGACAGAAACGCCGTGATGTGCTGAAACACCAGGAGCGGCAAAATGAGAGGCAACCGGATTCCTGATGCCGTGGCGATCATGGTTCTAATGCGGTTTCGTTCGGTGAGTAACGCGGCCGTTCGGCGGGCGGCCACCGTATCGGGTGAGAATGCGCCGTGGCGGGTACCTACATGGGCGACACGAGCAGCTGGGGCGGCCACAATTCGCTCCCCCATTTGGCGCAGCCGCCAAGAGAGGTCGACGTCTTCGCCAACGTCGGGACCGAGCATGCGCGCCCGTTCTTCCAGCGCTGATGCAGCCTCACCGGGCTGACCGCTTGGTCTGTCACCTACAGACTTTTGGTCCTTGGTCGCTGCTTCGGCTGATTCGATTGCGGTGAGTGTGGGGTCGAATCCTCCCACCGCGGCAAAAACGGTCGCGCGAACCAATAGGGCTGGACCGGGAGCAAACGTGACGTCGCGGGGTGAATCGTGTTGCCCCTGATCAAGTTCGAAAGGTTCGATGAGATCCAAAGGTCGTCCGGTTCGATCAAGACCCATGCCAATGGACAGCATGCGTTCGTGATCGTTCCAGGAAACCAATTTTGGGGTGACGGCGCCGGCAGTTGTTCGTTGCGCCTCGCCAACAAGATGCTCAACCGCATCGGGGGCTAAGGCGACATCATCGTGGCAAAACAAGAAATAGGTTGCGCCTTGCACCATTGAGAGCACCAGGTTTGCTGCGGCCCCGTAACCAATTGGTGTGGGTTCGCGTCGCACGAAGGCCGACGGAACCACACTGGCGACGCGGGCAGTCACCGGCTCTTGGGATCCATCGTCGAGCACCAAAATGGAGATGCCGGGATAGTCCTGTGCTGCAAGAGACGCCAAGGTATCTTCGAACCAGGGGCCCGGATTACGAGTTACGACGACCGCGACAACGGTCGGCGTTGCATCCACGACGTCCATTCCTCCAACGGTAGTCGGCCAGGCCGGGGAAGCCAGGGAGCAGGGAACTTTCCTCTGGCACGCCATGTCCCACTCTGTGCTGTTCCCAACGTCACAGCCAGGCGTGCTAACAAATGCTTGCAATAGTTAGCAATCAGATTTAAGATTTCTTCATGTTTGAAACGCCAACCATCGACATCCAAGAACTCCGCTCTACCTTGACCGAGGCTGGCAACACCGCAGCCGGATTCGCGGTTTTGGCAGCGAAACGCGCCAACGATATGCGTCTCGATGCCACCAGCCGCTACAGCACTCAAATCAATGAGTTCCGCAAGCAGGCCCTTGTTGTAGTGAACCGGGTTGAATCGGTTCGTGCCGATATGGAAGCAGCCGTTGAGCCAACGTTGTCCAAGGTTATGGATCGCCTTCCCGCCCCCGCAGCCAAGGTTGCCGCTCAAGCGCAGGAAGCCGTGAAGTCGTTCCAGGTCAAGGCCCACGACATGGTGGTTGAGGCCCTCACCGCCGAAGTTCCAACGCCAAAAGCTCCCGCTGCCAAGACCGCAGCAAAGCCTTCCGTCGCCAAGACCGCAATTGTAAAGAAGACCGTCTCCAAAACCGCAGTTGCCAAGACCGCAAAGTCCGCAGCAAAGACTGCAGTCGCAAAGACCGCTAAACCAGCAAAGAAGATCGTTGCTAAAACCGCCGCAAAAGCCAAGCCCGCAGCGAAGCCAGCCGCTCGCAAGGCCGGCCGTCCAGCCAAGGCAGCCAAGTAACTAGGCAATAACCCTGCGCTGCCCCCGCAGCCCCAAACACAAGCGTCATTCTCGAAAGGACCAGCCCCCACCGGCCGGTCCTTTCGTTATTGGACCACGACACCAAACAACAAATAAACAAGCGCAGCGATGTTCTTCCCAGCCCCAGGCCTCCCCCCATCCAAAGTCAACCCTAAAAGATCCGCCCCACTAAAGAGCCCATCCACAAGGTTGCTCTCAAACCAGGACCGGCCCGTGCATCCACCTAAACGTTTGAGCGCAACCGCTCTCGCCACCAGGCGAGCGTGTCAGCCAAGGAGCCAATGGGATCGAACGCTGGCTTCCAGCCCGTATCGGTTTGCAGTTTGGTCACGTCGCCAATGAGGAGCGGATTGTCGCTAGGACGCATCAGATTGGGATCGGCCACCAAGGTGAGCGGAATCGTCGAAAGCGAAACGAGAGATTCGATCATGGAGGCGATCGTGCGACCAACGCCGGAGCCAATGTTGTAGACCTCTCCCGTCACTCCGCTCAGTGCCAATAATCGGTAGGCCGCGACCACATCGCGCACATCGGTGAAGTCACGGATGGCATCGAGGTTGCCTACCGTTATCGTCGAAATGCCGTCACGTTCGGCTTCGGCGATGCGGCGGGCCACTCCCGAAACTACGAAGGTGTCGCTTTGGCCCGGCCCGATGTGGTTGAAGGGGCGGGCTACAACGAGTCCTAGGCCGTGGGCGCGGGCGATTTGTAGGGCGACGATTTCTGCGGCCAATTTGGATGAGCCGTAGGGCGTCATGGGTTTGGCAGGTAGCAGCTCAGATATGGGGACGTCGACTGGATCAACTCGTCCGTACACCTCTGCTGAGGAAACGACGATGACTCGCGGTTTGTGAACCAGTTCGGCGGCGGATTCGAGGAGTTGCAACGTTCCCAACGCATTCACTTTGAACGTGTCAGCGGGATCGGTCCAGGAGAGGCCCACGTTTGCTTGGCCCGCCAGGTGATAGATCACGGTTGGTTCAAAAGCCTTGAGCTCTGCGCTGAGTGAGTATCGATCGGTGATTTCGAGCGTCGGGGTGGACATGACGTCGCCGAAGCTCTCTAAGTGTTCCTGCAAAAACTTGCCGACGAATCCGCTGGCCCCGGTGATGAACGCACGGTGGCGCCTTTCGTTGGCTGGGTTCTGGGCAGTGAGTGAGTTTTGGGCGTTGGGCATTAGATGGTCGCGGTTGGTTGAGTGTTTGCTGAAGTTGTTGACATTAAGGTTTTCGAATCAACGGCATGCGGGCGTTGGGCTTCTCTGACGTTATCGGCAGCTTCGATACGCAGCTGCATGCCTGGCAGCACTATTTGTCCACGTAAATGTGCCCGCCGTGGCCAATCTGGTGGCCAAGGGTGGTCCGTTTCCCTCTACTGCCATGAGAAGACCTGCAGCCAGAGGTTCGACACGGTCTACGGCAACGGCGATTGCTGCGGCTCCCAGTAAGTCATGCATGACGGAGCCTGCCGTCGTGACAACGGGGGTGCCGCAGGCCAGGGCTTCGAGTGCGGGGAGTCCAAAGCCTTCTTCGAGCGAAGGATAAGCAACGCAACGTGCACCTCGCAAGAGTGGGGCTACGGCGTCTTCGGAAACAAAACCGGTAAAGAGCACTCGCCCGAATGTTGACGTCGGTAGGTTTTGCACTACGCCGGGCCATCCTTCGCCACCGATAACCAAACTGATTTCTCGAAGGGATGAATCGTTGGCGAGGAGTTCTTCATAGGCGCGGATCAACATCGCCAGGTTTTTACGGGGTTCGATGGCGCTAATACTGAGGATGTAGTCACCTTCAACTCCAAGGGTTTTGCGTATTTGGCCATCCTCAGCTCGCAAAGCATTGTGAGCTTCTGTGTGCCCAGAACCTTCCTTGCCGCCGAACAGTGGGCGAAATCGCTCGTGGTTAATCCCGTGTGGCGCCACAAACACGGGAGCAGAAACGTTCACGAATTCTTGGAGCGCTTGCGCGGTACGTTCGCTCACACAAACCAAAGCATCGGCTGATTGAGCGGCTTTGGCAATCGCCCGTGTAAATAACGTGCGCTTATCAAATGAGTGATCTTGAGGACGCGTGAAGTACGACAAATCGTGAATCGTCACCACACGCTTCAACCTTGATCGCTTACCGCTCTTTGCGAACCTTTTGGTGATCCGGGGCTTACGTTCAGAGAGCGATTGGGGCATTGTGTAGTGCGGCGAGTGCAAAATGCCAATATCAGGTGCTGCGCCTTTCAGAGTTTTCGCTAGCGAAGTTTGCTCCCAGATCAGCCGCCGAACTCGATCGGTTGGGGCGCACGCGATGAATCGGTCAGCGCCGGGCCATGCGGCCATCGTGTCGTTTGCACGGGCGAGTAGCAGGGGGCGAATTTGCTGGTTCGGCAACTGAGCAATGAGTTCATGGGCGTAACGGCGCACACCCCCAGAGTTTGCCTTGATCGCCGAAACATCAATCGCAACATCGAGGATTGCTTCATAATCGGGCTTTCCTTGACCGGTCATGATGCCGCGCGCCAAAACTCAAGGTGTCGAGCAGCGCAGGCAAGCCAAGTTCGCTCAGAGGCTAGGGCTGAACCTGCAACCTTCAATGAGTCGCGAAGAAACCCATTGGTAAGCACACGAACTATCCCGTCGGCGATCGAGGAAACCACTAGCGGGTCCACGATGCACGCAGCGTTTGGATTACCTTCGGCGACGCTCGGAACGGCAGAACACACCACAGGAATCCCTGCGCGCATAGCTTCTAACGGCGGCAGGCCAAAGCCTTCAATCAGAGGAACGTACACAAACGCGCTTGCCCCACGAAACTGTCGAACGAGTTCTGCATCGTTCACGGCTCCGAGCAGTTCAACGCCTTGGGGCAGTTGGGCAGGAAGTGTTCGATCACCATCGGCATTGGACCAACCGTTTGGACCAACAATGCGGAGCGGCAACGGCGATAGGCCGAGCAACTGCAGTTCGGCTCTCACAAGTGCGTAAGATTCAAGTAATCGGGCCAGATTCTTACGGGGTTCGCGGGTAGAAACGGTAAGCAGGTAGCCCTCCCGCTCTTCGCTCGTCCGTTCGGGTGACGAAGTCAGCCCGGCGGCGTTGGATACAGGTGCGCCCGATCCGGCTTGCCGGTCGGAAAAGAGCACCGACCGTTCAGGTGACGAAGTCGGCCCGACGGCGTTCGATACAGGTGCGCCCGATCCGGTTCCTTCGAGCAGCAATGCAACAAGCGGAAGATGGTCGCACCCTTCCGCAATGACGTGAATGTCGATCTGTCGTTTGCTGGCGGTTCGCAGCGCTGTTTCAGTCGCCTTTGATGGCACGAAAAACTGGTCAACTTCGCGCAATGACCGGGCGAGGGCTCGCTCGTGCCAGATGCGTCCGGCCTCGGGATAGGCCTCCGGGTGGGTGCGCCACGCCAAATCGTGCACGTACATCGTGCGGAGTCGTTCGGACCGTTTCGCACTGACGCGCCGAGGAGGCTGCGCGAAGCTGGTGGCGTGGACAACATCGAGACCCGCGGGTGCGGCGAACAAGCGGTTGTCCCAGCCGCGTTGAATCACCCGATGGCCAACGGGCACGCCACGAATCGGTGACCAGATCTCACCAAGTGCGGCCAGAGGATCGGGCTTTTCTGTACTGGCTGATGCAATCAACAGAAACGATTCATCGTGGAAGTTCTGTCCAGCGCCGAGCAAGCTATCCGGCAGAACACCCCTGCGTATGGAGTTTTCCTGCAGGTCGGCTACTCGTACGTCATTCGCTTGCAAGTTGTTCGCTTGCAAATCCTGCAAATCCTGCAAACCTTGCAGCAGCCCACGCGCATAGGTCCCGATTCCGCCGGGAACTTGACGGCGGAGTTGTTCCACCACGATGCCGTACCGCCTCATGACGCCCTACGTTCGCTTACATGCCTGGTTCCCTGTCTGATTCCAGAAAGGGAACCGAGTCGACCGTACAGGCCGGTGAAGTTTTCGATCATGGTTGAAATACTGAATCGAGCGGCGTTCGCGTATCCCCTCGACTGTAAATCCCGAGACAGCACAGAGTCACCAAGCACGCGTTGTATCGCCCCGGCCAAGGCGACGTGATCGCTTGGCTCTACCAGTAGCGCTGCGTCGCCAAGAATCTCGGGAAGCGAACCAGCGGTCGTGGCCACAACTGGAACTCCCGCAACCATTGCTTCTAGAGGGGGAAGCCCAAAACCTTCGTACACGCTCGGGTACACCAATACCGATGCGTCCCTGAGCAGTAGTTGGCGCTCACGTTCATCAACAAACCCTCGACGATCGATCCGTGCGCATACTTCCTTGGGTAACTGCGCCAGAGTTTCAGCAAACGCTTGCTCTCCCCACCCGGGCTGTCCAACGATCACTAGCCGCAGATCAGGATCTAGCCGGGCAACCAACCCGAAAGCCCGCAGAAGTGAGGGGTAATCCTTCCGCGGTTCTATGGTCCCGATGGCCAGGAGAAAGGGCGCGCCGTCAGCGCTGGAAACCTCAGCACTATCCGGTGGGCATGGCCCGTTAAACGGCAAACCAAGGTGGATCGTATGCACGCGTGCTGGTTCAACACCAAAGTGTTCAATCACTTCGCCCGCAACGAAAGCCGAATCAGTGTGCACGTGAGCCCCTCGATCAAGAGCCCGGGCGATCAACTGAGGGTACTGCAACGTGTCTGGCGTGCACAGTTCAGGGAACCGCACCGTAGTCATATCATGCACACTTACTAATTCAACGGCTCGCTTTGCCGGTGGCACCACAAAATTTGTTCCATGCACTACGTCAAGGGCACCCGTCCACCACTCAATTGGTGGCACATCGAACTTACGCCAAAGTTCTCGTAACGGCCGAGCGGGCATAGGCCAGCGTTGCGTGGTCTGCGTTGGGCCTGAGCGCCAGCCCTTCGCCGTAACCGAAAATGGATGCAAGGCGATATCTGCGCTCGCGTTGGCGATTGACCTGGACTTTGAGCTGGGATCGGCAGCGAATCCGTCGACCAAGGCCGCTACAAACTGCCCAACACCGGTGCGGTTACCCAGCAACGGCGTCACATCAACGCCCACTCGCACCGCCCCAATAGCCACCCGCACAGCGTAGCGACGTTGCACCACGGCGAGGTTACGCCACCGGCAAGGCGCTCCCTTCTGTCAGTAACGGCAGCGGTAGCACGACACGATCCGGTCACTCAATCAAGCAAAAGTCCAAACTACGTTGTTGATATGACAAATGCTGACGGTGGCCTGAGAGTACATCCGCGCGTTGGCGTGGTAGTTCTTTCCTACCAGGCTGAGCCCGAGATGCTTGCTGCCACCATAGCGGCGTTGGAGGCTAGCGATGCGGTCCGCAACGGGCTCGCCGAAATTCTGGTCGCCGAGAACGGCCCGACTACCCCAAGCATCGCCCACGGAGCGCAAACCACATTGGTTGCCCTTGGCGCGAATCACGGCTTTGCTGGGGGCACCAATCGAGCCATTGCGCTCTTGTCTCCGGCTTGTGAGTTGGTGTTTCTCTGCAATCCCGATGCGCTGGTGGCACCCGATTCCCTAACCCTCTGCGCGCTTGCTTTACATCAGGCCACGAAAAACGTGCTCTCCGTCGCCCCGAAAATGCTGCTTGCCGGACACGGTGGAGTTATTGATGCCGTTGGAAACTGCGTGAATGATCGAGGCGAGGCGGCAAACATCGGTCTCGGGCAGCCTGATCTTGGCCAGTTTGATATCAGCAGCCAAGTGTTCGGACCGTGCTTCGGCGCAGGAATGTTTCGTCGCAATGCATTTCTTCTTGATGCCGTTGGGCCCCTCGATGAGCGCCTGTTTTTGTACTACGAAGATGTCGATTGGAACTGGCGTGCCCAGCTTTTGGGTTATAAGTGCATTACCGAACCGAAGGCGGTGGTGGTGCACCAAATGTCGTCGTCAACGCGCCACTTGGCCTATGACTTCAAGTTTCATTTAACTGAACGCAACCTCATGCTCTGCGCGCTGAAGAACTTCTCCGGTAAACGGGCATGCAGCATTTGGATAAAACGCAGCGCCGGGCTCTTACTCGGAGCGGTGAAAGGGCATTATCCCGTCGGTGGTCTCAAAGCCGTTTTTGGCACGTTGCGATTGCTCCCCTCGACATTGCTCCGGCGCCGAGATATTCAGCGAAGACGGACCCGGTCCGATGCGCAAGTGACCCAGTTCTCGGTGAACAACAAAACGTTCTTCGATGCGGTTACCTATCAGCCGATAGACCGGGAGGCCGCTACCGCATTCGCAACGTCAATCAGTCCACGTGACGAAGCATGAACGATTGCGCACATTGCGCCGGGGCGATTGCGGCTCGGCAATGACCTAAACCGCAATGCCACCGGCCACGACGACATCGCCGCGGTAGAGCACGATTGATTGACCAGGTGCCACGCGGGGCCGAGGGGTTGCAAACTCTACGGTGGCAGAATCGGGATCGAAAACTACGGGAACTGCTTCGCCGTGGGCACTGCATTGAGCCAGCAAGGCATGGGGGCCGTCAACGCTAACGCCCACATCAGAAAAGGTAAGTGTATGAAGCATGGTCGAGGACACAAGGAGATCAGAGAGATCACCAACGGTCACAACACCGGCCGCCATATCGATGTCCACCACGTATTTCGCGGCACCGTCACCCACGGCGCCTAGACCACGTCGTTGCCCGTACGTGATCAGTTCCAATCCTTCGACCGTGCCTCGATCGCCACCAGCAGTGTCCACAATTTTTGCGGTGCGTAGCGGAATTCGGTTCCCCAAAAACACCTTGCGTCCACCACCGGTTTTGGCGATGAAGCACACGTCCATTGATTCGGGTTTGTCGGCGGTTCGCAATCCCATGGCGTGCGCTCGAGCTCGCACTTCTGGCTTTGTCAACTCCCCGACGGGGAACAGCGTGCGGGCCAGCACTGCGGGGGTAAGCATGTGCACCACATAGGTTTGGTCCTTGGCCGAATCCACCGCACGAGCTACCCCAAAGGTTCCATCAGGATTCACCACGCGGCGTACGTGATGGCCTGTAGCGATGGCGTCGTACCCCAAGCGGTCAGCGCGGGCAATCATGAAATCAAACTTGAGGTGACGATTGCATTCGATGCAGGGGTTTGGGGTAATCCCTTCGCTATGCGCGCGTACATAAGGTTCAACCACATGGGTGTCAAACTCGTCGGAGAAATTGAACACGTAGTGGGGAATGTCGAGTTGTTGGGCTACCCGGCGCGCATCATCAACATCAGCGACCGAGCAACAGCCTGAATCGGATTCCCCACCCCATAGCCGCAGGGTGGCTCCAGCGACCTCGTGGCCTTGTTCAATCATCATGGCCGCGGCCACGGAGGAGTCAACTCCACCGGACATTGCTACGAGAACTTTCATGCGCGCAACCTCACTACGGCTTGGGGAATCGCTACGAGTGCAGCGTCAATATCGAATTCAGTTGTCGATGCACCAAGGGTAAGCCGCAGCGCGCCAGCGGATCGCGAAACCGGCACGCCCATCGCCATGAGTACCGGCGAGAGATGCAATGCCCCGCTGGCACAGGCCGAACCGGCGGAGGCACAGATGCCCAACTGATCAAGCACCACCAAGAGCTCTTCGCTAACGACGCCTTCTATACAGACGTGCGCATTCCCCGCAACCTTCACCGACCGAGGCGAAGTTTCCGTGCATCCCGCGATGGTTAACAATCCATCGACCAGGCGATCGCGCAGCAAGGCAATACGAGCAATGTCGCGTCGTTCTGCGCAAAGCTTGGCCGCAAGTGCCATCGACACGATGCCGGCCACGTTTTGCGTGCCGCTGCGCCGGTCTCGTTCCTGTCCGCCACCATGGATCAAGGGCGCAATCGGGGTTCCCTCGCGCACCATAAGTGCACCTACGCCTTTGGGACCACCAAACTTATGCGCGCTGAAGGCCACCAAATCCGCAGCGGCGACAACCGGAGAGACATCCATCCAAGGAAGCGACTGCACCGCATCAACAACCAACACGGCATCGGGACAAACGCTCTTCATAAGCGCACGCAGTTCGGCGATTGGTTGGACGGTACCTACTTCGTTGTTGACCGCCATCACGCAAACAGCACGAACCCTTCCGCTTGCCCGTAGCAAACTCTGCTCCGCAGCACCCAGGTCCAAAACCCCGTCGGCATTAACTGCCAACTCCAGCGATTCACAGCGGCCCGCCTTGACCAGAGCCTCCATGAGCGAGCGCACGGCATCGTGTTCAATTCCACTCCACGCAATCACGTCACTGGGGTCCAAAAGCACGCCAGTGAGTGCCAAATTGATCGCTTCCGTGCCACCGCCAGTGAACACAATTTCTCGGGCCTTAGCGCCGACGGTTTCTGCAAAGGAGTCGCGGGCTTCTTCAAGGCCCTGCCGAGCCCGCCGAGAGACTGAGTGCACACCCGAAGGATTCCCAAATGCATCACGCAACCAGGGCAAAAGCGCGTCAATAGCCTCCTCGACCATGGGCGTTGTGGCCGCATGGTCGAGATAAACCGGCTTTTGTCGGGCTGGAGTCAGAAGGCGTTCTGGCATGCCCCTCTATCGTAGGACTGCTTTGCTATCCCCCAACCCGGGTTCTGCGCCCCTTAGCGTTTGGGGATGGAGTTATCGGCGACAACAGACACGGGGGACGCTCCAGTAGCGAGCGCTGAGGAACCAACCGGGCTCACTCAAATCGCCGGCCCGCAGCGGTTGACCTCAGATCTGGTTGGCGAAGCTGCTGTTGCGGAGCCGATCGCACCAATTCCACACGTGGCGTTCTGGAAAACCCTTGGCGCCCCTGGGTACCTGGTGATTTTCGCTTCGCTGTATGCGCTCCAGTACGCGTGCCGGATTATTTTTGCGCACCACCGAGCCTTTGGTTCTCAAGGATTCGATTACGGGCTCTTTGATCAGGGGATGTACCTGATGTCGAAATTTCAAGCGCCTTTTGTAACCATTATGGGTCGGAATCTGTATGAAGACCACGGCTCATTCACCTTGTTGCCTTTTGTGCCGCTGTATTGGATCGCCCCTACTGGTCTGATTTTGTACGCTGCGCAGACAGCCTCAATCACCCTGGCAGCTATCCCGATCTACGGCGCCGCGAAAAAAGTCTTGGACGGTCGCAAATGGATTGCTGCCGCGATTGCCCTGGCTTATCTTGTCAATCCCGTTGTAGGAAAAACCGGCGCAGAGAACTTTCACCCCGATTCTTTGGCCATTCTTGGCTTGGCTACGGCGTGGTGGGCGCTGGTAACAAGCCATTGGCGTTGGTTCATGTTTGCGTGCTTTTGGGTTGCTGCCACCAAGGAGGACATGAGCTTCGTGGTGATTCCTCTCGGAATCTATTGCGCCAGAAAACATAACAAACGCGTTGGTTACACGGTGGCTTTGGGCTCTCTTCTGTTAACCGTCGCAACGCTGATTTTGCTTCGCATCATGAACGGGGTTGGTTCACTCAATAGTTGGCGTATCCCCTTTGGCGGTCCAACAGGCTCTATCAAACAAACCTTAAAGTATCCCGGAACCGTTTCGAGTTACTTTCTCAGTGACGGTCGGCCTTGGTACTCATGGCAACTCCTGGTTCCGCTCGGCTTTGCCGTGATTCTGGGTTGGAAACGAGCGCTTCCCGTTCTTGTTGGAAGCCTGGTCGTCTATGCCTCCAACATGGTTTCAACATTTTTCTACCAACACAACGCGAACTATCACTACTCGGGAATCATTATTCCGGGGTTGGCGGTTGCGGCGGCCTTTGGGCTCTCGTCCCCAAACATTCGCGAACACGTTCCCAAGCTGAGCGTTCTGCTTTTGGCGCTCTCAGTTTGGGTTGGGTACCTTTGGGGCCCAATGCCGGCATCTCGAAACGGAGGGGCGTGGGCTCGTTCCAATCCGAATCTTGACGCAACGATGCAGTTAGTCAAGTCGATGCCACCTGATGTCGTGATAGCTGCCGATTACCGAGTTGTGGCGTACCTAAGTCACCGCCGTGAGGCCTACCAGTTTCCGGTCCCTTTCAAGGATTCGTATTGGAACCTTCCCGACGATGAATCCGGCGGCATCGATCTCGCTCGAAGGGCGGCCCGGGTGGAATATCTTCTCCTGCCGCTAAGCCTTGATCCTGAACCTGCGGCCGTCTGGGCAACCATTTCTACAAAGTTTGAACTGCTGAGGAGTTCAACTTCGGGGTGGGCTATCTACAAACGAGTATCTCCTTAGAGCAGAGGGATATGAGTTCAGGACTAGAGCCGTTGCGGGCCGGATCCATCCGGTCCGGAACAGACTGCGCCAGTGCACCGGTGATTCGCGTGGTTCCACCGCTCGGTGACAACCTCACTGAGCACCGCGGGTGCGCCAGAACTTGGCCACCGGCAGGTAGTCTCGATCATTAGCTTTTTTCTTCCGATCGGTTTCTAACGACATGAGCCAACTTCGTCTCGATCCATTAACTGGCCGTTGGGTGGCAATTAATGCTGAGCGCCGTCAACGTCCGAACGAGTTTGCTTCGCGCACGGTAACGGTTGAGCCGGAAGGCGGTCGTCCCTGCCCGTTTTGTCCTGGCCAGGCTGAATCGGAGCCACCAATGCTAGTTACGCCGGGACCCGACGGTTCTTGGCAGGTGCTGGTGGTGCCGAACTTGTATCCGGCATTTGAGGGGCGGGATCCAATGGTGGTTGAGCATCTCGGGCCGATCTTTACTCAGGCCGATGCTTCCGGGTGCCATGAGGTTCTCGTCGTTCATCCCGATCACCAAGCCTCCTGGGCCGATCTCACCGATGATCAGGCGCGCATGGTTATGTCGGCCATTGCAGCACGGGCTGAGGCGCATTCCAATCAGCCAGAGCTTCGCTATAGCCAAGCCATCGTCAATTACGGACGAGAAGCCGGTGCCTCCCTCGCTCACCCTCACGGCCAGTTGCTTGGGTTGCCGTTTGTTCCGGGCGAAATACAAAATGAACAGTCCGGCTTCGAACGATTTTCTGGAGCCTGTCTGCTTTGCACCACGATCGAGGCTGAGCTTGATGCTGGTGCCCGAATTGTGTATGTCGACGATCATGTGATCGTGCTGTGCCCGTATTGGAGTGGGACTCCATTCGAGATGTTGGCAATACCTCGTAATCACGGAGGGCATCTCCACACCGCAGAGCAAGATGATTTGACCTCAGTCGGGATTGGTCTGCGCCACGGATTATCCAGCCTTCGCTCGGCTCTTGGCGACGTTGCCTACAACGTGGTGTTCCATTCAGCTCCCTATCGCGGTCAGGGGGTTTTTCATTGGCACGCCCACGTTTACCCAAAGGTAACCACTCGTGCCGGATTCGAACTTGGTACCGGTGTGATGATTAACGTCATGCCGCCCGAGGAAGCCGCCACGATTCTTGCTGGTGCCCGGGTTTAACAACCTTCGACACCGTTCAGCCTGTCCGTTTGCTTGGCTGGCTACCGATTGCGAGTCGAGCCTCGTCTGATGAACCAGTACAGAGGCTTTAGTTGGTTATGAACATGGCCGATATCGCCAAGATGAGGAGTTTCCGATGTCTCAAGCAGTAACGCCAACCACGGTTCGTGCCCCTCTGAAGTGCACGATCATGATGGCCACGTTCAATGAGGCCGGGTCAATTCCGTTTGTGCTGGCCGAAGTTGCTGAAGCGGTTGAGAAGCTGGCCCGCTCAAATGTTCAGTGCAAGGTCCTGCTTGTTGATGACAAGTCACCCGACCAAACCGCCAACATTGCCAAGACCGAATGTGAACGTCTTGGTATTGACCTCGAAATCCTGAGCGGCAACAAAGCAGGTCTCGGGCAAGCAGTTCTGCGCGGCTTCGCCCACGGGTTGCTTGATGCGCCTGATTTCTTTGTCACCCTCGATGCCGACGGGCAACATGATGCACGCCAAATGCCCGATCTCGTTCGGGCTTACCTGGCTAGCCAAACTGACATCATGATTGGTTCTCGTTGGACTTTGGGTGGTTCTTCGCCGGGTACAACTGTTATGCGTTCTTTGCTTTCTCGTGGCGGAAATCAGTTGTTTCAAATCATCACCGGCACCCGTGGGGTGCAAGATGCAACCACGAGTTTTCGGGTGATTCGCTCTGAAGTTGCACAGAAATTCAGCCCAGAGCACTTGAACGTGACGGGATATGCCTTCTTTAGCTCCTTCATTGCCTTGGCCCATGCTCATGGATTTCGGATCGGCGAAACACCAATTGTTTTTCGACCCCGCTACTCGGGAATGTCAAAGCTGACCCTGAACGATTGCACCACATTCTTTAAGAACCTGTTCAAACTTCGCTCGGCCACGGCCAGCATCCGCAGGCAACGAGCACAGGAGCTTCGCAACGAACACAACTCCTCAGCCCGCTCGCTTGGATCGAACTACACGAACAACAACAACACGGGAGCCATCGACAGTTCTCAACCGCCAACGCTCACTATTGCCCCGACGGGTAAATCCACGTCGGCCTAAGAGCAAGAAGCGGGTAGGCGAAGGTCAATCAGCACAGCACGATACTTTTCGTACGGCGTAGACGCCCGAAACTTCAGCTTCGCGAACCTTACCTATCGGCGCTAGTTTTAATGTAAAGAACAACGGCGGCGCTGATCACCAATCAACCACGCAGCTAGTCGATTGCGGTCAGGGGTAGTTCGCCAATTCCTTCGCTGATTCTCTTGGTGCGGCGATGGCGGAGTGCCTCGGGAACGATGATGGCTGAGCCCACGAACGTGAGCCCGGCGCAAAGAAATCCAACGATCCGTGGAGAGTATGTACCCACCATCCAGAAGGCCAGAAACGGTGCCGCGGTGCCACGGATGCCCGTAGTGAACGTGTGGATCGACATGTAATCGGCCACCTTGTCTGGTGGGGCAAATTTGGTGGTCCACAGCGACCACAGCACATCACCACCAGCGATGCCGA
>JAYSVF010000176.1:0-9169 GCA_043718695.1 Acidimicrobiia bacterium | reverse complement strand
TTGTGGCAAGTTGTGGCTTGAGCACATCCTCTCCGACGAGGGTGCCCTTGGTTACCTCGAAGGTGGCGCTATTCCTGCCCGGTTCGAAGCACTTGTTGCGGCTGGCAAAGTTTCCGAAGACGCTAAGAAGAACCTTCCACCAGCAGAGCTGATTTCCCAGGTGAAGTTCTTGACCCCGGAGCAAATCACCGCGGCGAAAGACGTACTCGCCGCCCAGTGGGGCCCAATGGTGGCCGACGCCTAAAGAGGTTTTTACCCTCAGGCATAGCCCTTAGCCACGGCTAGAGGTTCGCCTAGCAATGATTCGATTGGGGGCGCTGATCCACGCAAAGCGTTGGTTTAGCGCCCCCGGTTCGTTTGTTTTGACTCGAACAACAGCAAAAGGGAACTTGTGACCACGTTCGAAACCGCAACCACCAACTTGCCAGCCACGCCAGCGACTGATCCGGTTCGTCTGCGAGCGCCTCGAAACTGGGCTTGGACTGGTTTAGTTCCCCTTCTGGCGTTCCTCACGTTGTTTCTCGTCGTGCCGGCGTTCAGTGTTTTCAACCGAGCCATCACCGCCAACGATGGAAGCAAAGGGTTCTCGGCGTTAGGCAAGGCATTCAGCGGACAGAACCTCGATGCCTTCAAATTCTCCGTTTGGCTTTCCTTTTGGGCGGCTTTGGCGGGCGTAGTTCTCGGTTCCCTCCTGGCGTATGCGGCCACACTGATCAAGCACCCTCGCTGGCTACGTTCAGTCATCACGTCGTTCAGCGGCGTCGCGGCAAACCTCGGCGGTATCCCGTTGGCGTTTGCGTTTGTTGCCCTACTTGGCCGTCAGGGTTTGCTCACGAAAATCCTCGATGGCTTGTTCAATTTCAAGCTCTACGGAACCTCGTTTGTGCTGGATTCAACATGGGGTCTCACGGTTGTCTATTCGTATTTCAATATCCCGCTAATGGTGCTCATTACGCTCCCAGCAATCGATGGGCTAAAGCAGTCTTGGCGTGAGGCGTGCGCAAATCTTGGTGGCACATCGTTCACCTATTGGCGCCGGGTGGGCATTCCGGTCCTGACCCCATCCTTGCTGGGTGGGTTCTTGTTGTTGTTCGCCAACTCGTTTAGCGCGTATGCCACAGCTGCCGCGCTGACATCGAAATCCAGCATCGTGCCTCTGCGGATTGGCTTCTATCTTCGCGGCGACATCAGCGCCAACGAGGACCAACTCGGTTTCGCGTTGGCCATGTGGATGATCATCATCATGACCGTCTGCATGGGCGCCTACTGGTTACTTCGTAAGCGCGCAGAACGGTGGCAGCAATGAGTGATCTTCCAAATCCAGCCCCGCCCGGCGCCCACGCAAAACGAAAGTTGGGTTTAGTTGGGCCCGGACTAATCGTGATCCTAAGCGCGCTGTTCTTTATTTTGCCGCTGCTTTCGATGGCGCGATTCTCTTTTCAAACGGTGCCCATGATACGTCTGGGTTTGTCGACCCTTACGGAGGGCTGGACCATCAAAGGGGTCACGAAAGCCTTTGGCAATCCAGATTTTCGAACCTCGCTTTGGCTGAGCACCAAGCTGGCCGTTGGAACGGTACTCGTCACCATCGCTCTTCTCCTTCCCACTACCTTGTGGGTGCACCTACGTTTGCCAAAGGCTCGATCCCTGGTGGAGTTCCTCACCGTTCTGCCGTACGTGATCCCCCCAATTGCCCTTGTCGCTGGGGTGTTGCCACTGAAGCCACACGCTCGATGGTTCCTTAACTCGAACTATTCCCTGATCCCGTTCTATGCAATTCTCGCCATGCCCTTCACCTTTCGATCGCTCGATGCGGGAATCAGAGCACTTGACGTGAAGACCCTCGTCGACGCCTCTCGAAGTTTGGGTTCAACCTGGGGAACCACGCTGCGACGAGTCATTATTCCAAACATGCGTGCCGCCATCATCTCCGCCTCGTTTCTTACCGCCGCCGTAGTACTGGGCGAATACACGATGGCCCGAATTTTGCTCAAGCGAACCCTGCCAGCCTTCATGGCCCAGTACCAGGGCGGCGAACCCCAAGGAGGCATGGCCCTTGCCCTCACCGCTCTAGTAGCAACCACCGTACTTTTTGGTGTTCTAAGCGTACTTACCAAGAAGCGTTTACCCAAAGCCGACCGCACCACGGCTGTTCCTACCTCACAGCTCGTCGCCGAGCCAGGTCCATGAGCAGAACCCGCCCGCCGGACCAGCGCGCCATCCAACGAAATCAGTTCAGTTCCATCGACTTGAACACCGACGGCTCTGAACACGCCCCGATCGCCTCCGCCCCGAAGTTAAAGGAACACCAATGACCGCGCTTGTTTTTCAAGGTGTCCGCAAAACCTTCGGCCCGGTAATTGCGCTGGAAGGTTTTGATCTGGTTTTGCGCCAAGGCGAATTGGTTAGCCTGCTGGGGCCCAGTGGTTGCGGCAAGACCACGGCACTGAGGATTGCTGCGGGCTTTGAGCGGGCCGATTTGGGAACGGTGTCGATCAATGGTGCCGACATCACCAACCTGGCCGCCCACAAACGCAACATGGGTATGGTGTTTCAGAGTTACAGCCTGTTCCCCAACCTCAACGTGGCCGATAATGTGGAGTTCGGTCTACGCAATCGCAAGGTCGAGAAAACGGCGCGAACGAAACGTGCTCAAGAAATTCTTGACCTGGTGCAACTTGGTTCCCTCGCCAAACGGTACCCACACCAACTTTCTGGCGGACAACAACAACGCGTAGCTTTAGCCCGCGCTCTAGCCGTGCAGCCCGAAGTTCTCCTGCTCGATGAACCCCTTTCCGCTCTCGATGCAAAAGTTCGCGCCACCCTTCGCGAGGAGATCCGACGCATTCAAACTGAGCTCGGCATCACCACCCTGTTTGTCACTCACGATCAAGAGGAAGCCCTCGCCATATCCGACCGGGTCTGCGTGATGTCCAGTGGGTGTATCGAACAAATCGGTTCGCCCAAAGACGTGTACCGCCACCCAACGAGTGCATTCGTTGCGCGGTTTGTGGGTTCCATGAACGAATTCCCAGCGATCGTTGAAGGCCCCTCCGTGGTTCGAATCGGCACAACATTACTAAGCGTGCCTACCACGAACGGTCTCCCAGAGCGCTCGCCGGTTCTGCTGCTCGTCCGCCCTGAAGATCTGCGTTTAGTCTCGCAAGAGCCACCAAGCGCTACCACCGCCCCAACCCCGGGCCTCACCGGCTCAGTAGTTGGCACCACATTTCAAGGCGCCTCTACCGTCATCACCGCCCGCCTCGACGGAATCGACCGCCTCGTCGCCGTCCATCTCTCCGGAGCCGACGCAGCCCCCACAATCGGCGACCGCATTCACGTCGCCATCGACACTGACCGAGCCGTCTGCGAACAAATCGTTTAGCGGTCGGCTAACCCCTTTACCCAAAGCTCCCAGAGAGTCAGCAAAGGGCTTGCGCTTAAGAACTCCCAGTGTTCCCATCGGTTTCGGTCGAAACAGCGCTGCCAACCGACACTTCGGCCTCATCTGCGTTCTTCATTCCATCCGAGTCCCCAATTGGATCGACGGAGGGGACAGCGATGGTTACTACAGTGCCGCCGTAACGTTGTTGGCGCAGGATTTCCCAACTGGGGCCCATGTCGAGCACGCCTGCGGTTTCGGCTACCACGATGCCTCGGAGGTCGGCGTCTTCGCGAACCAAAGCGGGGCGAACCATTTCGAGCAGGTTGTCCCAATCGTCGAACGGATACGGCGGATCGATGAACACCAAATCACATGCGGGCATACCATGTCGAGCCCACGACACAACTTCGCTGCGGGTAACGGTGGTGACCGACGGGCCGAGGTTCAAGTTTTCGAGGTTCTTGCGGATACAACCGAGGGCATCGCGATCCTGCTCCACGAAGGTGACATGAATAGCTCCACGGCTCAGAGCTTCGATACCTAATCCACCGGACCCGGCGAAAAGATCAACTACGCGGGCCCCGTCGACAGCGCTTCGGGCTTCTAAAGCATTAAGCGTGGCTTGGCGCACTCGTTCCGCCGTCGGGCGTACCTTTAACCCCTCCGGTGCTACAAGTTTGCGGCCCCGAAGGCTTCCAGCTACTACACGCATGCCGGAGACGGTACTCGGTCGTTTCCCCCACTCCGCGAATTTCGAGTCGTTCAACCACGTGATGTGACCGATGCCGGTCGTTTACGGGCGAACCCTCTACTTCCGCTCATCAGCACACTTGGCCCTACTTCAGCCATGACGATAGGACCGCATCAATGTTGAGCGATCTACCGGATTTCGGTCTCCAGCCACTCAGGCGTAGTGCAATCGCGTTCCGAGAGCCTGCTTGGCAGTTCCAGTTTGGGTTTAACCTCTCTGCAACATCGGTGACCCGAACTCAGGCGTCGCAAGGTGCAAAGTACCCACACCAAAGAAACAGGAGCAACAAATGGAAGGTGGCTGCTACGGCTGCGGTGACGACAATCCCATTGGATTGGGACTGGAGTTTTCGAGAGCCGACGATGTTTGCGTAGCCACGTTTACTCCTCGAGCTGATCATCGCGGTGTGCCGGGCTTTTTGCATGGCGGAGTAGCGGCAACGGTTCTGGATGAAACGATGGCTTCGCTAGGGTTCATGCTCGATGGGATTCATTGCGTTACCGCAACGTTGGAATTGAAGTATCGCAAGCCTGTGGCTTTAGATGGTTCTGCATTGCGAATCGAGGCTTGGCGTAACGAACCGAAGCGCGATTCGGGTACAACCGATTCGATCACCCTCAACGCAGTCAAATCAATCAAACCGCGGCGGCGCCACACCGTGCACGGTCGCTTGATGTTGGCCGACGGTGTGGTGGCCGTTGAGGCGACCGGGATTTTCATTTCGATGCCACCCGGAACGATGGCGTGGGAACCGTGAGCGATACGCCTTCCACACCGTCCGCCTCGAGTGATAGCGGGTGGTTCTCTTCAGGTTGGACTGATGATGGCACCGATGGCTCCGATGTTCCCCCCACCATTACCTGTATCGATTGTGGTGGCCGATGTCATTTGTTGACGATCGTGACCGAGGAACAGCCGCTGCTTCCAGGAGACGTGGCCACGTATCGTTGCGAAGATTGTCGTGATCGTTGGGATCTGATTGTTCCCGGCGGCGAAGACGAGGATGGCGAATACAACCAACACGGCGAACGCAATGATGGGTACCCTGAAGGATGGTAAGCGAACCTACTTCTGTTCAGCCCGTTGATCCTGAGGGTGCGATGACGGACAAACGTCGTGATCAAGATCAGTATGTAAGCGCTGTTCGAGAGAAGGACAAAGCGCCAAACGTTCCCCCCGGCACTCCCGTGACACAGCCCCGATGGATGACAATTTCGGTTGCGCTAACGGGGATCATTGGGCTTGTTTTAATGATCATCCTTGTACGTGGTTAGCCACCTGCGGCGAAGCTCACCAGCTCGTGCTGCGCTCGGGCGATGTTCCTAGTTTCGAAGTAGAAACCTACGCCACGAACGTTGACAATTGTTCGATCAAAACCAGAACCGGCAAGCTTGCGTCGAAGGTGAGCGAGGTGTGTGTCCAAAACGTTTTCCACACCGAACCAGTTTTCGCCCCATACGATGGCGACAAGTTTTGCTCGCGTGATCACCGCTCCAGCAGCGCGAACCAGCGATGCAAAGAGTTCGAACTCCGTTCTGGTGAGCGCGATTCGAGCTCCCTGGATCCACAATTGCCTTCGGGGAAGATCAAGGCTCATTCCAGCAACCTCAAAGGTCTTTGGTGGTTCCTCGATGAGAGTTTGAGCCCTCAGTTCGATGAACTGCTTGATGAGTTGGACAACGATCAATGCACCAAAGGAAGCCGTTTGCACCGTTGTCACTCCAAGCGAGGACGCAAGGTTCGCTTCGGATTCAGACATCGTTAAGGAAAGAAGGTGAAGAGGAGCGCTGGTGGCTTGACGCAGCGCGTAACAGGTTCGCAAGGATTCCACATGATCCCCTCGACACAAAACAACCACAGCGGTGGGCTTAGCCAACCCAACCTCGACAAGAAGTTCCTGAAAGTCAAAGTGCCAGCGAACAGGAATCGGGTTGAGACCGGAAAGATCGGTGTCACCGACAAGAGATCTATCAAACGCAAAGGCAAGCACCATTGAAGGAGTCGACGGTGTCATCATCGGGATTTCTTCAGGTTTCTTCCGGACAAGGAACAGAGGTAAGGCAGGGCTGACGAGCAGTTTTTCGAGGCTAAATTCACGTGAAAGAGCTTCTGGGCATCTGAGGCCAGTCGGACATTTCGCCCACGCTTATAGGGTGGATGGTTGGGGGAATGCACTATGTATTTTCCCTTTCAAAAATAGAACCGCCAGGAAGTAACCGAGGAAAACGTCTGTGGGATTTTCAAGAAATACCAAGAGATATACACATTTCTCGAGAGTTCTTGAGGTTCGACCCACTCCGTAAACCTGTGACAAAAATCATCCCTGAAATACGGACTAACGTCAACATTTATTAATTAGAAATATTTCCCGATCACAGTTCTCGGAGTAATTACTCAGTTTGGAATCAAACATTCATATTCTCTAGCGGCAGCTGAATCGTTTCGGAGTAAGTTTTTCTTTCAACTTTCGGTGAGCCCGCAGAGTTCACCCCAACACCAAAATAGGGTTTTGACGCTCCTCCCCGGAACAGTCAAAGCTGTTTCGGCACCCGCTAGGACTTAAAGAGAAACTCTGCTTCTTCGGGGTCTACGAACAACTTGATCTCATCGCGAAGCTCGGTATTCAGAGCCAGTTCCGGATCGGCACCAACGATTTCCTGGGCCACACGGCGTGCTTCGATCACGAGGTTCTTGTCTTTTCGGAGCGACGCCAGCTTCAGATCGCTGCGCCCCTTCTGGCGGGTACCCATGATTGACCCTTCGCCGCGCAACTCCAGATCCACCTCGGCTAGCTCAAAACCGTCGGTCGAACGCTCAATGGCGGCCAAGCGTTCTTCTCCATCACTGGTTTTTGGGTCAGCGAGCAGATAACAGAATGATGCTGCGGCGCCACGACCCACTCGGCCACGCAACTGGTGCAGCTGAGCGATACCGAACCGATCCGCATCTTGAATCACCATCACCGTTGCATTCGGCACATCGACACCAACTTCAATCACGGTGGTTGCGATCAATACATCAAGCTTGCGGGCCCGAAAATCATTCATGACTTGCTCTTTTTGCAAGCTGGGCATCTGTCCGTGCAGCAACCCGAGCTTCAAACCGTGCAGATGACCACCACTGAGTTCTTCAAACGTTTCCGTGGCACTGCGCGCTTGGATCTTCTCCGATTCCTCCACCAGCGGACACACCACATAGGCCTGGCGCCCGGCCTCTACCTCCTCACGAACATGGGTGTAGGCCGCTACCTCTTCCATTTCGCTACGAGCCCATCGGGTAACAATCGGCGTACGCCCTGGAGGCAGTTCATCGAGAATGGTGGAATCTAAATCGCCGTAGACCGTCATGGCAGCGGTCCGTGGAATTGGGGTGGCGGTCATAACCAACACATCAGGATCCTGCCCGTTGCCTTTGGCCTTCAGTGCCGCTCGTTGTTCAACCCCAAAGCGATGTTGCTCATCAATCACCACCATACCAAGCGCACCAAAATCCACACCTTCAGAAATCAATGCGTGCGTACCAATCAATAAGTCCACAGTTTTGTTACTAAGCGCGCTGAAGAGTTCTCTTCGCTCCGCCGCGGTGGTCTTGTTGGTCAACAGCTTCACCGTAAGCGGACGGGTTCCCATCAGCGAGCCTGGCTCCTCAAGGTGGAGATCCGCCTTGGCCAAAATATTGCGGATACCAAAGAAGTGCTGCTCCGCCAAGACTTCCGTTGGGGCCATGAGTGCCGATTGGTGGCCATCCTGGATCGCCATCAAACAAGCGGCAACAGCCACCAAGGTTTTTCCGGCACCCACATCGCCCTGCAATAACCGGTGCATAGGCAGCGGCGAAGCGAGATCGCGACCAATCTCTTTTATCGCCCGATTCTGCGCGCCGGTGAGCGGAAACGGCAGTGACTTTACGAACGCCTCGACCATAGGCCCATGATTGAGATCATCTGCTTGCTTATGAATGATACCTTGCGCGTCGCGTTCAACGGCACGCTTGCGCATCACCAACACGAGCTGCAGTCTCAACAACTCATCAAAGGCCAAACGTTTCCGCGCCGCCATGGCGGCCGCCATGGAATCTGGTAAGTGCACATTGCGAATAGCCCAGGACCTATCCACCAAATCGATTTCGTCGGCATAGTTCGTGGGAAGCGGATCAACAAAAGCCCCGGCGCGCTCCAACGCTTCTTCAATCCAGTCGGCGATCTCCCACGTCGTCAGCCCCGATTTTTCTGATTGTGGGTAGAGCGGCACCACTTTGCCGGTTTTCGACCCAACCAGATCCACCACCGGTGAAGTCATCTGCCTGGTGCCGTTGAAGGCATCGACCCTGCCAAACAGCGCCACCTCGGTGCCGGCAGTGAGTTGCTTGGCCCGCCACGGCTGGTTAAAGAACGTGACTTTCAGATAGCCGCTGCCATCGGCCACGTCAACGGTTACCAGCGAGCGATTGTTCTTAGTCTTACGGGCTTCACACCGCTTCACTGTGGCTAGAACAAGGGCTTCTTTGCCAATTTCCAGATTCTTGATCGAGACTTCAGCACTGCGATCGATATAACGCCGCGGGTAGTACGTAATGAGATCAAGCACCGTTTCGATGCCCATCTCCTTCAACCCCACCAACCGCTTCGGCCCCACCCGGGTCAAATCAGCGACCCCAATTTTCGCCAATTGTCGAAGTCGTCTTGCCACCCCCTCAACCCTACTGGCCCCCTATGACAGTTTTCTTCGAAGGCTGACCACTCCTCCGCATGGAGTTGACCTGAGTTGAAAGTCCGGACTTTCACATTGCAGACGCCTAAGAAGAACCGTTAAGTACCGCTCCCCTCCGTCCAGCGAGATCCGCCACCCTTGCGGCCTCGTGCGGAGGCGGCCACGATTCCCCGCGGGAGCGAAGTCGTCCGGACCCGGCAATCTTCTGGGTTAGATCTCTACGAACGTGAGAGTGGCGGCCGAGGTGAAGACGGCGTCGGTTATGGCCATGTTGGTGATGGCGTCGAGAAGTGGGGCGCGGGTTGGGGGTTCGTTGCGGACTCG
>JAYSVF010000175.1:0-1642 GCA_043718695.1 Acidimicrobiia bacterium | reverse complement strand
CGCTGGCGGCCACTACAGCGCTCTGTACGCCTCGTGGACAAAGAATCAACACGGCTGAAGTTCCATTTGGTAACTCTGAGATTTTACCAAGTAGAATCTATCCATGGCTCGCACGGAACGATTCAAGGTCTCAACTTCTGGTCAGTTGTCGCTCCCAGCTGCTGTTCGCCGCAGGTGGGACCTGGGCCATGGCGGCCAAGTTGATGTGATTGACCTTGGGTTTGGCGTGCTGACCGTTCCCGCCGGAACTGCAGGCCGACTTCTTGATCAAGTCCTTCCAGCCGAGGCTCACTACGCCAATGTTGCCAATGAAGTCGATGAAGATCTCCGGACCACCTGAACGTGGCCATTGTTCTTCTTGACGATCACTTACTTCGTGACTGGTTGGCCGGACCCGACGCTTCGTTAAAACGTGCCGTTGCGAGATCGGAAGTAGCAACCACGAACCTTTGGTATGCGCGCCTATGTAAGAGCGCTGCGAGTCACGGTGGCGGTGCGCTGCTCGGATCGTGGTCGGGCGAGGAACGCGATGCGGTGATCGCTGGACTTATCGCCCTTCCAGAAACCATCTCGGTTTTGGCCATGACTGATCTCGCATGGCGCATGGGTCAACTAATCCACGAACACGTGGGGCTCTCCATGCTGGGTGCCGAAGCAGTTGCAGCGGCGGAGCGACTAGGTGCCCGGGTGCTTGTGTCGTCCCGTGACGATGGCATCGGTATCCGCAACGCTTGCGGCGCGCTCCGGATCCGTTACCAAGCAATCGAGCGCTAGCTCCAGTTCGCAAAGTTGGTGTTGTAGGAAGGAACGTTCCGTGTCGTTCGTGCATAGTGCCACCGCTCTTGTGAAAGCTTCGCGTGCAGTTGCGTGGTGACCGGCGCGACGGGCAAGCGTTGCGCGGACGGCGTGAAAACGGTGGTGAAGATCGAGCGATTCTTCGAGCCCTTCGAGGACGGCAAGACCGGCCTCTGGACCGAGAGTTTCTGCGATCGCAACGGCCCGATTGAGACGGACAATGGGTGACCCGGTGAGGTGTTCAAGTTCGGCGTAGTGGGCTGCGATGGCCGTCCAGTTTGTGTCGGTCGATGAAGCGGCAATCGCATGTTCGCGGGCTGCGAGGGGTTGTAATCGCAGTTCTTCCGCGTACCCGGTCGATGGCCTGATTTCGTCGAGTTTCCGAACTGCCGCGGCGATCTCTCCCCGGTGCCAAAGGGTGCGATCTTGGTCGTCAAGGGTGATCAATTCGCCGTTGCAAACTCTGGCATCGCGTCGTGCATGTTGGAACATTAGGAGTGCAACAAGCGATTGAACTTGCGAGACGTTGGGCAACAATTGGTGCAGTGTTGCCGCGAGACGTACTGCTTCTCCGGCCTCTTCAACACGGAGAAGCTCGGTGCCATTTCCCGGTTGATAACCAGCGGTAAAGGCAAGGTAGATCGTGCGGGTAACCGCGTCGACTCGGTCGATCAATTCGTCGCCAATAGGAAGTGAGAGTGGGATTCCCGCAGCAACGATTTTGCGTTTGGCCCGTGTGAGTCGTGCGGCCATGGTGGAAGTTTGAACAAGAAACAGTCGAGCGATTTCAGCCGTTGATGTGCCAAGAACTAATCGCAATGCAAGCGCAGAACGTGCCTCTGGTTCA
>JAYSVF010000174.1:0-23045 GCA_043718695.1 Acidimicrobiia bacterium | reverse complement strand
CGGGGAGAGGGAGAATCTCCTCCACATTCTCTTCGCTAAGTACCCCGGTTCCTGCCGCAACATCACCCACGAGTGGTACGTGGCGAACCGGTCGACGTTCCGCTTGGGATCCTGTAGTTGGGTCATAACGAACTTCAATAGCGCGAGGCTTTGTGGGGTCACGCCGCAGGTAGCCAAGCCGTTGCAAGGTGTCGAGGTGGCTGTGGACGGTCGATGACGAGGACAACCCCACCACCTCGCCGATCTCACGAACCGATGGTGGATAGCCGCGATCCTTCAGTGACTGCTCGATGCAGGCCAGGATTTGTAGTTGACGTTCGGTGAGGGTGTCGCTCATGACTGCCTCCGCAGGTTGGTGATCACTTGGTTACGGCTTTCAAACGAGACCGGGAGAAATTCCGATAAGTAACGAGACTTAGCGCAAAAAATTGCTCGATTTCGAAGGATTGCCGACGAATCTGGGTGATGTGAAGTGGCTTCTGTGAAACTCCCGAGCAATCAAATCGACCGACTCAGAAACAGAAACTCGCAGGTCAACAGGCATTTCTGCGAGGTTTAGCTGCTGGTGAGACTCTTTTTCCGGGAGTCGAACGACTGTTCGGTGCACTGACCATACCCGGTCAAAAGCAAAAAGGCAAACATCTGTTCGGGAAATTCCTTGACAGCGAACGCTCGTTCGGCGAACATGTGTTCATGACCACGAACGCTCGTTCGAAGACTTCCCCAGTCTCGACTCTCGCCAACCAATCCTCACTCATGCGGAATTTCCCCTTTCAAGCTAAACCTGGCTCTCCTGAACGGAACCCTACCGATTGGTGGGCTCGTCCTCCTGCTTCAGCAGGCGCGGTCCACGTTTCGCTAATCGGAGATCGCAGTGGTGAGGCGATTTCGCCTACTCGTGGCCGTGTCGTTTCCTCGACGCGGTCTGGTTCGGGTGAACGTGGTACCACTCCTCCACCAAACGCCGCCAGGCCGACTTTGTCACCCGTGCGCGGAAACAACGTCCGAACGGGTGCGCCTGCTCGTCGAGAGTCCCCAGCGGGTCAAGGTGCTCCTCTTTCACGCCTCGTTACCCTTGTTGGGATTACCTGCCTGGTGTTCCTTGGTGGATTTGGAATCGCCAATGCGGCGTCCTCACCCAAGAGCGGTGAGCGGAGTTATCTCGTTCGCCCGGGAGACTCCTTCTGGTCGATTGCCCGATCAGTGCAATCGAACGGTGATGTTCGTCCACTTGTCGCCGATTTGATCAAAGCTCACGGATCGGTTTCTCTCCAGATTGGGGACCGTCTTGAGCTGCCCGCTGCTTAGGTTTCTGCCTAGGCCAGTCCTCTCGCCGGGCTATGGAATCTCCTCGGTTGGGCAGGTTGCAAGAACCTGCAAATCGAGAACCGAGAGTCCCTTGGATGGCTGCTCTAGGTCGCTGCGACCTGGCGTTGTCTGTGCCGCTCTGCGAGTGGCGAAGCAAGTGGGCCGCGAGTGGGGAGGAACCCAAAGATTCTGCCGACGGTTACTGCACTATCCTGGCGGCCGTGCGGTGTCCCTGGTGCTCAAGTTTCGACGACAAAGTTGTCGATTCCCGGGCGGCTGATGACGGTTCGGCGATTCGTCGGCGCCGTGAGTGTTTGGCTTGTGGGCGGCGGTTCACGTCCTTTGAGCGGATTGAAGAAGTAGCTCTTGTGGTGGTGAAACGCAACGGCTCCCGTGAACCGTTTGATCGTTTCAAAGTGCTTGCCGGTCTTCGTTCCGCCACAAAGAACCTTGGTCTCGAAGTTTCTCAACTGGACACCCTTGCCGCTGAGGTTGAAGAAGAACTTCGTGTTGGTGGGCCCGAAGTTAGTTCGCAGCACATTGGCGTTGTGGTTTTGGAGCATCTCAAACCCCTCGATGGCGTTGCGTATCTTCGCTTCGCTTCGGTCTACAAAAATTTTACCGATCCAGCAGATTTTGCCCGCGAGGCAAATTTGCTCACGAAGTCCACAGCGCCCAAACCTCGACGGGAATAACCCACGTCGCGTTTCTGCGCTTTCAGCACCCCTGAAACTTGTCCTTCGTAAAAAAGTTTTCGGTCCGGATTTGGTTCAGTTTTGTGTGCTGCTCTTCTGGTTTTGGATTCGTTGCCACCTCTCACCCCTAAGCCGGCGGCGGGTTAGAACAGCACCCTGAGTAGTCGAGATCTGAACAACAACCACAGGTAACGGTATTTCCCCTGTTTATCCACATGGATCAACGGGTAGTTCTCCACAACTTCGATTTTGTAGCCTCATCGGCGGAGCTGAGCTGCATTCTTTCCGAATGTTCTCGACCGTGTTTTTTTGTCATACCCCTCCCTTAAGCTTGACAAGCTCGTAGTTACAGGCTTGTATTTACCTCGTTATCTGGTGGGTCCGAGGCAGGCTTCCCACAACATCTTGTGTCTGTAAGGCAAATTCGTCAGGCGGTATAGGAACAACAGCAACTACGGACCGGGCATATGGGCGAAGGCCCTAAAGCCCTGCAGCACCCAGCTAAACCAAACTCTCGGCAGCAACAAAACACGAAGTATTCAGCTCCACGTCTACGCGTTGTAGACGTAAATCACGAAAGGGCCACCAATGGCTATAGCTCCAGAACGCACGGGAATCGGCATCAGGCGGAAGTTCACCACCGAGGGAGTACATCCCTACGATGAGGTGGCTTGGGAGCGTCGCGATAGCCGGATCGCCAACTGGAAGACTCAAGAGGTCTCCTTCGAACAGCTGGGCGTAGAGGTACCTGCAGATTTCAGCGTGAACGCCACCAACATTTTGGCGCAGAAGTACTTCCGAGGCACCATGGGCACCGCTGAGCGCGAATGGTCCCTTCGCCAAGTGGCAGACCGTGTTGTTGACACCATCACCAACTGGGGTGTTAACGGTGGCTACTTCGTCGACAAGACCGAGGCTGAAACGTTCAACGCTGAACTCAAGCACCTCATCATCAACCAAAAGGCTGCGTTCAACTCGCCGGTTTGGTTCAACATTGGGGTAAAGGGCGTGCCACAGCAAGGTTCGGCCTGCTTCATCCTTGAAGTAGACGACAAGATGGACTCCATCCTCAACTGGTACAAAGAAGAAGGCACCATCTTCAAGGGCGGATCCGGCGCCGGTATCAACCTCTCCAAAATCCGCTCGTCAAAAGAACTGTTGAAGGGCGGAGGAACCGCTTCAGGCCCCGTCAGCTTCATGCGTGGTGCCGATTCCTCGGCCGGCACCATCAAGTCGGGCGGCAAAACCCGTCGTGCCGCCAAGATGGTCATCCTCAACGCCGATCACCCAGACATTGTTGAGTTCATCGAATGCAAGGTGCTCGAAGAACGCAAAGCTCGTGTGCTTCGTGACAACGGCTTCGATATGGACCTCGATGGCAAAGACTCCTTCAGCATCCAGTACCAAAACGCCAACAACTCCATGCGCGTCTCCGATGCGTTCATGCAAGCCGTAGTTGATGACACCGAATGGGCCCTTCGTGCCGTCACCGATGGTTCGGTTGTAGAAACCGTTCGTGCCCGTGACCTGATGCGCAAGTTCGCCGAAGCTGCTTGGGAATGTGCCGACCCCGGCATGCAATACGACACCACCATCAACAACTGGCACACCTCGTCGAACACGGCGCGCATCAACGGTTCGAACCCTTGCAGCGAGTACATGCACATTGACAACTCGGCCTGCAACCTGGCCAGTATCAACCTGCTCAAGTTCCTCGCAACCGATGGTGCGGTCGACACCTTCGATGTTGACGGTTACATGTCAGCGATCGAGTGCCTGTTCACTGCGCAGGAAATCATCGTTGGAAACGCCGATTACCCAACCCCAAAGATTGGCGAGAACAGCCGACGGTTCCGTCAGCTTGGTCTCGGCTACGCCAACCTTGGTGCGCTGCTCATGGCTTTGGGTCATGGTTATGACTCCGATGAGGGTCGTGCCCTTGCCGGTGCGCTAACCGCCCTGATGACCGGTCACGCTTATGCCACCAGCGCCCGTATCGCCATGCGCATGGGACCCTTCGCTGGTTACCTGGAAAACCGCGAGCCCATGAACAAGGTGCTCAACCAGCACCGTGCCGCCGTGAACCAAATCAACGAAGACCTCGTACCTCTCGATCTTCTCGATGCAGCCCGTGAAGCATGGGATAACGCGTGTGAACTCGCCCAAACCTACGGTGTCCGTAACGCGCAGGCCACCGTGCTCGCCCCAACCGGAACCATTGGCTTGCTGATGGACTGTGACACCACCGGTGTTGAGCCCGATCTTGGATTGGTGAAGTTCAAGAAGCTCGTCGGTGGCGGATCGATGACCATCGTGAACCAAACCATTCCGCGTGCCCTGCGCCGCCTTGGTTACGAAGCCCCGATCGTTGAGAGCATCATTCGCTACATCGACGAAAACAAGTCCCTCATTGGTTGCCCCGATCTGCGCACCGAGCACCTCAACGTGTTTGCCTGCTCCATGGGCGACAACGTCATCCACTACATGGGCCACGTTTCCATGATGGCCGCCATTCAGCCCTTCATCTCCGGTGCTATTTCCAAAACGGTAAACATGCCCGAGACGGCAACTGTTGAAGAAATCGAACAGCTTCATATTGATGCGTGGAAGATGGGCATCAAAGCCATTGCGATCTACCGTGACAACTGCAAGGTTGCTCAGCCTCTCGCCACGGCCAAGAAAGACGGTTCGGAGAAGCTCGCGCACGGTTCCGTCGGCACGGTTGTTGAGACCATTGTTGACCCAACGTTGACGGCCAAGATTGCTGAGTTGGAAAAGGCTTTGGCCTCAACCACCACGGTGATCCGCCAGCCGCAGCGTGAGCGTTTGCCTCGCCGTCGTCGATCAAACACCTTTGCCTTCCGGGTTGCTGATTGCAAGGGTGACATTCACGTTGGCGAATACCCTGATGGCCGCCCGGGTGAGATTTTCATCAACGTGTCCAAGCAGGGATCAACGCTTGCGGGCATCATGGACGCCTTCTCGATCTCGATCTCACTCGGCCTGCAGCACGGTGTGCCGTTGGCAACGTATGTGAGCAAATACGTGAACCAACGCTTCGAGCCAGCCGGCATGACGGATGATCCTGATCTGCGGATCGCGACGTCGCTGATTGACTACATCTTCCGTCGCTTGGCTCTCGATTATTTGCCTCTCGATGTTCGCCAGGAACTTGGCGTGTTGTCGAGCAGCGAGCGGATCCAGCCAACCTTGCCAGGTGTTGAAGAAGCCGTTACCCGCACAACGGGAATGCCCGAATCCGGCACCACACCTTCATCGGCTGCCGTTGAAGCGCAAACGCTCGACCTCACACCCAAGCCAGTGGTGGCCCCAAAACCCGCCACGCTGTCTCGCCCCCGTCCGGCCGACGCCCCGTTCTGCTACTCGTGCGGCAACGAGATGAACCGTGCCGGTAGCTGCTACGTATGCAACGCCTGTGGAGCCACCAGCGGCTGCAGCTGAAAATCTGAACGCGAGTTGCAGTGCTACTCGCTCACAAACAAGCCGTGTGCGCCTTTTTGGCTCACACGGCTTGTTTGCTTGCATCACCAGTCACGGCGGAAACGGAATGTATCTGCTGAATTCTTGATGGGGCTCGAATCGTCGTGGCGCATGCTGGAAGAGGGGTAACGGCGCATTTCACCGGGCCAGTTAAAGACTGCCGTTCGTGGCGTTTTGCGCGGGCATCGACCGGGTTAAAGTGCGGGTCGCAAAAGGTCAGCGGGCGTGAGCCATTCCTGCGCTTGGAGTCGGTCTACCGTTGAAAGAAGGCTTCGGCGCCGCGGCGGATTCGGATGCAGGTTTCGGCGAAAAGTTCGGCGTCTTCTTCCAGCAGCGTCATGCGGAAGCCCGGAACCGGTGAGGAGAAGCCGCTAAGAGGCACGACGCAGACCGCTTCGGCGCCGAGCATTTCGTAGGCGAAGAGTTTGTCGATGGCAAGGTCGTGTTTCTCTTCAAGCACGTCAAGGTGGCCGCGGACTTCGGCGTTGCGGGATTCAAGTAGGGCGTGGTTTGGAAAGGCTGCGGTGTTAATAGTGATGGTGAGGTAGAAAACACCATCGGGAACTACAGGGGACAACACCTCGCAGCCTTCGAAAATCGAAAGGGCAGTTTGTAGGCGCGCATGGTATTTCTCAAGCCGTGACTGCATGAACCCTGCGAACAAAGGATGGGTAACGATTTGCGGAAACGTAATCTGGGGCAGGGTGGTTGAGCACACTTCGAGCATCTTCGAAACCACGATGGTGTGAATGTAACCAGCGAAGTTTTCGTCACGATCGGCGTTGTAGACCTCGATCCATCCGCAGCGGCTGCCGGGCCACGGGATCTCTTTCGAAACACCCTTCATGGAGATGGCTGGTACGTTGCCCACAATGTCTGAGAGCTTCACGATCTTGGTGGAATCAAACACCAGGTTTTGGTAGATCTCATCGAACAGCAGGAAGCATTCGTTCTCGCGTGCGATCCGCACCACTTCAACGAGGTCTTCTTCAGGATGCACCACACCAAGAGGATTGTTGGGATTGATGACCAGAATGCCCACGATGCCCGGATTGGTTTTCACTTGGTTTTCGAGGTCCACCAGATCAATACGTCCGCCGTTGTCGAGTTGCAATCGGTAGGTGAGTGGATCGCCCCCGTGGTGAATAGCCTCGGCCGTAGCGTGCGACGGGTACGTGGGGTTGGGCCCAATCACGCGAGCGTCGGCGGGGAGCGTGGAAAAAATCTTGTTGATGGCATCGCCGAGACCGTTGAAGAAAATCACGTTCTCCACGTCGCAGATACGGGCATCCGAGTAGTGGTCGATCACGAATTGCCGTGCGGCAAGGTCACCCTTGGTAGGACAGTAGGCGTACACCCGATCTTCTTGAACGGCTTCACCCACAATGTCTTTCATCCAACTGGGGATGCGTTCGCCTTTGGCAACGGGGTCACCGATGTTTTCCCAGATCATTGGGCTCACGCCAAGTTTTACGATCTGGTTCGCTACTTCCACGATTTCGCGGATCTCGTAGCGAAGCTGTTCGTCGCCGTGTTTGATCATGTTTACGCGCATCGTGAAATCTCCAGAAGTTGTTGGGATTTCAGGCGAGCAAGTTCGCGCTTGAATCCCGGTGGTGCCTAAACGCTACCCGGCGGTTTGCGACTCGCCGGGGAATTTCCCGCCTGGTAGAAAGGTCACACGGTGTGGCCAGAGGCACTACAGGTTGTTGGCCGCGGAGATTGCTAGAGATGGCAGTCCCATCCACTGCCAATCGGTTGAAACCGCGAAAACTCGAAGATTGTAAATCTCTCTCCATCCGGCTCATCTTGACTCACTATGAGTTGACGACTGACTCTAAGTGAGTCAAGATGAGGGCATGTCTCTGGGAACTGCACTGCAGACCGACCGTTACGAGCTCACCATGGTGGATGCTGCCCTGTCATCGGGGGTGGCAGTGCGCCCCTCGGTTTTCGAGGTTTTCACCCGTCGGCTTCCCGAGGGTCGTCGTTATGGTGTGGTCGCGGGAACGGCCCGAGTGGTCGACGCTATCGAGCGCTTTCGGTTCTCAGCCTCCGATATTGAGTACCTGCGAAGTATTGGGCTCTCGGAGGATGCCCTCGAATGGTTTGCCAACTACCGATTTGAAGGCGACGTGTGGGGTTACCCCGAGGGTGAAATTTATTTCCCCACCTCTCCGATCCTCACGGTCGAAGCTCCCTTCGCCGCCGCGGTTGTTCTCGAAACGGTGATCCTGTCCATTCTCAATCACGATTGCGCGGTTGCGGCCGCTGGTTCCCGTATGGCCACTGCAGCCGCCGGACGCCGAACGATCGAGATGGGTTCGCGGCGCACCGATCCCGATGCCGCGGTTGCTGCCGCACGTGCCGCGGCCATCGCCGGACTGACGGCGACCTCAAATTTGGCGGCCGGTCAACGATACGGCCTTGCCACGGCGGGCACCGCTGCTCATGCTTTCACCTTGGCTCACCTTGAGGAAGATGTGGCTTTCCGAGCCCAAATTGCGGCCCAGGGTGTGGGGACCACGTTGCTGGTGGATACCTATGACATTCCGAATGGGCTTCGCACCGCGGTTGCTGTGGCCAAAGAATTTGGGGCAACCGGTCCTGGTGGAGTGCGAATCGATTCCGGTGATCTGGTCGAAGAGACACGCAATGCGCGCGTACTACTCGATGATCTAGGTGCGCATAGTACCCGGATTGTTGTTTCCGGGGATCTTGATGAGTGGCGAATGGATGAGCTGATTCAAGCCGGTGCCCCTATAGATGTGTTTGGTGTGGGGACCTCGCTGGTTATGGGTTCCGGTGCGCCAACGGCTGGGCTCACCTACAAACTTGTGGCCATTGAAGACGATCATGGTGATCTGCAACGTGTTGCGAAACGCTCAGCCGGTAAGGCCGGGATCGGCGGCCGCAAAGTTACGAAACGAACCTTCGATGGTTCAACGCTGGTGGAAGAACTTTTGGTGGGCCCAAATATCGCGGCCACGATTGCCGAGCTTGGCAGTGCTGCGGTGCAGGTCCCGTTTATCCTTGCGGGAGTTGTTCAACCCCATGCCGACGTGGCCGAAGCAAAGGCCGTGCATGAACGGTCGATGATGCTCGTCGAAGCTATAGGTGCCCGTACCATTGCGCCTGGAGTCACGGCCGTGCAGCCGCTCATCGTTCCGATGGCCGGATCATCAACAGGTGAGGCCGGTGTGGAACACGAAGCGGCTGGGGAAGGGTCAACAGATTCCGGGATGGCGTTGTCGATGGAGACTGAGCTGCGTTCGGCCATTGCTGCAGAAGTGGCCGAATCCGATGCGCGCGAGGAGCGAAAGTTTGATGCGCGTCGTAAGCGCGCATTGATCATTGTGGACGTGCAGAACGATTTTTGTGAAGGCGGTTCGTTGGCGGTTGCTGGGGGAGCGGCCGTGGCCAAGGGTGTTGCCGATTACTTGGCTGTGCAAACCAGCGCCGGGGTCATCGTGGCCACACTCGATGCGCACGTTGATCCAGGCGCACACTTCAGTGCAACGCCTGATTATGTTGACACGTGGCCAAAGCACTGTGTGGTGGGAACCGAAGGCGGGCAGCCTCACCCCAATTTGTTGCCGGCCCTCGGGCAAATTGAAATGTGGTTTGCGAAGGGTGCCCATGAGGCCGCCTACTCGGGCTTTGAGGGTCGATCCACCACGAGCGGCGAATCACTCGACGATTATCTGAAACGTCGCCGGGTCACGGCAGTTGATGTCGTGGGAATTGCTACTGATTACTGCGTGGCCGCAACCGTTCGAGGTGCCCTGGCTGCCGGTTACTCTGTTCGCATACTTTCTGATCTCGTGGCTGCCGTAGACCCAGTCGGCGGGGACGCGGCACTGGCTGAATTTTGCTGCGCCGGAGTCGAAATCCTCACCGCTGCTGTTGCGCTTGAGCGAACTCGCGGATAAGACCGATGCCCACTAGCAGAGTGGTGAATCATGCGACCTAGACAAAGTCGGGAACTGGGAAAACGGAGCCAATTGATGCATACCGTCGCATTTATGCAGCCGTCAACTTGCGAAGGACACCTAAAGGCCCGGCTCGTCCTTGGGACACTTCGAGCGTTCAGCAAACTGGCCGCCCGAGTAGACGCAGAAAGCTATCCAAGAAGCGCTGCCCTGTTGCGCCACCAAAAAAGCCGACCCGCCTATGGCTAATCGAGAGAATCACGCTAACACTGAGGCCACGTCGGCACAGCGTGAAGCTTTGGAACTTGTAGTGGAAGTCGCCGTGCTCACGATCAGGCAGGGTCGGCTTAGTGTGGTGGCGACTCGACGTGAACAGCCGCCTCAGCGCGGTGCTTGGAGTTTGCTGAGTGCAACCCTGCAACGCGGTGAAGATACCGATGCGGTGGCAGAAAGGCTGCTCCGGAACCAGGCCGGGGCGCATTCTGGACGAGACACTATGTTTGTGGAACAGCTCCGCACCTATTCAGCGCCGGGCCGTGTTCCTGATCGGTGGGTGGCCTCTGTGGCCTATGTGGCGCTGATCGCCGATTTGGGCGTGGGTGCAGGAGAGCTGGGTGCGGCCGACACACGAGTGTTTGCGATCGACGATCTGGGCATAACTCTCGGGGAGTCCGCGCATTTTCCTGATACTGCGGGCCGCCCGGGGCCGGAAGCCGAAGCCGCGGTTTTCGATGACGGGCCGGAGGTAGCTGATCGGGCGACGGTTGACGAGGCGGGCGGTGGGCTCGGATCAACACCCGATCTGCACCGAGTCCTAGCCTTTGATCATGAGGTGATTTTGATTGATGCGATCGAGCGCGTGCGGGCCAAGTTTGAGTACACCACCGTTGCTACAAGTTTGGTAACGGAACCGTTCACTATCCCTGAACTGCGAAGGGTCTATGAATCGGTGTGGGGAGTGAACCTGCATCCGGCAAACTTTCGCCGCAAAGTACTAGCAACACCAGGCTTCGTTGTCCCAGCAGCCGTTGGTTTGGGTGCAGGTCTCGATGGCAATGAACGCCGAGGACCGGATCTGTTCACGCGAGGCACCGCCGCGTTGTTGCATCCCGCCATGCTCCGACCCGCCCCGACCGACGAATAGGTGTGGTTTTGGCTTCAACGGTAAGGATTTGCCTCGGGCTTGATGCCGGTGCTGCACGATTGGTCGGCAAGAACAACAAAGTGAAATGGGAGATATGCCCATAAATTTTCGTCAGTTTCCGAGCTTGGAAAGACGCTAAGTGCACTTACCGGCTCTCGGTGGCCACTGCTGTCACGAATTGACCCGGCACCGCTAGCAGCAAAACGCCAGAAGTGTGCGGTGCAAACCAACTCGCACCCATCGACCGTGCCCGACGATGCTAAGTGAACGAACTGATGTGGGCAGCGAGCTTCGCTTAGCTTGAGAATCCCGTCGATCCCCCGCCAGGCAACGATTTCTCGCCCCCGGGCCCCGGAGCCCGATTGTTCGCTGCTTGTCGCCCCATTTGTTCGTACGCCTACGATCGTTGCCTTGTGTACGGTACCTATTTCGACGGGTTCCTCCGTGCGAATACGACACCACAGCCCGTCGTCTTGAGTTTTTGGGTGGGTCATGGGTGCAAGTTTTCCACTCACGAAGATGGAAGTTTCGCAAACGATGTGACGATGGTCACGTTGTGTTTTGAGAGAAAACAGCCGAAAGAGCAGTTGTACCGTAGGATTTCCGCCCACAACCGAATGACCTGATGCATTGCTTGATCTGGTCGCTGCGAGCGTAGTTTTACGCCCCAGTGACGAAGAGTGAGCATGTCGCCCGAAAAATCCGAAACCTCTCAGTTTCGCGACCAGGCGGCGTCTTGGTGAGCTTCCTACTTGGTGAGCCCACTGTTCATGATCACGTAGCAACTTCGTATTTCATCACGAAGCGGCTGCTTGGCTGAATCCGATGCCGTGAGGAGAACCAGTGATCAACCGAACATCTTTTACAACTGTGTCTGGCCGCCGCGTGCGCCGAACCCGTGTTGTTATCGTCTCTACGCTTGCCCTGGCCCTTTTGGGTCCAATCAGCAACAACATCAGCTCAGCGAAGGCCCAAGCGCCTGTCCTGGGTGGCAAGTACTCCGATCCTCTGGCCGACGTTGCCGCGACCGCTCTCAGCGCGCTGAACAATGGTGGCGGGTCACTCGCCGGAGCCACCGGTTCTTTGAAGGCCGTTCCCGGAAAATCGGTTCAGGCTGGTGTAGCGGTCGTTCCGCCCACGCCGAATCTCACGGTTTCCACGATTGTCGGCGCCACATCAGCTACACCGGTAGTTACGGCCGTTGCTGCTTCACAGCCACAGACAGGCATTATTCAAGCGGCGGTAGCTCCTGTGGGCGCGAGCTGGTCTTCAGCGATGATTGCTACGGATGATCTGAACAGCTTCGTGCTTGGTGTTGCTGTTGAAGCACCGGTTTCGCCTGAATCGATCGCCACGATTTCATCGCTTCCTGCTGACCCAGGAGACCGCTACGTTGCGTCCCTTCGTTCCCTTGCTTCGATGGTGGAAGCCCGCACGAAAGTCAGCGCGGCAGCGCTTGTGAAGGTCTGGGTGGCCACCGACGAGGCGCGCATGCGTACAATTCTTGTGGCCATGGCTCAGGTCGGCACCGCCTATCGCTATACCGGCAATCAGCCGGGTGGCTTCGATTGCTCGGGCCTAACTTCGTACGCTTGGGGTCGCTCGGGTATCAAGATTCCTCGAGTTTCGGGTGACCAAATCGCTGCCTCTGCCCCACGATCAATGGATCAGTTGCTCCCTGGTGATCTTTGGTATCGACCGGGTCACATTGGGTTGTACCTAGGTGCGGGCGATGCTTCGGTGCATTCGCCTCAAGCGGGCAAGCTGGTTGAAGTGAAGAAGATGGGCCGCACAACCCGATTGGGTTCGCCGGTTTAACTTCTCTGGTGCCTGGGCGGGCGCAAGCCAGGGCCTAATTCAGAATTGACGTCACGCAGTCCCGAAGTTTTCCGAAACTGACGTTCTCGTGACCATTGGTCGTTTGGTCTGGGAACAGTTTGGTCCAGGCTCGTCGGCGCTAGAACGCCTTAGAACTGGCTGCGAAACTCGGCGAATTCTGTCCGCAGCGCTTCGATCTGGGCTCGAAGCTCGCTGACGGAACTCTCTAGCTCTGCGCAGCGGTCTCGCCAAGATCCGGCGCCGCTCTCGGAGCTAGCTGTTGATCGAACCGATTCGTGACGAGCGAGCGCTTCGAGGTCGATGGGCCCACCGAGCAATTGGGCAACCCTGATCTCTTTTTGACCGGGCTGGCGAGGAAGTCTTACGACGAGTGGACCATCCCATGGCCGTTGGTATCCGTCGGGATGTGCGGAACCGTCGGCACCCGAGGCGGTGAAATTGCCCGTACTGCTCCGGAGCATTCCTGCGTCGCTTCGGGTTGGGAATTCCGCTGGGTCTACACCAATGGTTGGGTCGCTGAGACGGTCGAGAATTCGGTCGACGTCTTCGAGCGAGGCGAACCCATGGGATCGTTCGGTGCGGATCTTGATCTCGCCCAGTGTCTGTGGCCCTCGGAGCATCAACACGCTCATCACGGCGACTTCGGGCGGGGTGAGTCCGAGGCGTTCATCAAGAACATGTTTGTACTTATCAACTCGGCTTCCTGCGCCGGAGTGCACGATTCTGGCCAGTTTGTGATCGGTTCGAAGCCCGTCGAGTGCTTCAGTGACAATGGTGTGGGAGTAGTCTACAACGGGTTCACGGTTCGTTGACTGGTTACAAGCGGTCACTAAACCGTTCAACGTCATTGGGTAGACGTCGGGTGTGGTCATCTGCTTTTCGATCAAGCATCCGAGTACGCGTAGTTCTTGAGCGGTTAGCTGCATGGCCCGACGCTACAACTGTGTAGCGCTCTTGGGTACTCTTCCAACGTGCGTCCCTGAATTGTGCGACCCCTAAGAGCTCTTGGAACAGAAATGAGTTGTCTGCGGGTCAACTCTGCGGTGCAGCCAATCGCGCGGAACCGCAGCTAGGACAGGGGGGCGCGATTGGTGCGGTTGTTCGAACTTCTACGGTCGGTTGCACGGAACTGTGGGCGGCGGTGGCGGGTAGTCGGGTTGTCGTTGGGATCCCATTGATGACCGCACCATAGATTTTCAATCGCAACGCATTCAGATACATTGGCGGTGGCAGAAAGGCAAACCCGTTTGGGGAACCCAGCGCCGAAAGATCTGTAAGAAAAACTCTCCCACCCTGACGTGATCGTGACAGATCTACAACGTGGTCGATGCTGGTCTGCGGTGTCGAGAACACGATATGCCAAAACTTTGAAGCCGGGTAATAGCGGGTCCAAAAAGCTGGTTGCCAACTTTCGTAAGTCTCTGCAGAACCTTCGAAGTTCACACTCACATCCGCGCCAACAGCCCCGGCTAGAGATCCGGGTCCCCTTGGGGCCACGAGGCATTCGCCAGAATTCCGACCAGGATTAACAACCGCCAAGCCGTGAGGCTTTGCTTCTTTAAACGCTTGGACGTATCCCGCAAGGTACAAGGTCTGACTGCACTCGTGCACTGCTTCGTCGAAGAAAATTCCGTCGACTCCGTACCACGTGAGGTAATTTGCGACCGCGGTAGACACATTATACGGAGGTAAATACGGGGCAGCATTTCCGCTCAATCCATGGTAATTCGTACTTACATAACCAATTACTGCAATTCCCTGAGCCTGGGCAGCTAAAATCTGTGAAGCAATATTGTTGTCCTTCGCTACTCCCGGCCCGCTGTCCGGGTTCACGATTGCGAGCGAAAATTGCGGTCCAATCGATCTGATCGTTTCCCACTGCTCTGCGTCATTAAAGTAAGTAGGCATGGCAAATGTTTGATTGGTTACCGTTCCCAGGTCGAGTGGAACTGGGGTGTAGGAGCCTGCGACCTTGGTCACCATTTCGGTCCAATAAGCGCCCGTGGATGGCGCGCCGGTGAAGGTCGATTCCGACATGCTTAGAAAAGAAACGCGCGTAGTTTCTGAGGTTGCTACAACGGCGGCAATTTGAGCAAACGGAGTCGCAGCCACGGAATGCCAAACTTGCAAGTTGCTTCCGTTCGCTAGACCCTGCGTCCAACCAGGAGAGCCCAGTGCTGCGTAAGCTGCGTAAGTAGTTGGGTTCGCGAACGGGATGTGAACGAGATCAACAAGCGTCTCAACGCACGAATTGGGTTCTCCGTAGGCGTTGACCGCGATTTTGTCGATACTTGCGCTGGCTCGGATGTTCGCTACGACTAAGCCTAGATAGTCAGCAGCCCCACACAACGCTGCAGTTGAAACTCCGGCCAGGTAGACCCCGTTGACGCCATAAAATGTCTTGTAGAGAGTTGCTTCCGCCACAACCGCTGCCTGAGCTTTGGGGGTGGACCCCGAAACATCAATGAATCCGTACACGGTTTGGCCGGCGGCTTGAGCACGTTGAACCCGATCTAGGATGTCGGAATTCTGTTCGACGCCAGGTCCAGTGCTGGGAGAAATTACAACCGGGCCGACCTTGAGTCGGGTCTCCGTGAGTCGTGTCCAATCCGCGTTCCCGTAGCCGTAGGTCTCAGCTCCGACCCTTAGTGGTGAGGTTACCGCAGCAGTTGACCGAAACGAGAGGGCGCTTTGAACTCCGCCGCCGATCAGGAGCGCGGCTAAGCCAATCAGAGCCCTGCGTACCCGGCTCGGATTGCTTACAAGCGAGTTCAACATGCTGCTCCTGGGGATGGGTGCGGATACGCCCGGCGGGATCGTAAAAATACGGGGTTTTCTTGGTTGAGACCGGTTTCAACCGATCGCCTAACCATCGGGACGGATTCCCCCGGGCTCGTGCCTTTCGCCGGGCAGTCGTTCTTGGGAGTTGGATTCACTAGTTTTGCACCCGGTTCAGCGAACTGCGGCTTCAAGCAAAAGTCCAGCGGCTAGTACGAGACCATCTTGGTGCATTGGCCCAATTAGCTGGATGCTCGGCGGGATGGGTTCTGACGTAACGGGTTTCAATCGGCCAACTGGTTTCGAGCGAGCCGTTTCGAGTGAATGGGGAATGGGCATCGAGAGTGCGGGTAGGCCGGTGAGGTTGGCGAATCGGGTGAGGGAGGTGAGCGGGGCCTTGCTCGCATCTTCGAGCTTGGGCGGGAACATGGTCAGCGTAGGTAGGGCTAAGACATCAAACCGCTGAAACAGTCGGGCCAATTCTTTCGCCGTCTGTACGCGTACGTTCCGTGCCTCGGCTAGCTCTTGATCGGTGATTGCTTGGCCGAGACGGAGACGTGTCGCGGTAATAGGGTCGACAAGTGCTGCCAGCTTCGGATCATCCAAAAGGAATCGGTTGCCACGCCAGGCTTCGCCTAGCAACACGGTGATTCCAGCTCGATGCACTTCTTGCCAGTATGGGAGCGCGATATCGAGCACTGCAACACCTGTGGCGAGCAGCGCTGCATCCACTGCGGCGTCTATGGCCGGATCAGTTGCGGTGTCTGAAAGGCGAACTCGAGCAATCGTATGTACACGTAGAGCAGCAACACTTTGTATGGACACTGAAGGATCGAGCATGCCCATGCCTTGCACGGTTTCGTGAACTGTGCGAGCCATTGGACCGATCGTGTCGAGGAATGGCGCTAGGGGCCATACGCGGTCGAGGGGAATCCGGCCCCATGTTGTTTTCAGCCCAACAGTTCCGCAACACGCAGCGGGGATGCGGATGGATCCACCGGTATCGGAGCCGAGCGCAATGTCGGCCAATCCCCTTGCAACGGCGACCGCAGAACCACTTGAGGATCCGCCGGGAACTTTGCCTGCGTCGAGCGGATTGCATGGGGTGCCGTAGCCCGGGTTGATTCCGTCAGCTCCAAAAGCCAGTTCGTGCAGGTTGGTTTTGCCGACGAACACCACCTCGCCCCGTGCTTCGCGGCGCCGCAATTCTAGGAGCAACGGCGCATCGAACACGGCTTGCGCCGCTTGAGAAGCAACGGCTTGGCAACCAGCAGTCGTGACCGTGCCGACCATATCGACGAGGTCCTTTACCGCAACACGAACGGGCGACGACTGCGTTCGGTTCGAGCTTGTTGGCCTCGGTACTGAATTAGTGGGGGCCCCGAGCGGAGCCGTGTCGCTCGATTCGGGTTCAGGGAACGTATGGATGAAAACTGAATTCCCCGGGTCTTGCGCTGAACGTTCCGCTGTGTTGTTCGATGGGCCTTTCGATGCGCGTTTCGATGGGTCTTCCGATGTGCCTTGCATGGTGGAAGGCGGCCTCTCGGTGGGCTGGGTCAAGCCATGCGTTCCAACCATGTGTTGACCTTAGATCGGTTTCGGCGCGAGATAGGTCAATCTTCGCTGCCAGTGCCACACTGGTTGACCATGAATGCTGCTGACGGAAATTTCGAGAACCCGGTCGAATTCGTGGAGTCCGTTCCTGCTAGCCGTCCGGGCGCGCCATCCGATTCTGCAGTTGAGTTGTCAGTTCAGCCCGACCCCGTTGGGAGCTCTGGATCGCTCGCTGGGTTGTCCTCCAGTTCTTCTCATTCTGCTGACCCCTCAGTTGGATCCTCGTTTGACGCGTCGTTTGAACCGTTGTTTGAGGCGCTGACGGGGGTCCCTCAAGTTCGCCCCGTAATCATCATTGGTGCTGGGCTTGCCGGACTCGTGGCGGCCAACGCATTGGCGGCGCACGGTCATCGATCGATTGTGCTTGACAAGGGCCGAAGCGTTGGCGGACGTTTAGCAACACGCAGGATGAAGGGTTTGGGTGGGGTGCTGGCGAGAGCCGATCATGGGGCGCAGTTCTTCACGGTGCGTTCGCCTGATTTCGCCGAGTTGGTGCACGATTGGCGGCGAGCAGGCATCGTCCGTGAGTGGTGTCGTGGCTTCTCCGGTGGCAACGATGGCTATCCCCGTTACTGCGCCGAAGCGGGTATGAACACCATTGCTAAGTATCTCGCTGCATCACTCGATGTGGAATGTAATGTGCACCTACGTTCGCTGGCCGGTGTCGACGGTTTGCTTTCCGTTGCTACCGAAGATGGCCGACGCTGGGAGAGCGATACGGTTATCGTCACAGCGCCGGTACAACAGTCTTTGGATCTCTGTGCCAATGGTTGGCTACCCATTCCTCAGGATGTGGAAGATGCGCTCAAGCTTGTTACCTATGCTTCATGTTTAGCGTTGCTGGTGAGCTTCGAAGGATCGGCCTTGTTGGGGGAACCCGGTGGATTGCAGTTAACCCCCCAAGATGATCCCGTGTTCTCCTTCGTTGCCGACAATCAGATCAAAGGCATCTCCGATGTAGGTGCGCTTACCTTGCACGTTAACGATTCGGTTTCTGCTGAACGGTACGACCTTGATGATAACGAGACGCGCGCCCATCTTCTTGCTGAAGCACAACGCTTTCTGGGTAACGCAACTCCAATCGAGGTTGAGCTCAAGAAGTGGCGCTACGCCCGGCCGCTCATAGGTCACCCCGATGCCTGTGTTTCCGTCGCCCCCACCGAGGGTACAAACCTCATCTTCGCAGGCGACGCATTCGGTGGAGCAAAAGTTGAAGGCGCTGCTCTTTCCGGTCTGGCCGCCGCCCAATCCATCCTGGAACGCAGCGCCTAAGCCAAGCTTCGCAGCATCCTCAGCGGTGAGCGACGATCGTCGAATTTCGATCTGCGCCATTAACGGCATTTTCTTAACTGGCCCAGTTAAAACTACCGAGTTAGTGGCGCATCCCAAGCGGGGCTTTCCGGAAGGCCGGATGAGCTGGGCCGGGTGAGGCACACAAATCAACCCAAATCGGAGTCTAGGAACGGCGGAGGAGGCGGCCGGGGCGGGCGCCGGTATCGGTGCCGTTGCGCCGAGTGATGGTGCCATTCACTATGGTCGCCGCGTAGCCGGTGGCGTCTTGGAGGATGCGTCGGCCGCCGGCGGGGAGATCATCAACCGGGCGAGGGCGATGAAGACGCAAGCCAGCAAGGTCAATCACATTAAGGTCTGCGCGCTTACCAACAGCAAGAATGCCGCGATCGTTTAGGCCAACCAACGCAGCGGTTTCCGAGGTTTGGCGTTTCACTGCCGTAACAAGATCCAATCGGGGTCCTCGAGTGCGATCGCGAATCCAATGGGTAAGCATGGAAGTGGGCTGCGAAGCATCGCAAATCATGCGGCAGTGCGCTCCACCATCTGCCAGACCCAAGATTGTATCGGGAGCGTTGAGCATCTCGTAGAGGGCATCGTGATTCCCGTCGGCATAGCCAAGAAACGGGAGCACGAAGAAACCTTCGCCATCGAAGTTGCAGCAGTGGTCGTAGATAAGGCGTTCTGGATCGGCGCCCGTCGCGGCGATTTGGGCAGACACAGCGAGTGATTCGGCTGGTTCGTAATCTACATCTTCGCCAAGGGGATACAGGCGATCAAGGGACATCATGATGAACTCGGGCATTGCGTCAAAGTTCAGATTGGGGTTCGCTGGGATGTCCTGCTCGGCCAGGATGGTTTCACGTACGGAGGTTTTGCGGAGTTCAATCACCAATTCCGCGAATGGTAAGCGTGCAGCTAATTTGATAAATGTTGGTCGGCGTTGGAACGGATGATAGGAGCCGAATCCGATGAGCACACCAAAGGGGCGTCCGGCAACTTGGGCCAACATACGTGCACCACTGGAATTCCCCACGGCCATGGCCTCAAGCTGAGTTCGCCACATGGTCGGGCTGGGACGATTCTGCAGCAACAGGAACGTGGTGAGCAGACCCGATTCACGTGACAGCCGAGCCATCATTTCTACTTCTTCGACAGGTTGAGGTCCGCCACCTTCGAGCATGGCTGGTGCAAATTCCAACAACCCACCGCCCCCTTCAGCAACGGCACGAGCGATTGCCGCGAGCTCATCAAACGCCGCGTAGGTACCTGGCACCGGACGCCCGTCGGCAGACTTATGACCAACGGTTCTCGACGAAGAAAACCCAAACGCACCGGCCTCGATTGCCTCTCTTACCAACTGGGCCATTTGCGTGTTGTCATCGGAGGTGGCGTTCTCGTTCGCCGCTCCACGCTCACCCATCACGTATCCCCGGAGCGCGCCGTGGGGGATAAACGCGCCAACGTCCATCGACCAACTGCGAGGTTCGATGGCATCGAGGTATTCGGGGAACGACTCCCAATCCCAGCTGATCCCTTCGTGCAACGCGGTGCCCGGAATGTCCTCGACTCCTTCCATGAGTTGCACCAACCAAGCCTGTGAACCAGGCCGAACCGGTGCGAACCCCACGCCACAATTACCGGTGATGACGGTGGTAACCCCGTGGGCCGATGAGGGTTCAAGCAGCGAATCCCAAGTCACCTGGCCGTCATAATGCGTATGCACATCGACGAACCCCGGCGTAATCGTGTGCCCACTCGCATCAATCACTTCGCGTGTATTGGCAAGCTGCCCATCCAACGAAGCCCCAACGTGGGTAATCCGGCCATCCTTCACGCCAACGTCAGCAGTAAACGGCGCCGCACCAGTTCCATCAACCACAGTCCCATTGCGCAAAATCAGATCAAACATTTCGATGCTCCCGGTTCCTTGCTGCCCTGATGTCTTGGTTCCGTTCGATCCTACCCGCCGTCCTGCACCAGTCCCAATGAACCGATCTTGATTTCGGATGGTAGGGCTGGGATCAGGTTGCCCGAACCACCCGAACAACGAACGCGCCCAAGAAGCGACACGTCACAGGGTTTGGTCCATGGAGTTTCAAGGCTCAACGATCCTGGTAAAGACGGAACCGGCAATGGAATCCTTCGATCTCATCCATCAGCATCCAAGATCAAGTGCATAGTCTTCCCACGGGGCGCTCGCGTTAACTGTCAGTCGGTGCTGTACGGCTAGCAACCGAACCTAACCTCAGTCGGCGAAGGCTCCGAAGGCGGCTTTGGCGATGGGGGAGCGCGATGCTGCCACCATGAGGTCGCCGTCGGTTTCGGTTACGTTGCCGGTCAAGGTGCTCATCGCATACGCGCGGAACTGGGTTTTCGTTTCGTGGATGGCAATCTCGGGTTTGGCGGCCAAGCGTTGAGCCCATTGTGCGGCCACAACACTCGCCGACCCCAAGGGCACTACCCGGTTGACGACGCCTATTCGCAAAGCCTCGTCGGCATCAATGACATCACACATCATAATAAGTTCACGTGCTTTTGCCATCCCAATCTCCCCAATCAATCGCGGTGTTGCGCCCCAAGCCAAGGGAATCCCTAAGTCCACTTCGGGAATTGAGAATTGCGCATCGGAGGAGGCGATCCGAAAATCACAAGAAACGGCTAGCGCGAATCCACCGCCGACACACCAGCCTTGAACCGCGGCGACGGTCGGTACTTCGCAATTGGCAATCGCTGCACAGGCACGCAATCCAATCTGGCTGGCATGTCGGCGCTCTCGTTCCCCGGCCCCCGAGGCAGCGCTCATGCGATCTCCACCCGGTGCCGCGTTGCGATCCGCGCCGGCACTAAACGCGCGTCCGGCACCACAGAGCACAACCGCCCGCACCGCAAACGCTGAGTTCACTTGCGTGAATATCTCAGCAATCGCCGTGAGCGTCGCCCCGTCGAGCGCATTGAGCTTCTCGGGACGAGACAACTCAACGAACAGCACCGAATCCTCGCGGCGCAACTGCACATTGGCCGACGGTGATGCAACGCCAAGCACTTGCGAATCAGTTGGAGTTGGGAGGGTCTGGTGGTCATCAGATGCGCGCATGGGTGCCAGTAAAGCGCAGTCTCCACCACCGTTGCCAAGTGAGCGTCATCGCACAGAAAGGTGGACCTCTGGAAATTGTGGCCCGCCAGCCTGCACGCCGTCGATTGGCGAGATGTCTCGGTCTCGAAGAACTCTCGTCGGCGGTTGAGGGAGGAGGTGCACCCAATGGAAGCAAAGTCTGCAATGCGTGTTGGGGTACGTCGAGGTGATCGATACGATGGCGGTGTGGTATCCGGCTCTGAGAAAGCAGACAACTCATGATCGTCCCCGATGCTTCAGCGCCCTGGTGGCATCGCGGGTTTGCAGAAGAAATGGCATACCGAGCAGACCTGGGGCGGGCAGCGGTATTGCTAAGCGCGCATCACGAAAGCAGGAGAACTAGGCGCACCAATTCAAGCAACAACCCTCCGGGAACAGCGGCACTGCGCAACTTTGGTGATGTAGAGCTCACGATGACTGCACTTGACGAGCTTGCTTTCGGGTGCGGTCCAACGTTCGCGGATTGGCATCGCAGAATGTTCGTTGAATCGGAGTTTTCTGGCAACGGCCTTGACTATCACGACCCCCGGAATTCATTTCTCCCGCATGTCTTGGAACGCAAAGTAGGCATACCGATCTCGATCGCGGTGGTTGGTTTGGAGCTAGCGAAACGGATCGGGCTCACGATGTGGGGTGTTGGAATGCCTGGGCACTTTCTCTTAGGCACGCCAGAAAATCCGCGAGTGAAACGCCAGACCGCAATAGAGGAAACTGCATTCATTGACCCCTTCAACGGGGGTGCCGTACTCGGGCTCGAAGGATGTTCAAACCTGCTCGAAACGATGTTTGGGAAACGCAACGAGCTAGACGCCTCAATGCTGGCGCCCGTGTCAACGGAAATGATTCTGATCCGTATGACCAACAATCTGAAATCGATTTACGCTCGGGATCGCTCCTTTGATGGGCTCACGGCGGTGCTCCGAATCCGTTCGTGTCTTCCCGAGATGAGCTTGCTCGAAGGCTGTGAACTGGTTCGTTTGCTTGACGCTACGGGGTCATGGACAGAAGCCCGCTCCACGCTTGGTCAACTGTTCGATTTCTTTCCCGATCCCGGCGAACAAGCCACGCTAAACGGCGAATTAGGCCGACTAACCGCCCGGCTCAACTAACCCAGCCTCACGGAGCCCGCTCCGTCAGCTCTGTCGTAGCCTCGGAAGGCAGGGAACGGCTGCTGTAGAGGAGAAAGGCGGAAGGGCCAGCACACGAGGCCTTGGGCGGGCTACGGTTTGCCGGTGGATTTGGCCAACAATGCTGGGCGACGATGGGCTCCGAAGTTTGATCCAAATTCTGCGTTTCGTCTTCTGCTTGGATTGTTTGCGCTACTCACACTTTCGTTGAGCGCGTTGATTCCCGCTTGGGAGGCCAACGATGAGCCGGATCATTTCCGGAATGTGCAAACCCTGGTGAGTGGGCGTTGGTATCGGATGGAGCCCGGGGCTGGTTACTCGGCCCATCAGGCTCCCCTGTATTACCTCGGTCTGGCAGCGATGCAAAAGGTGGCGGGAATCCCACCGTTCACTCCAAAGCTCGAAGGAAATCCCAAAGCGCCCCAGCAAGGACAGTATGTCCACAATGACGCCGAGTCTCAACGTCGAGTAACACTGCTACGCCTCCCTAGTATTTTGCTAGGTGTGCTTACCGTATGGTTGACCCGTCGGGTAGCTTCGCGCTGCGGTGTAGGCCCATGGGGGGCGGTGCTAGCGGCTGCAATCGTGGCCACGCTTCCGCGGTTCGTGTTCCTCTCATCGGTGATCACCAATGACAACTTGGTGATCACCCTTGGTGCCTGGGCGACGTTGCTTGCCGTT
>JAYSVF010000173.1:0-23049 GCA_043718695.1 Acidimicrobiia bacterium | reverse complement strand
CGCCTATCAAGACGTGTTTTTTACCGAAGCCGTAGGCCCCCTCCATGATCCGTGTGCGGTGCTCGTGCTTACTCACCCGCACCTATTCACTATGGAACGCCTCCATGTCGATGTGGAGCTCACCGGTTCGCTAACCCGAGGCATGACCGTGATCGATCATCGTGGCGTTAAGCATGGCCCGATCCCCAACGCATCCGTCGCCATGGGAGTCGATGGCACGGCCGCTGCCGCGGTGATTCTTGAAACTCTTCGAACGTTGGTAGACCGCCCATAAACCATGGGCATGCAGCTGCGCTGGGTGCGAGGCGCCGTCTTTGTAAGTGACCCTGATGCAGGGTGCTCCCGATCCGGCTAGCCAGTCGGTTAAGAACTATGCAGTCGACGAAGTTGGCTAGACGAAGCTCTGATGCAGGAGCCTCGCGCACGAGCACTCTTCGCTCTCCTAGGGATTGGTTACTTCGATAACCGTCGTGGGTTGCGGGGCAACGGGAACCACCACAATGCTGCTGGGAATAACTGCGGTTGCCGGTAGCGGAACAACAGGAGCCAGTATGCTTGGCGCTTGTGTTGCACTTGGCGCCGTTGGGGGAATAGTTACGACCGGTGCCGGTGTCGTGGCAGCGGGGACGCTTCGTTTGGGTGCAGCGCCGGGCTTGGTGACCGCAATGGTTGGTTGAACACCAGGGAGCGGCGCGGGGAAGGTGGTAGTGGTTCCCGTAGCGGTTGCGCGAGCGGCCTCACCGGCTTGGCCAGCGAGCGTTGGCGTTGTTGGAGTGATTGTTGATAAGACCGTGGTGCCAGCACCCTTCACGGTTGCGGCTGTTTTTACGGTGGTTACCGTGGCCGCTGTGGTGAGTTCTGTCGCTGCCGTAGACGTTGTGGTGCTTGGCAGCACGGTGGTGGTCGTGGTGGTTGTCGTGGTTGTTGTTGTCGACGTAGTGGTTGTGGTGGTTGCCAAATTAATGCGACGAGCTTCTACGGCACAGGCTGGCAGTGGTTTTGATGGGGCACCCGTGTATTCGAAATGCATGCCATCGGGAATGGAAAAACTTCCGCCCCAAGCAAAACCCCGTGCTCGAAAGATCTCCACAATGCAGGGGTGAATCGTCGGCTTCCCGCCAAAGGGATTGGTTGAAGGATTGATATCAATCGCAGCAGCCCATGAATGGCGTGACAGGTTGCGGCCAGAAGTTCCCGTGTTGGTGCGGATTTCTCGGCCATTAAAACAGTTGCCGGCTTTGGCGGTATCGGCGACGTTGATGATCTCGTCGAGTCCTACAAATTCCACGTCACTCAAGGCCGATTTGAGTGGTCCAAGCACTAACTTGTGACACGTTTTGTCGCCAATGGTGGGCAGGTTCAATCGCCCGACGTTGGCGGCAAGCCACTGGGGGTTGACCGTGATGGTTTTGCCATTGCGACGAATAGTGAACTCACCAAGTAACAGTTTCAGCTGCGCCTGGGAAAGCAATTTGTCAGGTGATGGGGGAGTCCACGAAGCCGAAACCCGAATGTTCTCAGCCGCCAACGTTTTTTCAATAGTGGTGACAAAGCCATCACGTTTGCCCGGAATCTTCCAAATCAATAAGCGTTCTGGTCGATCCACCCCAAAGCTTCGAGCCGTATCAAGCGACACGAGAATTTCAGCGTTGAGCGCTCGGCCATCGTCGACAATCGCACCAACGCGAATGAGGTGCAGATTGGAATTCCACCCTCGGATCATGATGGTGTCACCCACCTTGGCCTTGCGTAATTTTGCGGAGGAAACGCTCAGCACCGCATCAGAAGCGCTAAGCGTACTTGCTATATCGGGACCAAGTACCGGCGCTGCTGTCGCTGGAGTGAGGGCCATCAGCGAGACGGGTGCGCTTTCGCCTTCGGGGAACGACTGCACGGTTGAAGCTCCGCGACGAACCGCTAGCAATTCAATGGTTCCTTGGTGAACGATTCCCGCAACCGCGTTATTGGAGAACGCGAAACCGATGCCTTTCACGATGGTACCCATATTGAGACCCCGTGATTGCGTGATGGCCAAAGTATCTTGGCGGAGGCTCGACCCTGCGCCTTGGGGCCGGCCCGGGGAAGCGGCTAGATCGAGTGCTGTGGTTGCTGGTTTACGAGACGTGGTTTGTGCGCCCACATTGGAGGTTTCCCAGACCGACCCAACGGTGGACACGAGGAAAGCCGTAGCGCTCATGAACGCCAGAAGTACCAGCGGGGTTTCCCAGCGGATTTTTGACCGCTTGGTTTTGGTGTCCGGCCGCATCGGGTCAAGGTTAGAAGCCCGCTCACCACTTGTCGGGTTATCACTGTGGGGTTCTTCGTCATGGTGGGGTATTTCGTCAGCCATCTCGTCGATGTGACTCAGGGTGGTTTTCATGGGAACGAACGTGTTGTCCACAGTTGGGTTGGGCTTGGAATTTGAACCGGTGTTTTTCGCTCGGGCTGATGAAGGGCTGGTTTTGGGGTGGTTTGTATCAACAAACTCTCCACTGGGCTCCATGAGCGGCCGGGGCGTGCGAGAGTTAACCGGTGGGATCTCTGATTGATACATTGCCGCCGGTAGGGAGCGATCCGCTCGATGTGGTCGATGCGTTTATGACGTGGGCTCAAGCCGGTGGTAGACCGCTGTACCCGCACCAGGAGGAGGCGCTGCTCGCCCTGGCCGAAGGTAATCATGTGGTGTTGGCCACGCCGACGGGTTCGGGCAAGTCAATGGTGGCTATCGCCGGAATCGTCTTGGCGCTCAACCGGGGCGAACGTGCTGTGTGGACGGCACCGATCAAGGCGCTCGTGGGAGAAAAGTTTTTTGAACTCGCCGAGATGCTGGGCCCTGAGTTGGTCGGCCTGGCCATTGGTGATGCCTCGATTAACCGTGAAGCGCCCGTTTTGGTGTGCACGTCTGAGGTGCTAGCGAATCAAGCGTTGGCCCGTGGCGCGGAAACGCCGGTGGGTTTTGCCTGTCTTGACGAGTTTCATTACTACGGTGATCGTGATCGGGGCTGGGCTTGGCAAGTTCCTTTGCTGACGATGCACAACTGCCAGTTCCTTCTGGCTAGCGCAACGCTGGGCGATGTAACGGGCTTGGTTGCTGATCTAGGGGAACGTTCGGGTCGGCCGATTACCAGTGTGATGTCGGTGAATCGCCCCACGCCGCTCTACCCCCAGTGGCGTAACACCCCCATTGCCGACACCATCGCCGAGGCAGTAGAAAAGGGTCTCTACCCGGTCTATATGGTGCACGGTTCTCAGGCCGCGGCGATTGAGCAGGCCCAATCCTTGGTGTCGCTACCGCTCACCACCCGTGGGCAGCGTGAAGCCATTGCTGAAGCACTGAAGGGTGTGAAGCTCAATACCGGGTTCGGGCAAATGCTGGCTCGGTATCTTCGCAACGGCGTGGGTGTGCATCACGCTGGCATGTTGCCCCGCTATCGGCGCCTGGTAGAAAAACTGGCTGGCGAAGGTTTGTTACCGGTCATCTGCGGAACCGACACGCTGGGTGTAGGCATCAACATTCCCATCCGCACCGTCTTGCTAACTGCGCTTACCAAGTACGATGGCACCAAAGTACGTACACTTAGGGCTCGCGAATTCCACCAACTTGCTGGGCGCGCCGGGCGGCCAGGATTCGATCCTGATGGTCACATTTGGGCCCAAGCACCGGAGCACATCATCGAGAATGAACGCGCTCTGGCCCGGGTTGGTGACGATCCCAAAGCTCGTCGCAAAGTAAAGCGCGCCGCCCCGGCGAAGGGTTTCGTGCATTACGACGACAACACCTTCAATCGTCTCCTCGCCGCACCACCTGAGCCACTTACTTCGCACTTTCGAGTCACGCCCCATCTCGTGGCCAGTGTGTTAGCTCGCGACACGCACGAGATCGACGCACTCAAGGATCTGCTGCAGAACAATCACGACACCCCCGCGCGTAAACGCGAACACATCAAACGAGCTATTGCCGTGTATCGGTCGCTCGAAACTGCCGGTGTGGCTGAGCGGCTCCGAAACGCCGACGGTGTGTGCGTTGGCGTGCGGATGGGCTCCATGGTGGAGGGTAGCGATGATCGTTTGGATGTGAGTTTCACCTCGCCGCTTGGGCCGTTTGCGATAGAAGTGATTGCCACGCTCGATCCCGAATCACTCACGTATGTGATCGATGTGGTGAGCGTGATCGAATCCATTTTGGATGATCCCATGGCCATCCTGATCGCGCAGGAGAAAGCGGCTCGGGCATTGGAATTCGCCCGTATGAAAGCGGAAGGCTTGTCATTCGATGAGCGGGTTGATCAGGTTGGAAACGTCAGTTGGCCGAAGCCGCTCCTTGAGGTGTTGACCACCAGTTACGACATGTACCGCGGGCATCATCCCTGGGTTCATGATGCGCCCTCACCGAAATCGATTCTGCGGGAAATGCTCGAATCCGGGGAAACCTTTGCTGGGTTTATCAAGCGTTACAAGCTGGAGCGTTCCGAAGGTTTGTTGCTGCGCTATCTCACTGACGCATGGCGGGCGCTGGATCGTTCGCTGCCCTCGTCGGCCTATACCGAAGCTCTCGAAGATGTGATTGTTTGGCTTCGTGCTCTGCTTACCGCAACTGATGTTTCGCTGATGGAAGAGTGGGAAACGCTGGCTGGTTTGCAATCGGTTGAGCGATTGGTTCCCGATGCGCCCGTTCTCAATACTGGCCCGCCGAAAGCCTGGCGCACCACGGTTCGCACCGCAGCCTTTGGTTGGATCGAGTTATTGGCCCGGCGTGCCTATGTTGGTCTTTCGGAGCGTACCGGGGTGACCGAAGCCGATATTTGGAATGCTATGTCCCCATATTGGAAAGATCACCAAGTTCTTGGCACCGACGGGGATGCCCGTTCCGCGGCCTTCTTCGAGTTGACTGAATCCCCCGATGAATGGGTAGTTCGCCAACGGTTCAGTGACCCAGAAGGCGATGGCGATTGGGCCTTTGAAGCAACCGTCAACATCGCCGAAGCCATGGAAAACGGTGCGCCCGCTCTAGTTCTTCGGTCCATCGGCCGCTTCGGTGAGGAAACTGCCTTGACGATCCCCAAAAACCGTTAAGAGCCGAGCCCGATCTGCGCGGGGTCCATCGAGCACGGCACGGGAGGTAGCCTTTGGCGGTGACTGGAAGTTTGTTCGTGAAACCCGCACCTTCAGTAGACCTCTTTTCCCTGACGACGTGGTCGGTGCTGGATCGCGAGAGCGTCGAAGCAATGCACAGGATCTTGGCGGAAAAGCGTTCGGTCCGAGCCCCCAGTTCGATCGCTTTCGCGGCCGCCACACTGCGGGCAGCATGGGCAAACAATGATGAACCAGCACCGATTGCTTCCCTGCTTGACGTAGACATTTCCCAGTTGAGCGATACCGGATTGCTCATCCTTGCCGCAGCGTCGGTGGTGGAATCGTCGAGGACGGGAGCCGGTGACGCTAGCGTTGATGACCTGGTGGCAATTAGCGCTCTAGACACGGCCGATTGGCTTCAGATCGTGGTGAACGGGGTAAAGCGAGGCGCAGGCCAGTACTTTACGGCCGATGACTTTCTCGATTGGATTGAGGACGATGTGGCCAGCGACGATCTTGAGGCCGTTGAGCAGGGTTTGGCCTGGCTTGATGCCCTTTGGCGATCAATCGGTCTTATCGATTCCGAGGACCGTTTAACCGAAGTGGGTGAGTGGGTACTTCCTCGAGCGCTTTGCCATGCCTGGGGCGCATCGTTTGACTGATGGCCTGAGCAACGTGCTCAGGAAAGCTGCGGCGGCGCGACACCAACTTTACGGTTCTCACTTGGTTCTTAGATTGTGTGCGCGAGTGTGTTGCCATGAGTTTTCGAAACAGGGCGCTTCAGCTTCCGATTCGTAGCACCTCCAAGCGATCACGCAGGACTTCAGTCCTCCTTCTTGCCATGTTGATGCCTGTTGGCTTCCTCGCCAACAGCGGTGGGCAAACCACGCAGGCAAACCAAGGTGCCAATACCGGTGTGCCAGAGAGGTTTTCGCCGCGCTTCGCGGCAGCAAAAGCAAAAGCAAAAGCAAAAACGGTAAAGAAGCCAGCTAAAACAGTGGCGAAAAAGTCCACCAAAAAACCTGTCGCAAAGCCAGTGGCAAAGCCCGCCGAAAACCCAAGCCTTGTTTCTGCGGACGTCGTTCCAGCAGTGCTCGCTCAACCAGCCCCATCGCCCATTCCCCCCATACCAACAACCACAATTCCGGCCATTCCGGTTGCCGCGCCCGCGGTGTTTGCGCAGTGCAAAGATTCGAAGCTGGAATGCGCACAGGTCGGGGTTCCGTTTGACCCAGCGAACCTGTCTGGGGAGCGCATCGATCTGTTCGTTTCCCGTCGCAAAGCCACCGGCCCAGCTCCCAGGGTGGGGGTGCTGTTCGTGAACCCTGGCGGTCCCGGAGGGCCCGCTTATGACACGGTTCGAAGCGCCGCATCGTTTCTCACCCCAGAGGTGTTAGAACGCTTTGATGTCATTGGCGTGGATCCTCGAGGAACAGAGCGCAGCGCGCCGTTGAAATGTGACACGGCTGCCAAACCTCGGACCGGTGCCAACGGGGCCAGGCTTAGTTACGCCGATGCATTCGCCGATTCGTGCTCCTCAAACGATGCGGCCCGCTTGTTGTTTATGGACACCCAAACCGCAGCTCGTGATCTTGATGCGGTTCGGGTGTCTCTTGGCGAAACCCAGATCAACTATTTGGGAATGTCCTATGGCACCTACCTGGGCGCAGTTTACCGAGCACAATTCCCTGATCAGGTTCGCTCCATGATTTTGGATAGCGCCGTTGATCCCTCACGCTTTGGCGTCAACATGTTGCTTGATCCAATTGCCGCGACCGAAAAAGCCCTCGATGGTTTCCTGGAAGAATGCGCGTCAGGCCGGTTAACTCCCTGTGCGTTCAATGATGGAACTGATCTGCGCGCAAAGTATTTGCAGGTTCGGGATAATTATGTGAAAGCCTCACGGTTCGCTCGGACTACATCGGAAAGGGCTTTCGACGAGCAAATTGCGGGATTCATTGGGTACCCCCGTAATGGTTGGCCAGTGCTCGGCCGTGCTCTTGAGGAGCTAGCTAAGACCGGAACAGGGGTGTTCCGAGTTCTCTCAACCGATAATCAATCACTGTCGGATAGTGAGCGGCTCTCTTCCCTTGACTCGTTCTCTGATGCCACAAATTTGGCCATCAACTGTCGTGATGGAATTCTGCCTCGTGATCCCGCTGCTGATCAGCAGGTTCGCGATTCGGTACCCGTCGTCGGCCCGAGATTTTCTGGTCTAATTGCGAGCTCGATTGCTGCAGATAGTTGTGTGAACTGGGGTGCTCCCGTGACTCCGCAAACACCGTTGGGACCACAGGTCAAGGCTGCGACGCTCGTTATCGGCAACACCTTCGACCTTACGACGCCCTACGTTTGGTCTGAGGGCTTGGCGGCCGCGCTCCAAGCGCCATTGCTTACCCGCAATGGTGGTGGCCACGTTGCGGTTACGAAGAGTGCGTGTATTCGTGAAGCTTCGGCCCGATTCCTTATCGACAACATCGTTCCCGGCCTCGGAACCATATGTTCACCTAGTTTAGGGAATCCGTCGTAATAGGTCGAGGGAGCTCAGCGCGATGATGTCGTCGCAATTGGTTTCCCTCCGGTTGCGCTAAGTCTTAATTGCTTGCAGTTGCAGTCGCGCTCACCAGTTCGTGACGGCTGATCCACGTGGAGCGAAGCTTGGCAAGTGTTACCGGTTCATCGAAGAGGAAACCTTGAACGAAATCACAGCCCAGAAGCCGTAACGCCGTAAGTTGCGATTCCGTCTCCACTCCCTCGGCGGTAGCGCGAAGCCCCAGGCTGTGCGCAAGGGCAATGACGGTTCGTACGATTTCGTTGTCACCGCCGGCTTGAAAACCTAAACCCTGGATGAAGGATCGATCAACCTTCAACGAATCAATCGGAAACGATGACAGATAGTTGAGCGAAGAGTAACCAGTGCCAAAATCGTCGACAGCAATCGAGACGCCAAGAGCCTTGAGTCCTCGAAGGGTGTCGACCGTTTTTTCTACGTTTTGCATCAACACCGACTCGGTTATTTCCAACATCAAACGATCTGCGGGGAAACCGGTTCGTTGCAAGGCAGTTTTCACCCGGTCAACGAGCCCGGGATCGTCTACCTGTAGTGAAGACAGGTTGACGTTGAGCATCACTCCGTGAGCCGGGAGTAGTTCTTGGCAGGCGTGTTCCAAAATCCAATCGCCGATCGGAAGAATCAGACCGGTTTCTTCGGCGAGGCCAATAAAGACATCGGGGGAAAGACGTCCGCGTGTTGGGTGGTCCCATCGGACCAGCGCCTCTACTGACACGAGCTGGTTTTCTGGTGTGCCTACGATTGGTTGATACAGCAAAACAAACTCGCCGTTGGCCAGCGCTAGAGGTAGGTCACTCATGAGCGCCAAGCGATCGAGGGCCCGCGCTCGGAGCCGCTCGTCGAACTCTTCAGCTCGACCTCGACCGCGTTCCTTGGCTCGGTACATCGCCACATCGGCATCCCGAAGCAGGGTTTCGGGTGTGGAATCTGGAGTTGAGAGGGCGATGCCGATACTGCCTGAAGACGCGTACGGTCGGCCGAGACCGATGTCGAACGGTTCGGTAAAGATGCCCTGCAGTCGATCCGCTGCTTCTCGTATAGCGGCGTCGTCTTTTCCAGTAACCAAGACGACAAATTCGTCTCCACCGAATCGGCCGACTACGTCAGTTGCCCTGAGCGCTGTCGACATACGTCGGCCCACGGCTTTGAGTAGACGATCTCCGGTTTCGTGCCCAAGGCTGTCGTTGACAATTTTGAATCGATCAAGGTCACAGAAGATGACCCCAACTCGTTCATTTGTTCGTTTTGTTCGGGCCAGGCTGTGGGCCAAATGCTCGTTAAGAATAAGGCGGTTTGGCAGGCCGGTAAGCGCATCATGGGTTGCTTGGTGAACCAGGCGTTCTTCGAGTGTTTTTCGCTCCGTCACGTCTTCCATCGTGCCAACGAATCCAGTTCGCTGGCCGCGGTTGTCAAACAATGCGGTCCATCGGCCGATAATGCTTCGGCGTTGACCATTGTGGCCGTGCAGGATCAGGTCCATTACGCCGGAATCGGCGTTCCCAGACTGAACGCTGAGCAGTTTCAGTTGGTCGGTGCGATCAATCACATTGATCCAACCAGCTCCTGCGGCCTGGTCCATTGGTTGCCCGGTCAACTCGGTCCATCGTTCGTTGACAAAGTCACAGAAACCGTCGTTGCTGAGCTGGAAAATCGCGATGGGCACCGACATCGCAAGAGCCCTGAAACGCATCTCTTCGGCAATTCGCTCGCCCTGGATACGAAGTCGCTCGCTGATGTTTCTGCAAGTAAGGATGATGATTCCGTCGGTGGCGAGAAGGTTGAGTGGTAGAACCTCGTGCGGAATCCAGGTGCCACTTTGGTGCAGGATTCGGGTGTCTATTGATCGAGTGGTTCCCGCAATTTCCACGGCTGTTGACAACAGTTGAGAGGCCATTTCGAGGTCGCCAGGGTGAACGAACTCGACCACATTGCGGCCAAGCACCGAAGGGAGATCGTAACCAAGCAGGGTCGTTGCCGAATCGGAAGCGGCAACGACCGTGCCAGAAGTATCGATAACAATGGCCACGTCGAGCGCGTTCCCCGCGAAACGCACGAATTCGTAGTTTTCCATTGCCATACAAAGACAATCGACCCCTGCCCCCTTTGTCTTGAGCTTCGTTGTTGAAATCGGGCCAAGTACCTAGGGTGAAAGGCCAAACAGGACGAATTCAATGGGCCGTTCGGCCTAGGAGAGTACGGAATAATGCGAACTAGACAGATCACGAACTGGAAAAACAAAGCGAAATTTAACATCCAGTCGCTTTAGTTAGCAGTCTTCTACCTGGGTGACGTGCCATCGTTAAATACCGGGAGATCAACAGTCTTGGCTCGCAGGTACTCTCCAAGTCCCTTTGCTTGGGCGTCCATCCGAGTGGATGCTGCCACACCCTCTTCAAGTAGACCCACAATGACAAAGTTCAGGGCGAGAAGGTTGGGAAGCTCAGCGCGCTTTACCAGGAGGGATTGGGTTTCGGGGAGCAGCTCTTGGAGCTTGTCGGTGGTTAGAAAGTCCTCGAGCCATTCGTACTGTTCTTGGCTCTGCACCCAAACCCCGATATTGGCGTTTCCGCCTTTGTCACCCGATCGAGCACCAATCAAGCGCCCTAACGGTTGACGCGAGGTGCCTTCTGAGTTCCTTGGTTCGAGGTTGAGTCCCCCCGATGGGTCTCGTAGCGAAGGTGCTTCGATGCTGACGGGTGCGTACGAGGTACTGGTTGCTTCCACGGTTGTGCTGCGGCTACCCATCATATGCACCACGCTTGGACAGAGGTCGCTGGGAACGAGCGCAGGCCAATACACGCCGTAGGACTGGGCTGAGGAGGGTGCACCGGTGCCGAACATGCCGGGGTAGGAAGACAAGGCCATTTCCACGCCAACGTTGGCAAATGCTCGCCCCACCTTGCGTTCGTCGGGATCCTTGACGGTGAAGCTGAGCAGGGCGACGCCTTCTTCATTGGTGGCCGGATCGGCTTTGTCGGAGCGGATGAGCCGGGTGGTCGCTTGCGCGAATGATTCACGCCCACCCTTTTGGTTGCCCCAGAACGTGCGCTCAACCAGTTCGGCTTTGGCTTCGATGTCGAGCCCGGTGAGACAGAAGGCCATGGTGTTGCGATAGCCCCCGTCGAGGTTGATGCACACCTTGGTGGTTGGTGGCGCCGGTTCGCCGCGGGTACCTGACACCAGAACGCGGTCGGGGCCCTGCTGGCTGACGGTAATGGTGTCGAATCGGGTGATCACATCGGGGTTGATGTACCGCACACCTTGAATCTCATAGAGGAGCTGCGCGGTAACTGTACCGACACTTACTAATCCACCCGTGCCAGAGTGCTTGGTGATCACGCACGATCCATCAGCAGCAATCTCGGCGATGGGAAAGCCGGGGCGTTCTAAGCCGGGGACTTCTTGGAAGAAACAATAGTTTCCACCAGTTGCTTGGCAGCCGCATTCGATGATGTGTCCGGCAACCACCGCTCCAGCCAGCTGATCCCAATCATCGCGTTTCCATTCGTGATACCAAGCTGCAGGGCCCACAACGACCGCGGCATCGGTGACCCGTCCGGCAATAACGATGTCGGCACCCTGGCGGAGTGCTTCGGCAATACCCCAACCACCCAGGTACGCATTGGCCGTCATGGGTACGCGGTCACCGAGTTCTGCGCCGGTGTCGAAATTGGTAAACGTATGACCGTCTGCGCGCAGATCATTCCAGCGGGGGAGTAAATCATCGCCCGTTACGTAGGCGATCTTGGGGGAGAGACCAAGTTTTGTAGCCACGTCGGCAACGGCTTCGGCGCATGACTGCGGGTCAAGTCCACCGGCATTGGTGACCACCTTGATTCCTTTTTCTAAGCACGACACCATGACCTGTTCCATTTGGGTCACAAACGTACGGGCATAACCTCCAACCCCGCCCTTGCGGGAGCGGGCCAGAATCAGCATGGTGAGCTCAGCCAGCCAGTCACCCGTCAACACATCAATTGGCCCGCCATCCACCATCTCTTTGGCGGCGCTTAACCGGTCACCGTAGAAGCCCGAACAGTTTGCAACACGCAGCGGTGGTTTCGTCATGGTTCCTATCGTCGCCCGGACGTGAACAGACTGCAATTCATCGTTTCCTTGTGGGTTCGTAAACACGGAGGGAACGGTTGGGAGGATGGCAAAATCGGCGGTTGGGTTTGGTCCCCCGTGATGAATAACTACCAACAAGGGACCAAACCCAGGCGACTCGGCGAACCGAAACCCGGGTGAAGCGCCATCAGGCCAATTAACGCAAGTGCATCAAACTATGACGACGAGTCCTTGAAAGTTTTTACTCCGTGAGGAACGTGGTGATGGCCTGGGCTGTGGTTGCGGGTTGTTCGAGGTTAGGGAGATGCCCGGCTTCGGCGATCGCAATGAGCTGCGCGTGAGGGATCAGTTCGTTCCAGCGTGTGGCGTAAGGATCGAACGGTAGGAGCTTGTCGGATGATCCCCAAAGCAGCGCTGTGGGGGTACTTAGGCGGTACAGCCGTTTCGAGAGGCGACGATTGGGGATGGGGAACAAGATCTTGCCAGCGGTGCCGAGCCGACGGGCATTGGCGACGAGGAAGATCTCGATAGCCTTGGTGTCGTTCCAATCGGTTTGGCCAATGAGGTGCGAAGTTCCGTTGGCCGCATCGTGAAACAACAGCGGCGCGAACTCATAGGGGAGCGTGGCGAAAATATCGGGAAGTGGATGGTTCTCGATCCATAGGCCAAGGGGGTTCAGCAGAACCAGGTGGGCAACGAGCGACGGTGCGCTGGCAGCCATTTCGGCGGCGATCATTCCACCCATACAGTGACCGGCCAGGTTGATTGGGCTGCTGTCGAGGACTCCTTCGGCTCGGAGGGCCTCAACGAGATCCCAACCGTGAAGGGTGAAATCTTGCATGTCTTCAATGAGCAGTTCACCGGGTAGATCGCTGTACCCGGGCCAGATGGGGGCGATTACCACGCGATCGGTGGCAAGGATTTCGAGGGCTGGTTCGGAATCCATGAGGCCCATGGCACCGTGGAGAAACAGCAGCGGAGCTTGGGAAGTCGCTACGGCTGGGCGATAGATCCGCACCTTGGACGCGAGTCCGCGCTTGGTGGTGAGCGTGATGGTGTCAATGGTGCAGGGGGCATGGGCGCCGGTGGTTGTTGATGGGGTGCTCATGTGCTTAGGCCCCCGCCCGCTCGGCGTCGCTTTGGGCTTTGGCCGCTTCCCAATTCCTCAACCGGTTCACGTAACTGTCTTCCATAGACACGCGGGTTTCCAAGGGCTTGCACCACCAACGATCATCAGTGTGCCATTCGGGCCAAAGGTTTTTGAGGCGAGGCATGACCTTTTCGGCGAACATTTGCGTGGAGTAGCGGGTTTTCCAATCCGGCATGTCACCCATATGGAACAATCCAAAGACGTGACCAACGTGGAGGGTTTTGATCATGTCTTCCATTTGCTCGGCCACGGTATCGGGCGATCCAGCAATCACGAAACCGCCTTTGATGAGGTCTTTCCAGGTGAGGGATTGAAACACTTGGCGGTTCTCTTGGCGGAAGGAGTTCAGCACACCGGCCTTGATGGTGTTGATGGTGCGGTAACCGGGAGGATCGGCGAATCCTGGGTACACGTGCAGACAGCGGTTGAAGAAGTACAAGATGTGCTCGGCGTAGAGCTCTTCGGCCTGGGCATCGGTATCGGCCACGGCAATGATTTGGGCGAAGGATCCTCGGTACGGTGACTCATCGACATCGCGCTCGGCTACGCGGTTCCAGTAACCATCCATAAGGGCTTTGCCGGCCTTGTAGCCTGCGAATGACAAGTACGAATAGTTGTAATCGTGATCGAGACAGAAGTCCCATGTTTCGATCGATCCGCCGCCGGGAATGTACACGGGCGGGTGAGGTTTTTGAATGGGCTTGGGCCAGGTGTTTACGTATCGAAGCTGTGTGTACTTACCATCGAAGGCGAACGGTTCAGGCTCGGTCCAGGCTCGCATGATGAGCTCATGTGCTTCGTTGTAACGGTCGCGGGTGAGGGCCGGGATCGTGCCGTAACAAAAGTTGGTATCCATGGCCGTGCCGACGGGGAACCCAGCAAGTAAACGACCGCCACTGATGCAATCGAGCATGGCGAACTCTTCGGCCACGCGGATCGGCGGGTTGTACAGCGCAATGGAGTTACCAATCACCGCAATGGCCGCGTTGGTGGTTCGGCGGGCCAGGCCGGCGGCGATGATGTTGGGGCTGGGCATGATGCCGTAGCCGTTTTGGTGGTGCTCGTTCACACCAATGCCATCGAATCCGAGGCTATCGGCGAACTCCAGTTGATCCATATAGGTGTTGTAGATGGCGTTGGCCTTCACCGGATCAAAGAGCTTCGAATCGATATCTACCCATACCGATCGGTTGTTCTCCCGAAAATCTTCGGGAAGTCCAGGCCAGGGCATCAGGTTAAAAAATGTGAACTTCATGCAACTACTCCCAAGATCGTGCTCTCCTCGACCCTATCGGTTTGGTCACGGAGTGCACCATTGCTGGATTGAAGGTTTGGGAGTTGGTGAAGAATCATAACTTGACTACTTAACGATCGTTAAGGAGAATGAAGGCATGCGATCTTGGACTTCTGATGGAACTGGAACGGAGGCGGCGGTTGCTCGTGGTGATCTTCGCGAGTTTGAAGCGTTTTTGAATGGCGGTGGCATCGTGGAGCCTGGCGATGACATACCTGCGGCGTATCGCAAGGAAGTGTTTCGATTCATCGAGATGCACGCCAACTCAGAACTCTTCGGCGGGCTGTGCGAACGATATTGGGTTTCTCGAGCACCAGGACTGCACCGTAAAATGGCGTTCCTCGCCAAGACGCAAGATGAGATTGGCCATGCGCACCTGCTGTACATGGTGGCGGCTGATCTTGGCGTGAAAACCCGCCAACAAATGATGGACGATCTCCTGGCCGGACGGACCAAATTCCACAACGTGTTCCACTACAAAACTCATACGTGGGCAGATCAAATTGTCATTGCGTTCTTGGTCGATGCGGCGGCGCTTACCACCCAGCAAGCCGTTCTCAAGAACTGTTCCTACGGCCCGTATCGACGGATTTTGCGCCGGATCGTGAGCGAAGAGGGTTTCCATATGCGTCACGGTGAAGAGATGCTTCTAACCCTGGCCGACGGTACCCAGATCCAGCGTGACTTGTTTCAAGATGCACTCAATCGCTGGTGGGAAGCAGTGATGCACTTCTTCGGTCCACCAACCAAGGCGAATGATTTGTTGTTGCGCTGGAAGATAAAAAGTGAAACCAACGAAGCGCTGCGCGACAAGTTCGTGCAGAAGTTTGTGCCTATGTTGCATGACTATGGCTTCACCGTGCCCGATCCTCACCTCCACCAAAATGCTGATGGCCGCTGGGTAATTGGTGAGATTGACTGGTCGGCGCTTTCGGCTACGCAATCCAATGTCGGCGAGGATTCTGCGGAACGTATTGCCGTTGCCCGCGCCGCGTGGACCGATACCGAATGGGTCCGTTCCTCCCTTGGCCTTACCGACGATCCCTTGTCCACCGATCCGTTACCTGCTCAGGTAGCGGCATGACCGCCGTGGTGCTGTCGGCGAAGCGATCGAGCAACTCGCGTGGCGAATCCCGCTGGTTCTCTGGCGAAGAACTGCACGCTTGGCTCACTGCCGTGTCGATGGTGCCTGATCCTGAGCTTGGCGGCGTAACCATCGGCGAGTTGGGATTGGTGCACGAACTCCGCCAGTCCGGCGTTGACGGGGCGATCGAAGTAATCCTGCTGCCCACGTTCCTTGGCTGCCCGGCATTGAACCTCATGGAACACGACGTTGTTGGTGCCCTGCGTGCGCGAGGTGTTTCTTCGGTCCGAGTTACCTGGGCGAACTCGCCTGCGTGGAACCCGGATCGAATTTCTCAAGCGGGCCGGGGCAAGTTGGCAGACCTCGGTATCGCAGTGCCAGATCGAGTCTCGTTTGCCGACGATGCTCTCCCCGTTTGCCCAATCTGCTCAGTTGCTGCCCTGGAGGCGAAGCTCCCGGTGGGGCCTACGGCTTGTCGCTCGGTGGCCTGGTGCACGTCGTGTCGCAGCGTGGTGGAAATTATGCGAGGTCACTATGCCTACCTATGAAGTGTTTCTGAAACCGGCAGGGCGTGACGGGTTCGCGCATGCTGGAAGTCTCGATGCTCCCGATGATGATTTCGCGCTCGTACTTGCGCGAGAGACCTACGTTCGTCGTGGTGAGGGTGAGCTGGCTTGGGTGGTTCGCCGCTCGAATGTTTTGGTGCTTGACCCTGATGATTTAGCCGTTACTGCAGCACGAGCCCACAGCATCAACGATGGGCATGTGGTGGCCGATCGACGCAAAGATCGTCGTGCTTCTGCCTCGCAAACGACGTCAAACCAATCGACGGTAAGCCAATTGACGCCAAACCAAACGACGCCAAACCAAACGACGCCAAACCAATCGACGCCAAACCAATCGACGCCAAGCCAAACGGAGTTGTCGGCATGAGTTCTGATGCTTTGGTTGAAAGGCGCTTGCCTCTCAGTTCCCTACCGCCAGAGGTGTTTGCCGCGCTTTTGGCCTTGGCCGATGACGAGTTGGTACTTGGTCATCGACACTCGCAATGGTTGGGTTTGTCCCCATTTCTGGAGGAGGACCTCACCATGGCTTCGATCTCCCAAGACGAAATGGGTCATGCGCGAGCACTGTACGCGTGCCTATGGCCCGATTGGGTGGACCGGGAAGCGGATGTGGTCCGTCGACCGGCAAGTGAATGGCGGAGTTGTGAACTGGTTGAACGAGTGGCCCACTCGTGGGAATGGGCGTTAATTCGCCATTGGGTTTACGACACGCTCGAACCAATGCGCTGGGCCGCCATCGAGGCTTCGTTTGGTCCCCAGATTGCGGGATTCTCGACTCTAGCGGCCAAGGTCGCTCAAGAAGAACGGTTCCATCGTCATCACGCCGAGCAGCTCGTGATCAAACTTGGGTTAGCGAACCCCGAAGCAAACGCTCGATTGCAAAACGCCGTTGATTCGGTGTTGCCGCTTGTGACCACACTCGTTGCGCCGAATCAGATCGGAGAAGCTTGGTCTCTGCTGCGCCTTGTCGCTGCCAAGGCTGCACTTGAGCTTCCTCCCGAGCCTCCTTCTAAGACTGTCCCTGCGTCGAAAGATTTGTCGGGACGGTTGCTTCGCCACGCTGAGTTTGCTGAAGTACATGCCGCCCTGCTTGCCGTCGTAGCGGTTGACCCCACGGCAACGTGGTAAGGAACCTGCTGGGCACCACGCCGATTGATTGAATAGGCTGGCCCGTCCCTGTGATGTGGTCCATTGAGGGCTTCAAAGTCGGAGAAACGAATGAGTGAAACCCCACCAGATCCCGTGGAAGTGGCACATGCTATGTGGGCAGATGATCGGGCTTCGCAGTCCCACGGTTTTGTCTTGGTTGACGTAACGGAAAACTCAGCGACACTGTCGGTAGTGGTTCGTGAGGACATGGTGAATGGTCTCGGAATTTGTCACGGGGGTATCATTTTTCTGTTGGCAGATTCCGCTATGGCCTACGCCACGAATGCCGCCAATCAGGTTGCTCTGGCTGCCGCCGCTTCAATTGACTTCGTCGCACCTGCTCGCTTGGGTGACACGCTGACGGCAAGCGCAGTGATGCGATTCTCAGGTGGGAGAACTGGCCTGAGCGATGTTGACGTTATTGCTCAAACACCAGGTGAAGATGCTTCCCGAACGGTCGCGATCTTTCACGGACGAACGTCACGCACCGGCGGGAACATCATCTCAGCGATATAGCGTCCCGAGCCAAACAAGCTCACCCATCCTCAGGCTCAACAAGGACACAGAGTGCGGCGAACCGGGCGAAATCGGCCTGGTGAATCAACAAACCATGGCTGACATCCGTAGTCTGTCCATAAGATGACAGCAGAATCGCCGTTGCGAGAATCCAACCATGAAGAGCGTGATCTGCTCACGCGTCTACCGAGGGTGCTCCTGTCATCGCCGAATCGAGGGCCTAATATGTCGAATAGAGCGGTCGGTGCCTTGCGCATACGTCGTACAGGGAAAATGGTTTTCGGGCGAGCGCTGTTAGGTCTCATGGGATCGATTGTTTACGTCTTGGCTTCGATTCCTTCGAGCGTTGCTGTGATGCCGCGAGCTACTGCCCCGAGTGCCGTGGTGGTGCGTAAAGCCACGATAGACAGTGCAACGAAAGAGCTGAACAGCTCCGTAGCGAGGGTTAACCCGTTTCGGATAGGGCGGACCTTGGTGATACCTCATGGTGGTGGGGATGGACTGTTCCCGGAAAACACTCTGTATGCGTATGAAAAGAGCCAAGCGCTGGGTGGCGACGTGATTGATCTTGACGTGTTTATGACGGCGGGAAACGTGCTCATCGCCATGCACGATGGCACCCTTGATCGAACAACCAACGGAACTGGGCGGGTTAGCCAAACCACCTACGAGGCCATTGCGAAGCTCGATGCCGGGTGGAACTTTAAAAAGAACGGCAAGTTCCCGTTTCGGAACAAAGGACTCAGGGTTCCAACTATCGAATCGGTTCTCAAACACTTTCCCAACACACCTGCCACCTTGGATCTCAAGGACCAACGGGTTCAGGTGGTTGCGCCAGTTTGCTCGTTGCTTCGTAAGCTCAATCGAACATCGGATGTGTACGTAGGAGTAGATACCGCCGAGCAAGTACTGGCGTTTCGTTCGCAATGTCCCGAGGTGTCAACGTCGGGGACCGATGCGGAACGTCGAGCCATGCGGGCTGCGCGTGACACAAACGATCTGAGCTTCACCACCAGACAACTGGTCGGGCAACCTCGCTACATCAGCGACGATGGAACCAAAAGGATCACTGCCGAATATCTCGCCTTCTCCCACGCAAAGGGTATCGCTGTACTTACCTGGGTTGTCGATGATCCCAAGCACATGGCAGAGCTCGTCAACCTTGGGGTCGATGGGATCTACACCCGCAGACCCGATGTACTCGTGCGAGTCCTAAAGGATCTGAAAAACGTGCAGTGAGCAACGGGTCAGGTGGTGCACCAACACGCATTGGCTCGTCGCATCCGGTTGGAACTTGTCACCATGGGTTTATCCCAGACAATGTGAAAAACTCACGCCGAAAACAATTGCGCATCTGCCTGCGCTAGTCCAGAATCGAACCATGAAACGAACTGGATTGGCCGAGGTCCTTCGTAGTGCGAGAACGCCTACCCTGAACCGGGGTCAAGTCTCTACCGATTCAGCTCGCAAAAGGTTGGGTGCTCCCTCCACCTCTGGGGCGGGATCTTGGGCGGGGTTTACCGCAAAGAAGTTGACAGCAGCGTCCGCCGCCCTGCTTTTCGGGTTGCTCTACTTCTCCACGATCGGCGCTACCCCTGCCTCGGCGGCGCGACCTGCTTGCAATTCCGCTCGGGTTGGAAGAACTTTCGGTTCTGGGCCTACCCTACAGACGTGTCGGCGGATTAGAAGCGGAAGCCGTTACGTGTACCAATGGGTGATCCGGGTGCCCCCTACAACTCGCCCCAGCTCCTCCGGTAGCCCTGCGTGTTTACGAGGAGGTTGGGAGGCCAGACAGGGAGCGGAGTACTGGCAGTCACTCTTGGAAAGCAAAACTGGTGGAGCGATCTCTCTGCTGAAGGTCGTGAGTGGAAGGAAAACGATGGCCTTCTCTGGTGATTATGTAACGATCATGGGCAACTTCGTGCTCACGAGTCTTCCCGTGGACAGCGATCCAGATGGCCCAATCATTACGGGAATCGGAAACTGGGATTTCAGCGGTTCCTACCATGTGTCAGCTGGCAACCTCGTGGCCGATAGTAGCGACATCGACATTTTCGACATCAAGCTGACTCTGAACGGGACCACGGTCGCTGCACCACCGAGGCTTACGAGTTTCGCCCCCGGTCAGATGGTTCCTTTCACCTGTTCTGGTGATCGCTTGACGATTGTCGAGGCTGGTGCCTCCGGTCGGACCGTAACGGTCGAATACACCCGTCGAGCCGCCGCGTAATACCGTTCAGCCCAGTGGGTGTTCTTCGGGGGAGGAAGCAAAAGGGTGGACCATACCGGTTGAGGCCATTTCTACAACCGCTTTGGCTACATCATCAACGGTCCAGCGGCCCCCGGGTTGGTACCACTCGATGACCCAAGTTGCCATGCCGATCAGCAAGCGTGCCATGAGGTTTGGGTCAATATCGGAACGGAGCGAACCGTCCTGCTGGCCTTCGGTGATCAATGCGGCGACATGGTTATCAAAGCTGCGGCGCCTCGCCAGCGCTTGGCGTTCGGCTTCGGTTGTACCTCTGGAGCGAAGCAGGACCGTGACCGGGGCAAGAAGCGAGTCCTCTAATTCAACGATGCGCCCGATGATGTGTCGAAGACGAACCGATGCCGTACCCGTCAGGGCCTCAGGTTCTTGCAACATGGCAAAGAGTGCATCGAGTGCTTTGGTGAGACCTCGGGCAAGCAGTTCTTCCTTGCTTCCAACGTGATGGTAGAACGCGGGCTTGGTCACTCCAGCGGCTCGGGCCAGATCCTCCATGGACGTGGCGTCATAACCTCGAACCCGAAATACCTCCAGGGCAACATCACCGATTGAATCAATATCGTAAGCAGCTCGTTTTGGTTTCGCAGATTCTTGCGCTGCAGAACTGGGCAGCCCAAGCTTTTGGTTTTTGGCGGGCATCGGCAGCAAAACTAGTGCCTGTTCGTGGAATTGACTATGCAGCTCTTGGGGCGTTCGTGTGGAATGCTCCCCAATGCTGCGTTGACCCCGCTAGTGCAGGGACGCGGAAGTTACTATGCAGTGTTTTCACTCAATCCTCAGTACCTATACCGAATCGCCACCGAAATCACTGCATCGTCACTTCAACGAACACGCACTAGTGTTTTGCGGCTCATGAACGAAGAGTTGCCCCCACCACTCGGCGTCCACTGGTCACCTTCGGGGTGCACGGCGGCCGTAGTAACTGATTCTGGCGCCACGGGCGTGTGGCTCTGCAAGCTTGTCGACCCAAAACGCTCAGGCGGAGCCACCGAGCTTCGTTATGCGCTCACCAACCGCCTGGGAAGTACCTGGTGGATATCAGCGGTGCCGCTCAATCCCGGAGATCAATACGGGTACCGCGTTGAAGGTCCGGGTCATCGCGTCGCCAAGCTGCTCCTAGATCCTTACGCTCGAGCGATCGAAGGCGTAATTGACTGGGTTGGGGCGACACGGCCCACCGGTCTCGCTTGCCAGCTTGAAGAGGACCCGATTGGCTCGGGTTCCGAACTGGGCACGAACGAAGTTGGTGCAAGTGCACTCAGCCTCACCAACGATCGCGACTCGGCTCCATTCGTACCCCGCTCTACCGTGATTGATCCAGCATTCGATTGGGAAGGCGACACGCAGCTCAGGAACTCCTGGACCCAAACCGTGATCTACGAAGTGCAGGTGAAAGGGGCAACGAAAACCCATCCCGGTGTGCCCGAACGTCTCCAAGGAACCTATGCGGGCTTAGCACATCCGGCGTTTGTTTCTCACCTCACTTCGCTCGGTGTTACGGCCGTTGAGTTGCTTCCCGTGCACCAAATCGGACACGAAGAAAGACTCGTTCGCATGGGCCTCACCAACTACTGGGGGTACAACACCATTGGTTTTTTTGCACCCCATGATGCCTACAGCGCCAGCGGCACCAGGGGAGAACAGGTCGCGGAGTTCAAAGGTATGGTGAAATTGCTCCACCGCGCTGGGATCGAAGTTCTGCTCGATGTGGTCTACAACCACACTGCAGAAGGCGGAACTGGTGGGCCGGCGCTGAGTCTTCGAGGCTTGTCGCCAAAAGGCTGGTACCGCGAATACGACACGACTGGATGTGGGAACACCCTCGATCTTCGGCAACCCGATGCTCTGCGAATGGTGCTTGACTCGCTGCGATACTGGGTCACCGAAATGCACGTCGACGGGTTTCGTTTTGATCTTGCTACAGCCTTAGCCCGGGGGGATCACGGCTATGAACAACGCAGTGTTTTCTTTTCTGCGGTTGCCCAAGACCCGATTTTGTGCAACGTAAAGTTGATCGCGGAGCCTTGGGACATCGGGCCAGGCGGATATCAAGTTGGCCAATTTCCAGCCCCGTGGGCCGAATGGAATGACCGTTACCGTGACCTTGTGCGTGACTATTGGCGGGGGGCTTCGGTGCCTCTTGGCGAGATTGCTTCTCGGTTGAGTGCGTCGAGTGATCTCTTCGCCGTCCATGGTCGACGCCAACCTTGGGCCAGTATCAACTTCGTAACCGCGCATGACGGTTTTTGCCTTGAGGACTTGGTTTCTTACAACGAGAAACACAACATGGCAAACGGCGAGGACAACCGTGACGGCACCAATGACAATCGATCCTGGAACTGCGGAGTAGAAGGCCCTGTTGCCGACGGTGATTCAATACGTGTGCTTAGGGATCGTCAGAGGAAGAATTTGTTGGGAACGCTGCTGCTGTCCCACGGGACGCCCATGCTGGTAGCAGGCGACGAATTCGGACGAACACAGCTTGGCAACAACAACGCATACTGCCAAGACAATGTGGTCTCGTGGCTCGATTGGTCAGCCGTTGATGCCGATCTGCTGGCGTTCGTGCAGTCAGTCCTAGCCCTGCGCAAACGTTCGCCTCTACTCCGTCAAGGCAATTGGCTCGATGACCGTCACGCCCAATGGTTCAGTCCTGATGGCGAGCCGATGACCATTGACCATTGGAACGATCCAGGACGCAACGGTTTGGCGCTCCACCTCACCGATTCCGCACCCACTGACTCTGTCTCACCGCCGATTTATCTCGCCATGAACGAGGGCACCTTCGGCCAGTCATTCAAACTGCCGCCGGGAGGATGGAAACTCGTGGCCTCGAGCGACCCGGCAGCCTTGGTGCTTGGCGACGGTGCACTGACGTTGTGCGATCGATCCCTCGCGGTACTCGAGCGCCAGGTCTAAAGGGCGGCGAGTGCAGCGTAGGCGGGGGCGACGATGGTGTTGCGAAGGTGTTGGCGTTCGTTCCAGTTGCTGAACGAACCGTCGAGGGAGTTGAGCGCCAAACGGCCAATCTCCTCCCACGAGAGATCGAAGGCTTCAGCAACAGCATGAACCTCTGTGGACATAGCAACGTTGCTCATCAGACGATTATCGGTGTTGACGCCAACTCGGAAACCCATCCGCAGGAACGGGCCGATGGGATGATCGGCAACCGTGGGGACGGCGCCAATTTGCATGTTGCAGGTGGGAGCCATTTCGAGGGTGATCTGTCGCTCCAAAATGTACGTGGCAAGTTGGCCGAGTTTGCCGGTCGCGAAGTTCACATCAGCCTGTAAACGTACGCCGTGACCAAT
>JAYSVF010000172.1:0-9233 GCA_043718695.1 Acidimicrobiia bacterium | reverse complement strand
AGACGAACCTATTTCCGATGAAGCACTGCGGGATATGTTGTTCGCAGCAACCAGGGCGCCGAGTGGATCGAACCGGCAGCCGTTTCGCTTTCTGGTTTTGCGTGATGGCGAAAAAGCCGAAAAAGCCAAACAGCTTGTTGCCGACGCGGCCCGCAAGATTTGGGTGGGAAAGCAAAAGAGCGATGGGTATGGCGAAGGTTCAGGTGCCCGCCCCGATTCGCCCAAAGCTCGAATGGCGGCGACCATGCAACACTACGTGGATCATTTCGCCGAAGTTCCCGTTCTGGTATTCGCCTGTTTAGAGCGTTACCGACCCGAAGAGTCCTATGCCGATGGAAACGTCTCGTTGTATACCTTTGATGGCTCATCGCTTTACCCGGCAGTGCAGAACCTTTTGCTGGCAGCCCGCGCTTTGGGTTTCGGAGGCGCGCTTACGGGTTTCCATATGGCCGTCGAATCCGAGTTACGTGAGCTGCTAGCGATCCCGGCAGACGTGATGATTGGTGCCACAATTACCCTTGGCAAACCCGCCGGTGCGCACGGCTCGGTTCGTCGCAGGCCCATGGGCGAGTTGATCTACGGCGACTCGTGGGGAGAGGCGCCAGCTTGGGCGGTTGATCCCGAGGGCACCCGCTTCACCCAAGCCGGTCCGCCGCGAACGTGAGCTTCCCCGGGAACGTGAGCTTCCCCAGATCCGTCATGTGAATTCGGGAAACTTCTTCCTCGGGTTGCGGACCGATTGAGCGAGTGTGATCAGGTGCCGGCACGGAGTGCTTCCACTGGTTGCAGTGAAGCGGCGCGCATGGCTGGGTAAAGACCGGCAAGGAGTCCCACGACGGCACCAAGGGCAGGAGCCGCGAATGGTATGCGCCCATCCATTACCGGCGTCCACTGTTTGACCGCGCTAATGCCTACGGTCATCAGCACACCTAAGGCGGCACCAACCGCTCCACCGAGCAGCCCAAGGAACGTTGACTCGGTAAGGAACTGGGCGATGATGTGGCGGCGGCCAGCCCCCAGGGCACGGCGGAGCCCTATCTCACCAATGCGCTCCATCACGCTCACCAGCGTCACGTTGGCGATGCCGATGGCGCCAACTAGCAGCGAGACTCCTCCGAGGATGAGAAACAATCCGCTGAGATCGTTGCTCACTTCATCCTTCACACGGGTGGCCCCACCGGCAGATGCGGCACGGAGCCGTGAGGGATCGTTTGGGTCTAGTGCAGTGGGAGCCTGTTGCGCGACCAACGATGCTGCGCCAGGGGAAGTATCGATGGCTACAAGCTGAGGCGCAGCAAGGCTGTAGATCTCGCGGGCCGTACCTTCGGGGATAATGATTGAGTCAAGCATGTCGGCCTGGCGGGCAACGTCGTCGATAATGCCAATAATGACGAACAATCGATCGCCAACGAAGACGGCGGGCTGTTGATCAATGCGATTGAGACCCAGCCGCTCTGCCGCTCCAGGACCCAACACCGCAACATTGTCTGCGCGCGTATCACTTCCTTTGTCAAAGACACGCCCGGTTCGCAATTTGGTCTTCACCGCAGCGAACAAGCCGGGAGAAGCCGCTCGCAAAGGAATATCGAATTCGGTTCCCGCGGTGACATCTTGCACCGCCGTTGTTCGCGAGAGGGCTCCACGGATGTTGACCTGGGTGAGTGTCCCGGCAGCGATCACGCCGTTCAGTCGCATCACCCGCGCTTCGGCGTCCCAAGGGATGGTGCTGGCGCGGGTGCCGCCGCCTCCGCCACTACTCGGTTGTAGAGAGACTTCGGTGGCGGCAAAGGCATCAAAGCGAGCAACGATTTGGTTACCCGCCGTCCTTGACACTCCCATTGTGGCTACGAGTGCCGTAATGCCAAGAACCGTTCCCAAGACGGTGAGAATTGAGCGAGCGGGCCTAGCCTCAAGCCCAGCAACGGATTCCGCCATAAGGTCACGAAACTTGAGGTGTGATCGAAGCTTCGGCCGGTCAGCGTCGCCACGGTTGTTGCTACCAAAGCGTCTTTTCCTCGTCGGTTGGGATTCCTTCGATGAAGCCTGCTCGGTGGAGCTCGCCCGTTTTGCCTTTTGCGCGATTTCTTGATCGATGAGTGCTTCGATACCAAAACTTGCCATGATTAGTTCCTTGCTACGGAATCGAGACGACCATCGAGCATGCGCATGGTTCGATCTGCGCGCTTAGCAACGTCGCCATCGTGGGTGATCATGCAGATGGTGAGGCCTTCATCGCGGAGATCGTCGAAAAGTTGGAGGGCTGCTTCGGTATTTTCTGAATCGAGGTTGCCCGTCGGTTCATCGGCCAGTAGGAGCGAAGGGCCGTGAACGATAGCCCGAGCAATGGCAACACGCTGCCTTTCGCCTCCCGAAAGCCTGGTGGGTTTGTGGTGTAAGCGGTGGGCCAGATTGACCTTCGTCAACGCTGATTCGGCCCGTTGGAAACGGGAAGCTTTGTCGGTGTTGCGAGGCTTGCCGTTTCCGCTTTTCCCTGGGGGAAGATACAGCTCCCCAAGCATTACGTTTTCGATGACTGAGCGATGGGAAAGAAGGTGGAACGCTTGGAACACGAACCCCAATCGAGATCCCCGCAATGCCGCGCGTTCACCATCGGAAAGCGAACGCACATCGATACCGTCAAGATGGAAGGTGCCTTCGGTTGGCACATCGAGCAGACCCATCACGTTCAGGAGCGTCGATTTGCCGGAACCCGATGGGCCGATGATCGAAAGCGTCTCGCCCGCATCGATTGTGAGATCCACACCGCGCAGCACTTCGATAGGTGGGTCGCCGGGAAACACTCGGGTTACTCCCTGAAGGTCCATGACCGCAGGCATTAGGGTGCACTCGTTTCTGCAGGGACTGCCTCAGGGGAACCTGCATCAGGGGTATCTGCAGCAGAGGTAACTGCATCCGAGGATTCCGAATCAGTTTTGACCGCATCAGAATCTGGTGCATCTGACGAGTTGGAGTTCTCGGCCCCGCCATCGCCCGCCGGTGCTTCCCCGGCAATTGTGGTGTCGCTGGAAAGGTCATTGGTTTCGATAACACCTTCAAGTGCTGTGCCATCCCGGTTCCCCACTACGACTTGCGCTCCAACTTCAAGCTTGCCTTCGATTGGTTCCACTTCCACGAACCCTTCCGCGGCGAGGCCGGTGCGCACGGTCACAAATCGACTGGGCTTGTTGGGATCGTCTTCAACTTCAACCCGCGAGGTGCCATCGGCTGCGATCGACACCGCGGCTACGGGAACTGCCAAGACCGCCTTACCGGTAGAAGAAATCGGGATGCTCAGTTTCACCGAAGAACCGTTGAGATTCTTTGGATCCACATCGGTTTTTGCTCCCTCAACTGGCGTGACCTCAACATAAACCTTGCCCGGATCAACACCCTTCGTTCCAGCCGTCGTCGCAACTTCTGTGACGGTGCCCTCCAAGATGACGTTGAATTCTGTCGATTCGATAGTGACGGGGCTGCCTTTGCGTACGAGTTTGGCTTGAGAGACATCGACCGAGGTATCAACGGCTAGACGAGCAGTGGTTACGGTCATTACTGGACCGGTCACAACATCGCCACGGAGCGCTTTCACATCGTCAACGCGTAAGGGAAGGGCGGGGAAAAACAACAGTTCATTGGCGGGAACAACGATGCCAATCTGTCGTTCGAGATCGCTTAGTTCTGTCTGTGCACGTACCTTTGTTTGCTCTGCTGATTGAAGTTGTTTCTCTACCGCTGAACTATCTGAAGAACGCAGTGCATCGCGAACCTGCGCTTCAGAAACGGCAACCTGTCCTCTCGCCTGACGGGCCACGACGGTAGCGGTTTTGACGGCGTCGGCCTGGGTCTTCTCGGTTGCGGCCAAATCCCGCTTGGCCTTGTCGCGATCAGCAATGGCGGTTGCAACTCGCTGAGCAACTTCGTCGACGGAAACCCCACGGTCACTTAGTTTGTTTTGCGTCCGCTCAACCGCAGCCTTGGCTCGGGCGACTGCACGCTCAGCATCAGCAATCGCGGTCTTACGGGCCTCTATCGCTCGGGCGGCAGCAACCTGATTGGCCTGCGCGCTGCGCACCGCGGCTTCGGCCTGGCGGACAACACCTTCGGCTTGACGTATCACCGATGCGTTATCGCCAATGACCACCACGTTGGGGTCAGCTTGAGGGATGGTGAGCTTGGTTCGTTTGGTGAGGTCGAGATCTTTGATTGCCGCGTCCAGCGTTGCCGACGCGTCCACGACTCCGGAATCAGCGAGAGGAGTTTGAGCGGTTGCTTCCTCAAGCGCGGCCGTGGCTTGGCGGAGTTGTGATTCGGCGGTGGCAACGCCATCTTGGGCGTCGGTAACGGGCGCGGTGTCGGTGGAATCACGTTGAGCCTTGGCAAGGGCCTGCTCGGCGACGGTGACTCCCCGTTCGGCGAGATCCAACACGGATCGTCGCGCTTCGAGTTCGTTCACAAAGCGGTCTTGTTCTCGTTGTGCATCATCGGCTATAGTGCCAACTCGATCACGAGCGACACGAACCGCTTCACGCGCGGCCAGCAACTTGTCGCCAGAGGTAGCTCTCTTCGCTACCGTCACACTCTGCTGTGCGCTTAGTACTGCATCGCCTGCTCGGCTCACGGTGTCACGTAAGGCGCGAAGCTGAGAACGCTGGGCCTCCGTAGGGCCAAAAGCACCATAACCCTTTGACTTGTACCAGCGCTCTACCGCTGCCTCTGTTGAAGCGTCAAAAACCCCGTCGGCAGCACCAGGCGACATGTTGAATCGCTGTAATGCCTCCTCGAACTGGCGCACATCATCGCCAGAATCACCGGGCTTGAGATCTCGATACGCAGGGACGTTGCCAGCGAACACAAAGACCGGGCGTCCTCCAACGCTCAGAGCCACAGCACCTTCAGCGAGTTCCGCACCTTTCACGGCCGGTGCGGAGATGATTGACGTTGCACCGCCGAGTGCCCCAGCGCCAGGGGCGGAAGCTTTTATCGCTGAAGCGGCGAGCACCACGGCGCGGGGGTCACCGTAACGGACGACACCACGGAGAATCACATTCGAAGCCAGGGCACGCTCCTCAACAGATGCCGTGATGCGTGAAGCCACGGGAGCCTTGGCAGTGGCTGCTGCCTCTGCGGGGGATCGCACCTGCTTACCTGCGAACCAGGCACCCGCGGTGATCCCGGCGACACCGAGGAGTGCGCCGATTCGAAGAACTGCTTTTGATGCCATAGGAAATCCTTAGAGAATTGTGTTGAGCGGCTTGCGAAAGTTGCGCGAAGGTTCGGGTGAGCGATGCCTCGAACCCGGTTTCGGCTTCGTAATACGCGTACCTATGTATCGCGGGGTATCAGGTACATAGGTGTGTTCTGAGTTCATGAGGTGAACCCGCCACAGTGTCTCTTGCGGGGGGAGGCAAAAAACACTGCAGCGAGTTCTTGTCGCTTTGTGTGTCTCCGGAGAATTTCGTTGGCGCCGCGCGTTCGGATGTTCGGCTTTGCGTAAGTCTCGAACTCCAAGAACTGCTCCACCGAAAAACCGGGCTACTTCGCAGCGAACACTTTTTTGAGCGTGTCGAGTTGTGGCCGATTTTCCTCGATGAACTTCTTCTCAAGAGATGCTTGGGTTTTGTCGCGAACTGCCAGGTGCTTCTTCGAGCAGTCCCAATCGGCTTTGGCCATCGCTCGTTCATCGATCTTCATCTTGTTGAGGCCCGCCACATCCACGGAATCGATATCTGGCACGCCAGCGACTGATTGCTTTGCAAACAATTTTTGAAACCGTTGGGTAAGTGCAAGCTCAACTTCAGTGTCTTTGTTGTAGGTGTAGCCGCTTTGCTTCATACAGCTCGACCATTGCTTCATAGCCTTGATGACCTGTGTATCGGCGTTCGTCCGCGTGGGAAGGTCGTTGAACTTGTCAATTACGCCTTGGACTGCCTGTAGCGGCCCGTAGACGGTTGAGAAGGCGACACCGACACAAGAAGTTGGTTTGATGGTATCGAGGCCTGCTGTGGGCCCCGGGTCTGTGGGAGTGCCCAGAAAAGCCAGGTTGTACGAACGAAGATCGGATGCAGAAAGCTTCTCTATATAGGCGATGTTCTTGTTCTTGGTTCCGGGCTTTGGAGGTTGCGTAAGGGTGGAGATTCCGTAGCCGTACTTATCAACAAAAGATTTTCGGTTGGTCAGCCCGCCATCCAGAGCATCTTGAGGGATATCGGCAGCAGCCGGAAATGTTTGAAAGCCTTGCTTCTTCATGCAAACCGATATGAGTTCATCCTGCTTGCGCTGCAGTCGGGCTTGCGAAGTCGGGTTTATCCCAATGTAAGCGCCGGCCCCTTCTTTTACCCCGCCGATGTCAATGGCGTGCGCAGACGATGTGCCAAACAATGGTGTTAAGGCAAGCAGGGGGCCTGCGGTTAGGAGCAGCGCTAAACGAGAAGCACGCATTTCACCAAACGCAGAGGTGGGGGGCGAAGCTGCATTGCAGTGATGGACCTCGGTGTGCGCCCGAGTGCTGACGGATTGCTGTTCGAGGCTTTTGCGGACGGATCGCGATGATCGAATCGACATAGAAGGTTCCTTTGTGGAAAGGACGTGATACACGTCCGCTTACTGACCTTCTCAGTTTCTGATGTTTTGCCGCGGCGCACCACGCCCGAACGTGGGGTTTACTTCTCCATCCAAGGAATGAGTGTCCCCCTACTTGGCAAGGGGGAAGACCCTTTCGTTCCCCTGGTTCGGGGCATGGCGTTGCCGTTGCCGTTGAAAGGTGAACGCAGTTTTGGGTTTCTTGGAGAAAGCGTGGTGGAACGGTGTGACTATTTGCCTGGAGTTGTTACGCCGTGCTCGTAGGCAAACACGACAGCCTGCACGCGATCCCTCAAATTGAGTTTGACCAAAATTGACGATACGTGGGTTTTCACTGTCGACTCGCCGATAAATAATGCTTCGGCAATTTCGGCATTGGAGTACCCCTTGGCGATTAAGCGAAGTACCTCTTCTTCCCGATCCGTAAGGACCTTGAGAGCTTCCGCCGAATTGGTCGGGAGCCTCGTGCCCATGGCATCGATCAGTCTTCGGGTCATTGCTGGATCGACCAAACTGTCGCCAGAGGCCACGATCATAAGGGCATCAAGCAGCCGTTCAGGAGGCGAGTTCTTGAGTAGGAATCCACTCGCACCGGCACGTAAGGCTTCATGAAGGTAGTCGTCACGTTCAAAAGTGGTAAGTACTAATACCTTTGGTGGGTTTGGAAGCGCAGTGATTCTCCGTGTGGCCTCCACGCCATCGAGCACCGGCATCTGGATGTCGATGATCACTACATCGGGGTTGAGTTGTTTTACCATCTCAAGAGCTTCGAGTCCCTGGGTAGCTTCCCCCACCACCGAAAACTCCTCCCTGGTGGCAACAATCATGCGCAGTCCGCTTCGAACCAGTGGCTGATCGTCGACAATAAGTACACGGATCATTCGCTGGATCCGGTTGGGTATGATTGTGTTGTTACACCTTGCGTTTTGATCGTTGCTCTAGGCAAGATCGCCGAAACCTCGAAACCACCCTCGTTGGTAGGGGCTGCGTGGAAGCGTCCGTCGTGAAGTTCCACTCGCTCGTGCATGCCACGTAGCCCAAGGCCGGGTCCGATCGGACCGTATCTTCCGATGAGATACGTTTGCGCAAGCGTTCTGCTGGTTTGTTGGGCACGATTGGCGTGAGATCCCAACAAGGCCATCTCTGGAGGCGCCCCGTTGTTCACGGCGATGTGGAGGCTGTGTTGATCAACGAAAACTCTCACGTAGGTCAGGTCCTCACGATGGGCATGTTTGCGAATGTTGGTGAGCGCCTCTTGAACGATTCGGTAGCCCGACAGTGCAACGCCTGGTTGCACCTGATCGAGATGTTGGCCGAGGTCTGCTTCGATCGAGTACCCCGCGCTTCGGTGCTCCTCTAGTAAAAATGGGAGAATCTCGAGAGATGGTTGCGGAAGGGCAATATCTCGATTTTCAGAACCCTGACCCGCCCGCAAAAACCCCAAAAGCTGTTGCAGATTCGCCACGGCCTCGCGGCTCGATTGTTCGATTGTGCCGAGTGCTTTCCCCACGGGTGTGTCGTTTGATCCCAGAGTAAGCCGAGCTGCGCCAGCCTGCATCCCCATCACCGAAACATGGTGGGCGACAACATCGTGAAGTTCGCGAGCGATGCGTACACGTTCGTTGAGAATAGCGGTTCGTTCGAGGTCTGCCTGCTGCTGCTGCAAAGTGAGCTGTTGAATCTGCAGTGTTTCCGTTCGAGAACGCAATTGATCAAGTGTTGCTAAGTGACGGCGCATCACCAAACCGAAAACGATAGGTGACCCGTACAACACAACGGTCAATAAAGCGTAGAAAAAGACCTGGCGGAAGTGCAATGGCTCGCGGAAAAACGCTCGGTTTCGCACAACACCGGTCAAAAAGAGAACCAGACCTGTGCCAGTGATGAGGAGGAAGGCGTTTCTTAGTCGTTCGCTGATTCGCCCATACGTGGCAAAGGTGTAGGTGCTGAGCCACGCCGAAAGCGAAGCAATCTGTATGTCGAGTGGGAAGACCCACAGCGTAAGTAGAAAGCCGCCGAAAATGATTGGATGGACAATGTCGGGGAACAGACGGCGAACCATAAGCGGAAGTGTGCTGACCGCCCCAAGGAGGTAGAGCCAAATGGCGGCAACTTGGGGTGGTTGCTCGTTAAGTACGCGTAGCGTTTCTTGACCGCCTATCGCGACCTCGCCCCCAAGTTTGATGGCTGCCTCGGCGCTCGGTCGGATTTTGTCGATGAGTTCCTGACCGTCGATGAGCTCGATTTGCGTGAGGTGAGAGCTGTAAATCGCAAGGACAAAGAGCCCCAACCCCAAAACGGCGTCAATAGTTTTCGGATAGGTCCGCGCCCACTGAGCGACCGATACAGCGACATGGGTAGCTCGCCGGCTGGGCCGTCCATCGAGGTCCATCAGCGTAGTTTTGGACCCTGCTTGCCGGCCGGTTGAAAGTCCTGTCGTTTGGGCTGAGGCAGTTTCCCCGGCAGCGGTTGAAGCGGAGCTCGCGGACACTTTGGGAACGCCAGGTGTGGGCTCGGCTTGATCGGATGCTCTTCTTGCTGGATGCGCTACCGAAGTTCCCACCCTCAGATCTTGACCGATTGCTGCACCCTCCGCATCCCCGTTAATGGCGACTCTGTGCTCCATCAGGTCCCCCTTGAGACTGATTCACTAT
>JAYSVF010000171.1:0-9270 GCA_043718695.1 Acidimicrobiia bacterium | reverse complement strand
TTTCGAGCAGGTGCCTGTGGACAATCGCGCAGAACGGCTTGTGCAGAAGACCAAAATTCGCCGGTCAGAAAAGGGGGCATTTCCGACCAGCCAACTAGTGATACGCACGTCAACCTACGACTCAGACAGTAGGGCTCAGACAGTAGCGATGGCGGGGCACTCACGGTCAACTGAACCAAATGCCAACAACTATTTGGCCACGTATTCCCTGTTGCCGATCAGCCAGTTCTAACCCCGTTCGGTGGCTAGGAACCGTGAACGGGTGCGCGCCAGTTCATGGCGGGAGTTGCGAGCCTGTGCCTCGCTCATGCACCTCACACCGACACAACGTCAACCAGATCAACGTCTGTTGTTACCCACCGAAAGATCGCAGCCGCTACGGTGCCTTCTAGGAGGACCGCAGCGGGAACAAAACGGATGCTTCCCCCGTTCGTCAGCGTCTCTGAGGCAATGGAATTGATGAACCCGTCAACTCCCCCTGCTTCTCGGGGAACGCTCTGCGTCTGGGAGGGCAACGGGAGTAACAACACATCAACGCGACCCTCTTTTGCTGCATCAAAGATCTCCGACTCGTCGGTGGACCGACGAGTTGTGCCGGCAAGTTCTTCAAAGCGGTTCACAAGTATCGCTTCTTCCTTTGCCTCCCGCTCCATTCGCACGATGTTCCAAGCGCGCATATGAAGCGACGGCAGAGCAATCTCGAAAGGGTTACCAATCAACATTTCCTGCATGATGTTGGAATGCTGGCTTGCCTCTCGAAAGGAACTGACCTCACGCTCAACCCCGGCAAGAATTAGTGGCAGTCCGGCCGGTCCGAGCGTTGGCATAAGGATACGGTCCAGCACCAAGGAAAATCGGTCGAAGTACTCCTTTAGTTCGTCTTTCGCCGAAATCTGGATGTTCTGATGCCGTTCGTACCACAGCGCATCGTCCAGACTGTCGGGCAAGTCGGGAACTTCCATTCTCTCAAAGCCGTAACGCGAGCCGCGATAGACTGTGATTTCGTTTCGACTGAGCGCCAACAGATGAAACTCGTAGTCGGGACTCACCATTTGCAGAATCGGCAAGAGATCAAAGCGGTCGCCAATCATCACCAACGGCTCAGGCGCGATCGGGGTTCTGATTGAGACTGACTTGGTCCTAGAGAGGAACAAACCAAATCCGTGTTCGAGACCTGACCAATCACTTGCGCTATTGAGCAGTGCCTCTGCTGGGGCCAGAAGTTCATCGACCTCGGGTCGCCTCATCTGATCTTCGATTGCAGTTCGGGCCAGGGCGAGAAGGTTCTTGAGCTCCAGGCGGGCAGCGACCTCATCGAACTTGCCTCGTTGCAGAGGAACAAATATCGATATACAGGGCCCCGGAACGGTCTGTGCGAGGAGATCAATCGTGTTGAAAGAAAGCAGGTCCATCTGTCCCTCCATGGGCATGAGTCGTATTACTCGTAGTTGCTTGAAGTTGCTTGAAGTTGCTTGAAATTGCTTGAAATTGGCAGTGAAAGTGATCTTCGGTTGTAGGTTTTTGGTTGTGCGGTCTTTTGGTCGTGCTCAAGCAACCACCCTCAGCACGCTTAGGAATGGACATGAAGGTGGTTTTTGACCTTGCTTACCCCTGGGGTTTCATACGACGCCCATTCGGCAAGCGCCTTCTCCCGGAGGGAAGAAACGTTTCCTCTTAATGCGACGTGACCATCCTCCAACTCGACACGAATAGCGTCGACGCTTTCGTTGGTTCTTCGGAGGAAGACCTCCAAAATATTGGCCTTTACGTCTTCAACTCGAGCGGATGGCCCAATCTCGATCTGGTTCACCACGTTGGTGACTCCTCCTACAAGGGAAGCCGCGCCCTCGGCAGCAGAGCGTTCCCGATACCGAGCGACCCGGCCACGCAAGATGACCACATGGTCAACAACGTCGACGGTGACGTGCGCACTTTCCGGAGGAAGCCCAGCAAAAGCATGCGCCACTCCTATGGCAATGTCGGTATCGGTTATTCCTTCGTTTCGGTACCCAACCACGTTAATTTCATCGGCCACGGCATCCACGCCCTCAACGCGTTGCACCGTCTCCACTGCCCTGAAACGCTCTTCCTCGGATTCCAGATCACCGCTCAGCGTTATCGCTCCGTCGATAGCGCTCACTCCAATATGTGCAGCGAGAATGGTTGGATCGTGGTGCAAGGCTGCGAATACGTCGGCCTGTAACTCACTATCAGTTTTGCTTGAGTGCATCGCTCTCCCTTGGATGTCGTTGAACGTCTCGGATGTCTCGGATGTCTTGATCAATCAATGTCGAATCAAAGTTTGGTTGAAAGTCTTCAGGCGATTTCGATTTGGACCCAGGGTCCAATTGCTCCGATCCCGAGGCCGAAAGCCCCTATTTGCTGCACGGTGAAGTCAACACTGGCCAACTTGAGGTACGCAGCGCCTATTTGGTCGAAGCAGGGTCGATAGTCCTTGTTGCTCCAGGTCGTCATTCCCTAGTGCCCGGTCAGCCCATATCGAACAATGTTCGTATGAACGAAGACACTACAAATCAATGGAATGAAGTCGGCTCCCTGCTGAATGGCTTAGGCTTAAAGCTCAAGCTGCACGCCGAGCAGGCAGCGGGCGAGGAGAAAGCAATCGCGTCCGACGCACTGCGCTCCCTTGGCGATTCGCTCGAAAATGCGTTTGAGGCACTGCAAAGTGCGGCTAAGGACCCAGCCGTTAAGGAAGACATTCGCAACGTGGCCCAGACACTCTCGGGGGCGGTGTCGAGTACGTTATCCGGCCTGGGGAGCGATCTTCGTGAGTCTGTTGCAAGGGCCAAAGAATGACCGAGTGACCCGGCGATTCATCAAGCACCGCGAGGATACCAAGCACCGTCGATTTTCAGCGACCCGATGGCCCCACCAAGACCAGAGTTCGCATCATTGACGGCCACGAGAAATCGTCAACCGCCTTGCCCGTTTCGAAACGTTTGGTAGGAAGGAATCTCAATGATCACGAGAAAAACCGCACAGAATGCAACAGTCGCTGTCACGGTAGAAAAAATTGAGCAACGGATTACCCTCACGACAATCGGGGCCTCGGGTCCGCTTGCCAAAGCCATACGCGGGGGCACTGCCACTGATGCCGATATCGCCGACCGGATACGTTCGCGCCTCGGCCCAATCGTCAAAGCAATGGACCTTCCGCGCATCCACATCATGGCTGAGGGCACTCGGATTTTGCTCCACGGTGATGTAGCTACCGAGGCAGACGCATTGGTCATCGAACAAGTCGTCAAGAGTTGGACTGAAGTCGACTCGGTTGAATCGCATTTGCATATCGGGCTGCTTCCGAGCGACACAAGACCTTCAGACGCGTCGGCCATCCAATCCGAAATGATGGAGGCACTCCTAGGAACTGCCGAGGCGCTGGGGATGACCGGAGGGCCCGCAAGATCCGCCGTGAAAGGAACACTTTCGGCCATCCTGGAACAAATCCCCCCGAACGAACGTACCCATGTGTTCGCACACTTTCCCCATGACGTCGTGCTTTTTGCCAAGCCTCGACAACACTTTGGCGACGAAAACCTGCACTGGAAAACCGAACTTGCCCTCGACGCAGCGGCTTCGCTTCGCGGAGGAATTGACCTTCCAACAGCAGAAGTATTGGTGCCACTCATCATTGGCGTTATCCGGCATTTCGTTCCTGAGGAAGACCAAGACGTTTGTTCAACGCTCCAGTCTGCGCTCGAGGACCTGTGGCGAACCTCGGAAACACCGAACGTCGACGTCTTCCGAGAAAGCCCGGGGGTCTGACCCCGACGCGCCAACACGGGTCAGATGGCCACCAGGCTCGAAGGCAAATAGGCATCGTTCAAAACAGATCGACTTTCGCATTTTAGCTATGTCTGTTTGGCCCCGAGTGCGCGGCACGTGCAGCCTTTGAAGTGGCGGCACGGTTCGCCCTATCAATCGCCGTTACAAGGTCGTCTTTGGTCATTCGTGAACGGCCCGGAATTGAGAGGCGGCGTGCAATGTTCAGAAGGTGATCCTTTGACGCGTTGGCGTTCACCCCGCCAGCCGTGGGGGTAGTACTCGCCAACGCTTCGGCACCACGCTTTGCGTCTTGTTCGTCACTAGGACCTGGTTCTGCCTTTGGCTCCCAATGGTCACCAACTTTCTCAAACGAATGCTTCAACGAACCGAATGCAATGCGATGTGCAGCCTCGCCGTCTCCATGGACCTCCTCGGCCGATTCCAGCGTGTGAATGTAGGTGTCTTGAGCCTTTTGCGGTGACCGCTTTAAGGTCCCAGGTAGCCGATCCTTTTCCTTCTTATTCAGCACAGTCTTTTCCTCCTGATCGAACTTGTCTTATACCCACGTCTCCGCAATCGAAACACACAGCGGATTTGCGTCGCGCAACGATTAGAACTTGGCGTAGAAAGGAGAACTGATCAGGACGGGTTGGGTTCGCAGGCAACCAAAACAGAGCACAGCGCTGCGTGCGCCACGGCACTTGCCGTGGAACCAAGTTCGAGGTGACGGATGCCGGTCAAACCTCTTGTGCCCAGCACCACAAGGTCAACCGGGTTGTTGTTGAGTTGGTGCATAATCGAGGGCGTTGGATCTCCGCTTTCGACATGCACGGTAACGGATTTTGCGAACGGTTTGAGCAACGCCAAAGCGGTCTCGCTCGTCTTGTGAATATCGACTCGGTACGTATGCACGATGAGTACCGTTACATCAACCCCGTTAAGCCAGGGCAGAGTGATAAGCGCGCGTATTGCTTGTTCAGCGTGTACGGAACCGTCGGTGCATACCAAGGCGCTGGTGACCGGCGTGCCGTGTCGAGCGATCAGAAGGGGCGAAGAAGGTCGACGGAGGAACCACTCGGCCGTGCTTCCCAGGTGCAGTGCTTTCAGTAAACCAGGGCCCCGTGGTCCAATCACGAGAAGGTCGCTTTTCTGAGAAAGCACAAGGCGTGGGTCTCCTGTTGCATGCAGAAAGAAGAGGTTCGCCAACTCACTGTCGGCAGCACTGCGCTGATGCGGCGGTGTCCAGGCGTGAGGCTTGGCCTCTTGTTCCGGCGTTGGCTCCAATCCTTCAGGCGTTTCGACGGTAATGAGTTCTGCACTCCAATCCGGCCACTTCTGGCTTGTAACGAAGAGCCATGCGACATCTGCATACGGAGATGCGTCGTCGCCAAAGGTCAAAAGTCGATTTTCGTAGGTCATGTGTCTATGGTGACTGTTACACCGCCCTCGGCCCCAGAGGCTTTGGTCCCTCGCTACCCCGGGCGCTTAGTCCCTGTCACGCACAAGGCGTGTCAGAATCGAACATGGCCATCCAGTTCGGCGTCGGCAAGAGTAAGGTTTTTCCAGCTGACAAGGCTGGCTCGCTGGTCACAAAGCTGCGACGGCTCGTCCAGTCGCCAGCGAAGTTGGCGGACCGCCTTTCTGTGTCGGCCGACGCGTGGGTGCTCGAGGTCGGGTGCGGACCCGGCTACTTCAGCCCTACGCTCGCCGAGCGAATCCCCGAGGGCCAACTTGTCCTCGTAGACCTGCAGCGGGAGATGCTCCAGCTAGCACGGATCCGACTCGACGGATGCGGCGAGGTTGTGCAAGGTAATGCCCAGGAGCTACCTCTGCGATCCGCATCGTTTGATGCCGTCGTGGTCATCCTCGTGCTGGGCGAGGTGCCCGACCGAGAACGATTTCTCTCAGAGGTTCGGCGCGTGCTGCGGCCCGGGGCAACTGCGCTGTTCGCCGAGACCCGCCGTGACAGTGACTTCATCCCATTCGCCGACCTCTGCGCCCTAGTCGAGCCGCACGGATTCAACTTGATCGGTCGTTGGGGATGGTCCTGGGAGTACACCGCCAGTTTCGCGGCAATGTGACATCGAAGCTCGCTGTTGTGGCGTTGGACGCCTGCGACGTCAACCGGTCATCGAACTCGTGATGGGTTCAGCCATCTACTTGGGCCACTGGACCTGACGAACCTTCATGTCGGTAAATCTCGAGCCCGGGAGGAAAAGTCGCATGACATTGATCCTGTTGGTTGCAGTTATTTTGATTTTGGTGCCGACGGTGTTTTACGCGGTTGGGTCGGCCAGAGCAAATACCGAGATTGAGCGAATACGAAAGCGAGCAGCCGTCGTTTCGGTTCGTGTCGCCGATCTTGCCTCCAGTACGTATCTGAACACCCCGAATCCCATCGCCACGGCCCTCCACGTTGATGATTCGAACATCTTTCTCACGTTGCGAAAACAACAGTGGTGCGTGACCGTCAAAGTTCGTCGCTTCCTAGCAACACGCACCGCGTTGTTCATGCTCAATCAGGCAGGCTTACTTACCCGCATCGATCGATGCCCTCGACCAGCGTGACCAGTTCCGGTATTTGAGGCAACGATTGATTTTGCGATGATCACAAAATTTGGAACACGGAGTATTCCTCAGCTCCTCAACTCCGAAACACACCGTCGATAGGACCCGCAGTTCGTCTACGCATTACGCGGCATGGCAGCTAGTAGCGGCCTCGGAGGATTCGCGCGGACTTGACTAACCGCTGGTCTCCCATCACTAAATCACTTCACAGATGGCTCGTTCGGGCCGCTGTCAAGATAGAAGGTGGCAAGAATTGCCTCCGGCTTAGGGATCGAGCGTGCGAAATCGAACCACGATTGCGTGAAGCGGTTGTGTTCAAGGATGTTCATCGGATTTCCGTGGCCAATAAACACCGCTGGCATTTTCATAGAAGGTCTCTACCCCGAAAGTGCATTTTCAAATATCCGCCAATCAGCAATGTTTGGAGCTGAGCAGCCGACACGGGAATCGAAGCGTTCACTTCTTTCCTTTTTGGTCTTGTGCATCGAGAGCCGCGCCACTTGCGCAGCCCGCCAACCAGGCTGAAAGTTACGGGGTTAAACGTTGCCTTATCCGCTGCTGGGAGCTTGTCGAATTGGGCAACCTGAACGGAACACGCAATCGCCGAAAGGCCAGTGAGGCAGCTAGCGAGGAAGCGGGCGAAGGAGTAACGCCCATTCGTTTTCGTTGTGTGCCGCTTGGGTTTTGGTGCCAAAGTCGACTCCCCACCATTTGTAAACCCGATCAGTCTTGGCTTCATCGGTCGGCATTCGTTCGAGGGCCGGGCTCGTCAAGTACTTTGGGACCTGTTTGTCATAGTTGGCGATTTGTCTGAAGTGCCACCAGTGATCGTCGATAAGGAGATCCGCCTCCAGCGCAGACTGATTCCAGCTCCTATAGATAGGTGCACATACGGAATAGGCACATAGTGCCGTTGGCGTATTGGATGTCTCGCTGCTGTTTTCGAGAACCGTTCGGATACCCCGGGTTTCTATGGTGTTGTTGCCCATCTTGATGGTTCCCAGTAACTGGAGATTATGGAGCGAAGCTTGAAATCCTGCGGTTAAGGATCGCCATTGCTCGTCGTCGCCGAGGCTCACACGATTGAGGAGGTCGAGAACACCATCGAGATGACGATCCGGTAACTCATCGACGGTCGGGAAGAAGTTTTCACCTTGTTGTGATGTTCCGATGCCGTACCCGGGTCCAGATACGATCCCCGGCCCCGAACTTCCTCTCCCAACCGCTACGTAAAACTCCATCCCAGATTCTTCCCACCAGTAGTAGTGGCCCCATTCCCTTCTGAACTTCACCTTCCGCCCTGATGCAAGTTCTACGATCTTCGGCGGCGTTTGAACCCGCCCAAAGGATAGCGACGGGGCGTCAAGGAATCGAGTTTGGATAGACAAGCGAGTGGTCCCATCAACGGTAGACAGAAAACTCAGTGAGCTCACTACTCCCTCATTAACTTTTCGCTGTCGAACGGCAAGTATTTCGCTGAAGCCTTTTGGAGTGGCCCAGCCCTTCTTGAGCAGATCGGGCCGGGGTCGCAACGCCCTTCCAAAATCACGCACTGCAACCGCAGGCATGCCAGTTGCTTGGAGATATACCAATGTTGCCGGTTGGTTCTTGGCTTGTCGGACGGTTGGCTGTTTCCACTCCATCATCACTGGATGATTGAGTGCAAAGGACTCCGAAGCAATGGCCTGTGCTTGAGCCTGCATGTCTTGCGACTGTCGGATTTTGGTTCCAACCGTTCGTGTTCCGAGTGCCGCATCGGCAAAGCGCTCGTCTTCACGGTTGGTTGACACCAACACGGTTTGCTTCTTATCCAGGCTAGTGAACCGTTGGAAAACGAATGAATTGCGGAAAACCGGTGCTGGTTGGTGTGCGGTTGCAAAGGTAAGTTTCCATTGCTTTGGCAGGTCCTTCACCGTGAGCAAAAGCGGCGTCAGTTGTTTGTTAGACCGACCGGTCAAACTGGATTCGATAACCCTTCCCGCAACCGTGCCGCCGACAAAGGCAACCAACAGGCTGGCAACGGTGATTTTGCGTCGCCGTTTTGTGAGGAACGCGAGGCGGAGTGCACCGGCTGCTTGGTCCTGCTGTTCTTGCTGCTGCTCTTGTTCTGCCCGCCCGTTTTCGGTTCGCGCCACTTCGACGGTCGGGCGGTCATTTTCAGCAGGGGTGCGCAGTGGTCCTACCTGAGTGGCGAGCGAGATGACGTTTTCATCAGGCTCCGTTTGCTGTTCCCATAGCCCAATGGCGTATTGCCGAATTGTGTCGAACGTTGGGTCGAAGACTTCTTGGGTTGTCTGGGCATCTTGTTTAGTTGGTTGGAAGGCGAAGGTTCCTTGCTTCTCGCCCAGCACTGTCGAGTTGCTCGTTTGTGTGGCCTCTATGGCTCTCTGTCCATCGATGCCCGACTCAACTAACAATTGCGCGGCTCGCGCTTGCTGACTCGGTGTCCTACCGCGTAACAGCCCATCAAGTAGCGCTACGAGAGGATCAATCGTGTTTGTGTCCAAGAATCCTGCCGCGGCCGAGGCCACTATTTGGGCGTTTCGTTCTGCTTCAGAAGCGAGTGGGTCAAGTTCCTTCGCAACCTGGACTACCAGTGACCGGTAGAGACGCCACGTTGGCTCCCACGATGCAAAGCTCGGGTGGTCACCAACACGACGCGGCGGGTCTCGTTTCACGGTGCCATCGCCGGAATCATCACTCATCTTGATTGGACTATTTCGTGGGGTCCATCACTCGGCCAGCGAACAACACCTGACCAGTTTCGTAGTGCTGAATTGCGTAGACGAAGGGTCGATCAAATTTCACTTCTTTGGGGCAAACCGGCTTGATCAAACTTTTGCTTACGGCGTTCGCTGATACGACCGTTGCTGCTGCGGCGATGGTCCCTTCCTCGTCGACTTCGATCTTGGCCTT
>JAYSVF010000018.1:0-13922 GCA_043718695.1 Acidimicrobiia bacterium | reverse complement strand
GCCGACGAAATTGCCCGGCAGCTCCGGCTTCGCGATATTGGTGGAATCGTGGTTATTGACTTCATCGACATGGAAATTCGCGCCAACCGCGAGGCCGTAATTGGTACGTTCCGTGATGCGCTGTCTCGGGACAAAACCCGTACCCAAGTGTTCGATATTTCCGAGCTTGGGCTGGTGGAAATGACTCGCAAGCGGATCTCTGAAGGCTTGGTTGAATCACTTTCCGAAGGTTGCCCGATGTGTGCCGGCCGAGGTTTCACCTTCGACAGCGACCTCATCGACTGAGTTTTTCGGGCCTTCACAAGTAGGGCCCTGAGGGACTGTGTCGTTTGTCTGTGGTTGTTTTCGGGGGGATTTGGGGGCAGAGCCCCCAAAGGATGGTGTACCCTTGAAGCCTTATGTACGCAGTGATTAAAACAGGTGGCAAGCAGTACAAGGTCGAAACCGGCCAGGTGCTGGATGTAGAACTTCTCGGCGAAGCTGTGGGTTCGAGCATCTCGTTCACGCCACTTCTCGTTGTTGATGGCGCCAATGTGGTGTCGAGCAGGGCTGCTTTGGCTTCCGCCACCGTCACTGCCGAGATCGTTGGAACCGCAAAGGGTCCAAAGATCGTTGGTTTTATGTACAAGTCGAAGGCACGTGCCCAGCGCCGCTGGGGTCACCGTCAAAAATATGCAACCGTCAAGGTTACGGCCATCACGGCCTAAGCCCATCTCTCCTACGATCCCGAGCCAAAGGCGAGGGATCCGTTAAACACAGCAAAATGCTTTTCGTACGGCGCAGCCGGACGCCGAAACCCCGGCTCAAACCATTCGCACGTTTGTGCACGCACTAAGGACTCTTCTCATGTCAAAAACCAAAGGTGGCGGTTCAACCCGCAACGGTCGTGACTCCAATGCCCAGCGCCTCGGCGTAAAGGTCTATGACGGCGGCGTTGTTAGCGCTGGCTCGATCATTGTTCGTCAGCGTGGCACTGTCGTGCACCCAGGCGTAAACGTGGGCTGTGGCTCCGATGACACCCTCTTCGCGCTCACCGATGGTGTTGTGAAGTTCGGCGAACGCAGAAACCGCAAGATCGTTAGCGTTCTCGTACCCGAATAAGCAAATGTTGCCGTCTCGGTCGCATGACCCACACGGTTGTTAGTGAACGAGCCGGCCTAGTGCCGGCTCGTGTCGCGTCCGTGCACCGTTTTTCAGGACACGTTTTGGATGAGGGCGCACAAGCTATCCCGGTTGGTCTTTCTGAACGACGGTTGTCTCAGTCAGCCCAACAACGATTCCCTCTTCGTAGTTCCCTTCAGCACTGTCAGGTCCGGTAGTCCCCATGAGCGTGTTCGTCGACGAATCCCAATTACACCTCAAAGCAGGCGATGGCGGCGCTGGCTGTGTGTCGTTCCGTCGTGAACCCTTCACCCCAAAAGGCGGACCAGAAGGCGGCAATGGCGGCAAGGGCGGCGACGTTTGGCTAGTTGCCGATCGTAACGTTGCCTCGTTGCTGGGATTTCGCGATCACCCCCACCGCGCCGCAGTTGCGGGAACCCACGGCAAAGGCAAAGCCCAGCACGGCAAGGTTGGTTCTGATCTCGTTGTCGCGGTTCCGGTTGGCACCGTGGTGAAGGACCGCAACGGGGGGGAAGTACTCGCCGACCTCGCAGCCGAGGGACACCGTTGGTTGGCAGCCCGTGGTGGTCGTGGCGGACGCGGCAATGGCAGTTTTCTCTCCAACCGCCGGCGTGCTCCAGCATTTGCCGAGCAAGGTGAAGTTGGCGAAGAGTTCTGGTTCAACATCGAGTTGAAACTGATGGCAGACGTGGCCTTGGTCGGATTCCCAAATGCCGGCAAAAGCACGTTAATTTCCACCGTCTCGGCGGCGAAACCCAAGATTGCTAACTACCCCTTCACCACGCTCGAACCCCACCTTGGTGTGGTGCGAATCGAACGTTTTGGTACGCCGCTCGATCCTCGTGGTGACTTTGAATTCATCATGGCTGACATCCCCGGCCTTATCGAAGGTGCCAGCGAAGGTAAAGGATTGGGCATCCAATTCTTGCGCCACGTAGAGCGCTCACGGGCTCTTTTAGTCCTGCTCGATCTTGGCTCAGTAGCCGAAGGCGGACCAACGCCTGAGCGCCAACTTGAGGTCTTGCTCAAGGAGCTTGGCAACTACCAACCGGAGCTTTTGGAGCGTCCGCGTTTGGTGATAGGTACCAAGCTCGACACGCTTATGGGTGGGGTCGACGAGGCCCGCGAAATGCCCGGCTGCCCTGAAGTGCTCATTAGTGCGGCGGCAGGATTGGGTATCCGTGAGCTGTTGATTGAGCTCGCCCCACTCGTGGCCCAAGCTCGTGCTGCTCAGCCGGCCGCCGACACCTTTGTGTTGCACCGTCCGGAAGAAGAAGGCGTTCGCGTGGAACGAAACGACGATGCTTCTTGGACCGTTATTGGCCGCAATGCCGAGCGTGCCGTTGCGGTTTCCGATATCACTGATGGCTTGGCACTGCAGCACGTACACAATCAACTCAAGCGCATCGGCGTAGACAAAGCTCTGCAGCGTGCGGGGGCCCGTTCCGGTGAACTAGTGCACGTAGGCACGTTTACCTTCACCATGGACTGAGTCTCTTCGAAGCTGGCACCTGGTTTTGCACTCGTTTCCCGGGGTGTCATTGGCGGCCGTTGCCTGCAGCCGTTGGTTGTAGCAATTCAACACAGCTCCTTCTTTGGTGATTTAACCCCGTCGATCAATAGTATGTGTATCTATAATACGTGAACGTATAATTTACGTCCTTCGTGTTGAGCGGGATACTTGCCAGTTTGCTTGTTCCTTTGCCCGATAGGCTCGTGGGGTGGCCACTGTTGTAGCGAAAATTGGAACATCATCACTGACCGACGAGCGGGGTGTAATTGCCGTCGATGCCATAGAGCGAACTGTCGCACAGATTTCGCAACTTCGCGCACACGGGCACAAAGTGGTTCTCGTTACTTCTGCGGCAGTGGCGGCAGGCTTGGAAGCACTTGGTATGGGGGACAATCGCCCGACCGATGTGCTCACGCTTCAAGCGGTTTCAGCCGTTGGTCAAAGCCGGCTCATGAAGGTTTGGGATGGCGCATTTGCCTCGCAGTCATTAGTCAGCGGACAGGTGTTGTTAACCCCAAACGATTTCTTTGATCGACGTCAATATCTGCATGCCCGAAACACCTTGCATCGCTTGCTGGAACTGGGCGTGGTGCCGATCATCAATGAAAACGATGCGATCGCCAACGACGAATTACGCTTCGGTGACAACGACCGGATTGCCGCACTCGTGGCCCATCTCGTTGGAGCCGATGTCTTGGTGCTGCTAACTGATACCGCAGGTTTGTTCACGGCAAACCCCAAGACGGATCCAACGGCGAAGCTCATCGAACATGTTGATGAAGTAACCCCCGAGCTTGAAGCCGTAGCGGGTGCGGCAGGCTCAGCCCGGGGGAGTGGCGGTATGTCTTCCAAACTCCGGGCTGCCAAGATCGCTTCATGGTGTGGCGTGCGAGCCGTGATTGCCGGTTCAAAGGGCTCACAGTCGCTTGTGGATGCGGTTGCGGGAGTCGCTGGTGTAGGAACGACCGTGGCCGCGCATGACCGTAAGGTAAGCGCTCGGAAGCTGTGGATTGGTTTTGCTGGCGAAGCGGAGGGAACCATCGTGGTCGATGACGGGGCACGCAAGGCGCTCGTGGAACGAAACGTTTCCTTGCTCCCCGCGGGAGTAACCGCGGTTACCGGCGAGTTCATGGAGGGCGATTTGGTGGAGATCTGTGATTCGGCTGGAATCATGATCGCTCGCGGTGTTGCACGGGTTGATGCCACAACGGCCCGAGGAAACCAAGGTAAGCGCACTGATGAATTGGCCGAGTCAGCGGGCGTTGTTGTCCACCGTGATGACCTCGTTTTGTTGATTGCCTAACCAGTTCGAGATTGTCTGTGGCGAATCAATCAGTCGGTAGAGCGATCAACGATCAACTCAAGCTTGCCGGGAAGAAACGGGGCGGCACGAGGCTTGTATCGCAGCGTGTAACGAAACCCGGCGTTGCACTCAAGAGCTCGCGCGATTTTGTTCGCGCCAAAAGGCCAACGGATGGGCTCATGACTGATCCGAATTCCATGGGTTCCAACCGGCAACGTAAAGGTTTGCGGCGCGTCCCACCGGAGAAAGATAGCGTTCTCGTCAATGGCCGCGGTGATCGGCGCACCGCTAAGACCGAGCACGCCAACGCACTCAAGGACCAACGTCGCGGTTTTTGCAACGGCCATCAGTTGGCGGTGCCAGGCTGCGCTACCGGAGCCGAGACTGCCGCAGCAGGCGCGGCGACTGGCGCATCGCCGAGACCAAGCTGCGCCTTGATTTGACTCAAGCGAGCTTGGGCATCGGTGTTAAGACTGGCCTGCTCAACTTCAAGCATGCGGGCTTCAACGGTGCCACCCTGAATCTCCGCGTTGCCCATCGCTTTGGCGTAACGCTCTTCGATCTTCTTCTGAACCTCATCAAGGGTTGGAACATCATCGCCAACGGTTTCGGTTAGTTGACCCATGGTCTTGTTCAACTGTTCCTGCATCTTGGCCTGGTCAAGCTGGCTCAGCATCTTTTGCTTGTCGGCCAAACGCTTCTGAATTTGCGTTGACGACTGCATCACGGCAGCCTTTGCTTGATCCGAAGCCTTGGTGGCTTGGAGCGACAATTGCTTGAGGCCCTCAACTTCGCCCTCCACGGCGATCAACCGGTTAGCGAAAGCCTCAGCAGTTCGGGTGTATTCCGTTGCCTTGGCAACGTCGCCCCGTTTGCCTGCCTCATCAGCCATGATGACTGCCTGCCGGGCGGATGAGTTCAGCTTCTCGAGTTCTTCGAGCTTTCGGGACATTTGCATTTCAGACTGCTTCTGGTTAGCAATCACGTTTGCGGCCTGCTCCTTGAGCCGCTTGTGCTGCTCCTGGGATTCCATGATTGCTTGTTCCAACTGAACTTTTGGGTCAGCTTTTGCATTGAATTTCCCGGTGAGTAACGCGGTGACGTAGGCCGACATGCGGCGAATGAGCTTGATCATGAAACGCAGATTAGCGGCGCTGGGAGCACTGCGGGGGAGGGTGGGCGAAAAATTGCCCTGATAACCCTGGGTTTCTTTGAACGAACCCTCGGGGTTTCCCCTGGCTCGTGGCGAAAGAACCTCCTCCTTCTGTTCGTGTTGGGGTGTTCGTGTTGGGGTATTCAACCAGCGCTTGGTGTTCCCGGTTGGGGGCCGCCGTTCGACAAGGCTCCCGTCTCCGCGATTGCTTGGCGCAGGGCTTCCATCTCGATAATGACGTCGTCAACATCGGATCGAAGCGAATCAAGACTTGGATCGGCCCCCGACGTTGTCCCACTTACCGAAAGTTCAACGCCACGGGCGGAAAGTTCATCGAGCTTGCCGTCAAGTTCGCGGAGTCGATCCTCCAACGCTGAGCGCTGCGCACCTAAGCGCTGGGCACTTTGTTGCCGTGCCAAGGCCGAATCGAGACTTGCTTGAAGGGACGGCAACCGCTCGGCAGCAGCGTTCTCCAAAGCAGCGGTTGCCACGATTACCCGCTGATTGATTTCGGTCACGTTGACTGCTTTGAGGGCGCCATTTAACGCGTGACCATCCTTGGCAACCACCCAAACCTCCCGGGCAGCTTCATTGATGCGCTCGCCAATACTTTCGAGGCGATCCCGCAAGGGGCCCGGTGCGGTTGCATCGATTGCCGAAGCGAATCGATTGCGAGCCGATTGCGAAGATTGTACGTAGCGTCGCCAAGGTTCCCCAACCGCAAAGGGATCCACTCGATCCGATGTTGCGCGCCGTTGCGAATGCTGCCCGTCGCTTCGGGAACGTCGAAGTGACAGCAACACCGCTCCTGCCCACGCCAGCGCTCCGCCAACGAGTCCTCCAGCCGTTTGCCCTGAAGCGATGAGCGCACCACCAACACCGAGTCCAGCGGTGAGGGCAAGTGGGGAAAGCAACGCCCGTGCCAAACGGCGAGGTCCAAGTTTGGCGATGAGTTTTCCGGCGCGGTCATCCCTCATTTGGGGGTCCCTTCGTCAAGCGTTGCCCGTGTCTCCAAAGCGCTCGGTGCGGTTTCCAACTTCGTCAAGCTTGTCTCAACGTTTGGACCTTCGATCGGCGTGTCGCCCGACGGTGACTCGTTTGGCTGGTCGTTTGGCTTGTCGGTTGGATTGTTACCCGGCGTATTACCGTTTGTCCCAGTCAACTTTTCTTCCACGAGGCCGCCTGGTTTAGCCACGTATCCGGGAATGTCCTCGGGTTCGAGTGATAGCAGTTCCTCATCGGTAAGAGATGGTGAATCGGGCGGGCGGCTCATAAGTCGTGATGCTTGCGCAGCAATGGAATGTTCAAACAAATTCCGTGCAACGCGTCCGTTGCCGAAACCTTTCGCTCGATCTTGCGACGCAAAAAAATCGGAAATCGCCTTGGATGCTGCAGGGGTTGGTTCGTAGCGGTTCTTCTTGCACAGCGTGGCAAATATGGCCACAAGCTCCGCATCGGAGTAGTCCTCAAACCGAATGGTTTTGGGGAAACGCGAACGAAGGCCGGGGTTCGCGTCGATGAACTCGGTCATCTCGACGGGGTAGCCGGCAGCAATTACCACCACGGTCTCTCTACGATCTTCAATGAGTTTCACCAGCGTATCGATAGCCTCACGGCCAAAATCGCGTTCACCTCCGCGGGCTAGCGCATAGGCCTCGTCAATTAGCAGAACACCGCCATCGGCTTCGTCGAAGCGTTCGGTGACCTTGAGCGCCGTTTGGCCAACGAAACCTGCGACCAATCCAGCGCGATCTGATTCCACCAAATGCCCACGTTCCACGACTCCCAAGGTTCGGTAAATCCTGGCCAACAGTCGAGCGACGGTGGTCTTTCCGGTCCCGGGATTCCCGGTGAAAACCAGGTGGCGGCTGCTGTCGACTATCGGAAGATTGCGTTCCTTGCGGAGCTTAATAATCTGAAGGAAATTGGCCACCAGCTTCACTTCGGCCTTGACCGCGGCCAACCCAATCAATGCATCGAGCTCCTCCAACAAATCATCCAAGTCCTCAGGCGGTGGGAGTGGTTCCGGCTCAGGTTTGGTCCCTTCGGGCGGCGCAGCGGCCAATTTCGATGCCGCAGCGCCTTCACTGTTCGTGGCGCCGGTCTTGGGTGCGCCAGTGATGATTTCTTTGGGAACATTTCGAGCGTCCAGCGTGCCGACGAGCATCGTACGAAATTCGTCTAACGCCCTCAGTTCTGTTTCCGAGGGGCGGGTATCGAGTGCCACAACCAGTTGCGATAGGTCCATCGCCTTTCGGTAGTAGGTCCAGCCATCGTTGGTGTTGCTCGCTGAATCGGCGGAAACTAGGAGGTCGAAAAGTGCAGACGGAGAGTTCAGCCAGATTTTCTTCCCAACGAGCAAACCGGCGCGGCGCACGTCTTCGGGCGAAGCCAAGGCCAGTTGAGTGGGAAAACGAGCGCCGAAGGCTTCAAGTAGGGCCCAAAGTTCTTCGTCGGTGTGGCGGCTGTCAGCGTCGGCAACGGCACAGCACAGGGCAAATGCCTCTAAACCAAGATCATCGATAGCACGGTCGGGGGTTCGTCCAGCTTTTACATACAGAGCGCCAAGTGGTCCACTCAGTGCGTCGACGAACGCTTCCACCACGTCGTTAAGCAGCATCCGTTTCATCCCCGGAATGTTCTCACGTGGAATCGCATTGCTAGCGAAATCCTGCCACTCAGCCCGTTGATCTCTTTCGCTCATTGACTATTGGCAGTATTTCCGGTGTCTTTGGCTGACTGTTTCGGATGAAAACCTAAGCAGCCCGAAAGGATGTGCAAAGCTACTTTTGCGAGGGTGACCGCTGTCACCCGATAGAATCTGTAACCCCTCGCACCTGAACGGGATCCAAAAGCGTGAAACAACAAGGTTCCGGTTTGGAAACTTGCACCTCGCTCAAGGTAAGTTTCGCCACCACGAACTTCCGTTCAGTTTCTGCAGCGCCACGCCAACCCAGGAGAAACAACACATGAAACGATCAACCGCGATAGGACTCTCGCTCGCAACAGCCACACTTGTTGCCCTGCCGGCAATGTCAGCTTCCGCAGCCGTGAAGCCAGGCCAAGCCTGCGCCAAACTTGATTCCGTGAAGGACGGCCTCAAGTGCGTCAAGAAAGGCACCAAGCGTGTCTATGCCGCAGCTGCGGCTCCCACAACTGCCGCTCCAAAAGCAGTCGCTGGCGCCACCCCGGCTCCAGTTGCCGCTCCAGCCGGTTTACAAAACGTTCCGGGCTTCGACGGCAAGACCATCACCGTGGCTTACCTTGGCAACGTGTCGGTGAACTCACAGTTCCCCGCAAGTGCAAACTTCGCAACCGGCGGTAAGGCTCTTACGGCCGCTTTCAACGCTTACGTTGACCGAGTTAACGCTGGCGGCGGCATTGCCGGGAAGTACCCGCTCAAGGTGTTGTTTAAAGAGACGTACTACACCCCATCTGAAGTGGCAAAAGGTTACGCCGAAGTAAAGAATCAAGTGGTCATGATCAGCACGATTTACGGCACCCCTGGTACCCAAACGCTCGTGAAGTCACTCGCTGAAGACGGCTTGGTAGCTTCACCGATTTCCCTTGACGCAGCATGGGTAAACAATCCCAACATCTTGCCAATCGGTTCCACGTACCAAAAACAATCCATCAACGTGATTGATTACGCTGTCAAGGAGCAGGCCGCTGGCAACAAGATTTGGTGTTCATTGGCGCTGGCCAACAATGCATACGGTGACGCAGGCGAGGAAGGCTTCAAAACTGCAGTTAAGGGTCTGAACCTTAAAGTTGGCGTAAGCATCAAGACCTCGACAGCTCCTGCGCAAGCGCAGCAGTTGAAGGACGCCAAATGCGATTGGGTCCACACCACGATCTCGGGCGAAGCGCAAATGTCGCCGTTGTTGGCAGAAACCGCCAAGCTTGACTACTTCCCATTCATAACGGGCAACTCTCCATCGGCCGCTTCTGGTTCGGTTACTCCTGCGAACTCTGCTCAGTACGCCAAACAAGTCTTCATTGCTGCCGATGGCGTGCAGTGGGGCGATGAGTCGAATCCTGGAATGAAGCGCCACATGGCCGATCTTCAGAAGAATGCGCCAGAACAAATCGGCACACCGAACCCAGCCACCATTTGGGGTTACGCCAACGCCTTCGGCGTTGTTGCTCTCCTCAATAAGGCTGTCGCTCTCGGCGACTTGAGCAAACCAGGTATGTTGAAGGCCCTCGGAAGCTTGGGCCCGGTTGACTTCGACGGCGTGTACCCAGCATGGAACTTCAATGAGCCAACAAAGCGCATCGCATCGAGCCAGAGCTACATTTACAGCATCGACATTTCGACCCGAGGCGCCTTGAAGCTGATCAAGCCATACGAGTCAGCACTGGCAAAATCGTCGAACTAGTTTTGTCTGTAAATCCGTAGTAATCCTTCATAACCCGTTGTATCCCTTCCATCTCTAAAGAAATTCAGGACTGTGGCCAATTTAACTGCGCCCCAGCCCGCATCTACTGTTAGCTCCTCCGTAGCCGGCGATATTTTGGCGGTCGATTCCGTCGAAGTCGTCTACGGAGGTGCGATACAGGTGCTGCGCGGCGTAAGCCTTCGCGTTCCTACTGGTGGTGTTGTCGCCATACTTGGTGCCAACGGAGCCGGAAAAACAACCATGTTGAGGGCCATTTCTGGGCTACTCGGGTATCACGGGGGAAGGGTCACTTCCGGATCTGTTCACTTTGATGGCGAGGATGTCACCGGCGCCGATGCTTCCAAGCTGGTGCGTGGGGGGATGGCGCAGGTTATGGAAGGTCGCAGGATTTTCGCCGAACTCAGCGTCGACGAGAACCTAAAGACCGGGGCTTACACCCGCAAAGACAAAGCCGGAATTGCGGTGTCTTACGAGCGAGTGATGGAACTGTTTCCAAGGCTCAAAGAACGACACAAGCAAATCGCCGGCTACATGTCTGGCGGCGAGCAACAAATGTTGGCAATCGCCCGAGCGCTTATGGCGAACCCGCGGCTGTTGCTATTAGACGAACCGTCATTGGGCTTAGCTCCGCTCATCGTGGAGCAAATTTTCGGAATCGTTCGTGAAATCAACACATTGGGAACTTCGGTGCTCATCGTGGAACAGAACGCGTCAATGGCACTCAAGAATTCTGACTACGGCTACGTCATGGAGACTGGCCGGGTAGCGAAAGAAGGACGATCGGCTGATCTGTTGGTCGATCCTGACGTACAAGCCCTATACCTCGGAGGCGAGTCTGCGCACACGTCTTTTCGAGACTTAAAATCTTATCGGCGGAAGCGGGAGACCGAATGACCGTGCTTGGACTCAACGAAAAACTCGGAGCTGACGAGCGCTACGCAAATCAGAACCCCGTGATCGTTGTTAAAGACATCACCATGCGTTTCGGCGGAGTTACGGCTATTGACGGAGTGGGTTTCGAAGTTTTGCGTGGTGAGCTTTTTGCCATCATCGGACCCAATGGGGCTGGAAAAACCTCAATCCTCAACTGTCTCAACGCTGTGTATTCCCCCCAAGAGGGCTCAATCAAGATCGACGGGGTCGAACTAATTGGAACCACACCACCCTTTACGGTGCAACAAGGAATTGCTCGAACATTCCAAAACATTGGCCTGTTCAAAAATCTTGATGTGGTTTCTAATCTCATGCTCGGCCGACACCATCTGATGAAGGGTGGGTTCCTCGCCGGGCTTGCCTTTACCGGTATTACGAAACGACAAGAAATCGTGCACCGTGAGCACGTTGAATCGGTAATGGAACTTCTCGACCTCGATGTTTATCGTGGTCAGCCGGTGGGCATGCTCCCCTATGGCGTACAAAAGCGCATGGAACTAGCCCGAGCTCTATCTATGGAGCCCAAGGTGCTGCTGTTGGACGAACCCGTTGCTGGGATGAACGCCACCGAAACTGAAGATATGGCCCGGTACATTTTGGAAATCAAAAACGAGCTGGGTATCTCGATCGTGCTCATTGAGCACGACATGCATATGGTGATGGACGTAGCAGATCGAATCATGGTGCTTGATTTTGGCCAGAAGATTGCCGAGGGTTTGCCAGCGGAAGTTAAGGCCGATCCTCGAGTTATCGAGGCGTACCTGGGAGCGAGCTCATGAGCGCAAACACGCTTCCCGGGTTACTCGTTGAACGTGCCGCGGCGTCGCCGAATGCCGTTGCCCTCCGATTTTTTCGTCAAGGTAAATGGAATGACGTGACCCTCGCGCAGTTGCGCGACAAAGCTGCCGCAATCGGGAGTGGGCTCCTCGCACGTGGCGTCAAAAGCGGTGAGGTCGTGGCCGTTCTTGCAGAAGACGGTCCTCTGGGTTTGGCTTCGGAGTTTGGGGCCCAAGGCATTGGAGCAATAGTTCAGGTGCTTGATCCAGCGCTTAGCGCAGCTGAAGTACAGAGCCTGATTAAAGCCTCCGGAGCAGTTGCGGTAATAACCGGGGACCAGGAACAATTCGATAAGGTCGATGAAACCCGCGGCGAAGTACCCTCGGTGCGCTTGCTGATTGTTGACGCCACACGAGGGCTACGAGCTCTGGAACGCCTCGATCGTGCAGATCTTGATCGAACCTTGACCGTCGTACAGCTTGTTGCCGACGCAGCACCGACCAGCTGGACCACCGCCGTAACGGCGTTAGACGAAAACGCTGGTGCTCGGGTAAACGGTGCAACCATCTCGTCGCACGCGTCTTTGCTCGCCGAAGGGCGAGCCCTGGCAAACCGGCTTTCGATCACGAAAAACGATGTCTTGGTTTCCTTGCAACCGCTAGCAAACGACACCGAACACGCAATGGCCCTTGCTGGACCGCTTCTCAACGGGTCAGTTTTGCATTTCCGGGGACGGGCAACGGCTCAGCAGGCTATGCGCCAGGTCCAACCCACCGTTGTTTACGCCAACCCCCAATGGTTGGCGCGCGTTTCTGACGACACCGATGCACAAGTTGGTAGGGCAAAAGGGCTCAAAAAGTTTGCGCTTGATAAGGGCTTGAATCGTCGCCCAGCATCGAACGTTATGGCTTCTGGTCGGCGTTTGAATACGCTTCGCCTTGGCGGGATTATTGGTGCGCTCGGAGTTTTTGTCATGCTTGCCGTGACGACGAGTGGCAACGACGTTTTGCGTGTCGGCGTAGCGCTCGCGATGGTTATCGCTACTGGTTTTGCCCTACTAGCAGCGGGACATGGAGTCGCAGGGCCAATAAGGCGGCGCCTCGGGTTGGCCCGGTGTCGAGCGGTGCTGTCGACCGACGGTACCAGCGTCAAAGGCTCCGACCTACTCGGCGCTTTACAAGTACCACTGATAGACGCTTTTAAGGAGGCCACGTCATGAGCCAGTTTCTGAACGGGTTAGTCGCGGGTATTTCCTTCGGTGGAATCATCGCACTCATCGCCCTTGGTTATGTGATCATCTACCGGGCAACGCACACGTTGAACTTTGCCCAAGGGGCGCTACTCACCCTCGGCGCCTACGTGGCCTACTGGTTGAGCGGGCCGATCGAAGGCATCAACTTCGTGAACCCACCTTCGTTCCTGCGGCTCCCCCTGTTTGTTGCCGGATTGATCTCGATGGTGATCCTCGCCGTGATTGGCTGGCTCATCGAGCGTCTCGTAGTGCGGCGTTTCCGTGGTCAACCGGTCTTCGCCGTCATCATGGCCACGCTCGGCGTTGCGATCATTTTGGGTCAGTTCATGATCGCGGTTTGGAACACGATTGGCGTGAGCTTGGACACCCCGTTTGACTCACAGAAGCCATGGGTCGACTTCGGGCCAATCCGCGTAAGCCAGATCGACCTAGTCACCCTTGGCGCGGTCGCAGTGATCACAGTCCTGTTCTTCGTAGTGTTTCAGCGATCGAAGCTGGGCACGGCCATGAAGGCAACGGCGTTCGATCAAGAAGCGGCTATTGCTCAGGGAATCAGCCCTAGCGTAATTTTCGGCGCTTCCTGGGCGATTTCGGCAGCCCTGGCAGCTCTCGCGGGAGTTCTTCTTGCCAGTGGAGCAGGAAGTAATAGCCCCCAGGTAAGCCCAAGTCTCGCAGCCATTGCGTTCCTCGGATTTCCTGCCATCGTGCTCGGGGGAGTTGATTCACCCGGAGGTGCAGTGCTCGGAGGTTTGATCATCGGGATCGTTTGGAACCTGTTCGCCACCTACGACACCCAAGTCCACGACATTTTGCATCTTGGACACGATTTTTATCAGGTTGCTCCGTTTGTGCTCATGATTATTGTTTTGCTCGTTCGCCCTGCTGGGCTATTTGGTACCAAAGAAGTTCGGAGAGTTTAAATGTCGGGTGGGCTACTAACCCTATTGATCCTTGCAGCGTTAGCTGTCGGGTTTGTGTTTTGGGCTCGACGTGATCTAGCCAACCCACTGGTGGTGAACTACTCACAAGAACATCGTCGCTTTCGCACCCTTGGCTCCAAGGTGGGGCTCGGCGTGTTCGCCTTTCTGCTGGTGAGTGCCCCAGTTGGCTTCTCCTGGATTGGTGTCGGCAAACTCCATTTACCAAATGCCCTGATTCCCGGCTTGCCGATGAATGAAAAGTGGCTCTACGTAGGCATTTTGGCCGCGGTTTACACCATCGGCGCGATTGGCATGAACTTGCTGATTGGCAACACCGGCCAGGTGTCCCTGGGGCACTCCGGGTTTATTGCGCTCGGTGCCTATTCAACCGGATACTTTGGCGTGGATTTCGAGCCATTTGGTTATCGGATCCCCAGCGTATTGTGGCTGATTATTGCTGCGGTCCTCGGTGCAGTTATTGGTGCCGTGATTGGCCCGTTTGCCCTGCGCCTCCGTGGGAACTATCTCGCCATGGTCTCGATCCTT
>JAYSVF010000170.1:0-3869 GCA_043718695.1 Acidimicrobiia bacterium | reverse complement strand
GATGACGGCGAACGTTCACTGAAAAAAGCCTCAGGCGTCGCACTGAGTGTCGAAGAATCGGGCCCGCTCGTGTTAGTAGCGGATGGGTTGGGAATCGGCGTGGTGGAACTGTTATCGGCTGGGTTCATGGGGTACCCGATTTTGGGTTGCGGGTTAGGCGGTTCACAGCGACGAGAACCACAATGGCAATGACACCTAATACCGCAGAGAGGGTGGAGGCCCGCGAATCGTTGCCGGCTTGGACCGCGTCGTACACCGCAATGGGCATGGTTTGGGTTCGGCCCGGAATGTTGCCGGCAAGCATCACCGTTACCCCGAAATCGCCGAGCGCCCGAGCGAACCCGAGGGCGACCCCGGCCAGCAAACCTCGGCGGGCGAGGGGCAGCGTGACTTGGGTGGCCACACGCCATTCACGCAGACCAATTGTTCGAGCGGCTTGTTCAAAACGGGGGTCAACGGCTTCAATCGCAGCACGTGCGGTTCGCAACACAAACGGCATGGCCGATACGGTGGCCGCAACAATTGCTGCTGTGGGCGTGAACACCAGCGTGGAACCAAATGCTGATTCCCAAGCTCGCCCTACTGGTGAACGCACGCCGAGGGTGACGAGTAGGTAGTAGCCAAGAACCGTGGGGGGGAGCACGATGGGCAGGGTGGCGATTGCTTCAAGAATGCCGCGACCGGGAAAGCGGCCTTTGGCTAAAAGATAGGCAAGTGCGATGCCGATAATTGCAGCGAACAACGTTGAGGTGGCGGCGACGCGAAGTGACAGCCAAAGAGGGAACCAGTCCATAGGTATGCTCAGGTCCCCCTGCGATTAACCGTTGTTGTTTGATGGTTGGGGATCGCCGGGCAGAAGAAACCCGTATTTGCGCATAGTGGTTCGGCCCTTAGCGCTCGAGACCATCGACGCGAATGCTTTGGCCGACGAGGACCGTGACTTGGTTGCGGTAACCATCAAGGTTTGCTGCAGCGGGGCATGCGCGTTGCGGGGAACAACGATGTAGTGACCAACAGCGCTTCGGCTCTTGTTGTTGTTGCCGCTGGTGTTGGTGTTGGCAATCACTAGCGATAACGAGACCAGAGCCGCATCCGCATTGCCTGAAGTGGCAAGCCGATAAGTATCGCTGACGTTTTCGCCCAACACGAGTTTGTCCTTAACCAGCTCATAGATCTTCGCTGATTGCAGTACCTGCACGGCCGCTCTTCCATAGGGTGCGTGTTCCGGGTTGGCAATGGCGATCCGCTGTATTGAAGCCTTCGACAGATCAGTGACGGTGATGATTTGTTTCTTCAGTCGTGGTGGAAACCACAGTGCCAATTGACCAAGGGCGTAGGTGGTTTTGGTAGAAACGTCGCCAATGCCATCACGCAAAACTTGTTCCACGAAGTTGGCGTCGGCTGAGGCAAAGACGTCGAATGGTGCGCCATTAGAAATCTGTTGGGCGAGTTGGCCACTCGATCCAAACGAGAACGTCACGTTGGTACCAGTTTGCGCGGTGAACTGTTTGCCGATTTCTTCAAACGCCGGACGGAGATCTGATGCTGCGGCCACGAGTAACTCCCGTACCTGCGGGGCTAACTTCGCCTGGTTCGAAGCCTTGGCTGCGGTCTTGGTCGCTGCCGCGGTTGGTGATTCGGCTACGAGCGCAACACCAATGAGTGCAACACCCATGAGCAGAGCCGTGAACAGAGCAGTGAACAGAGCCGTGATGAGGGAGAGGCGTGCCACGATGGGGCCAGCTGATCGGCGAGTCAACAATGGTGAGGTCATGATGCCAAAACCTCTGTGCCCATACGGTTAACGTCGTAGCCGGGTAAGTGCTGAGCTCTATGCACCAAAGCGTTATCGGTGAGCAACCCCACAAGGGCAATGGCGCCTTTATGGTCGATGTAGCGTGCGTCAATCCAAAGCTCGCTGTCGTGGGTTTCCAGGGGCAGAAACTCCAAGCCAAACGCCCGGGCAGCCGCCTCCATTGTGATCCCCGCTGGTATGCCCGCAACTACATGGCGGGCAGCATCGATATGGCCATCGACCCGTGGCCCAGGAAGCCCCGGGGCGCCAACAGCGCTGAGCGCACGTTCCAAAGCTCGCTGTGTGCCAGCGCCATCTTCGCGTTGCGCGGTGCGTAGGCGGCGTTCGGCCATCTGCTCAATGGTCATAACGTCACGACGAGACGAAGACGATGCAATCCCCACCTGCCAAGAAGCGAACCGCCATCGTCGAACGCTTACCGGTGGCTTCGGGAGCGTGGATTTTCGGCCGTGAACCACTACGCCGTGCACAACGCCGCTGCGCAATGCCGAGATTGCGGCACCGGTCGAGAGATGCACCGGCACAACAAGAGGCCCGCGTCGTTGTTCTAAGACCGACGATGCCAATCCAAGTAGCGGATCACACCCGCCGATCACCAGCCGTGTGTTATCGGTTTCGGTGAACGTTTCTACGCCATCATCGTTAACGAATCCGTCGGCCAAAGCCCATGACTCTGAGGCCGATAGGAGATGACGCAGCGGTGCGTAGACCCGTTGGGTGCCCACCTGGGCCGTTACCACTGGTGTGCCGAGTGAGGCTGGGCCGGCGACGGCAATGTGTGCGTGATCGTCTTTTGGGGCAAACAGGATTTCCACGCCAACGCCAAGGACCCGAGCGAGGCGTAAGGCCGTATCCACGTTCGGAGAATGCCGCCCGGCTTCAATCGCCCCAACCGATTGGCGGGTAACCCCGGCCAGCTCGGCCAGTTCTGTTTGGCCTAGCCCTAGGAGCAGCCGATGTTCACGCACCCTATTTTGCATACGCCAGAATCCTAGCGCAATGACAAAATTCTGTCTTCCCGGTCCGTCCGCGCTCCTGGACCCTCTTTGAACCCGGGCCCTTTATGCAGCCCCTTCTTAGCGTTTCAGCAGAGCCCAATCGTTTGGAGGCGCTAGCTCGCTCGTAACCTTCAGTCTTTTACCGTGAGGGTGTCCCAAACGTGATTGCTGAACTGTTGGCCCTGCGCATCCACAATGAGACATCCAACCGTCCTAGGGGGAAGCGTTCCTTGATGCAGAAGTGCCTCAACAAACGCTAAACCTTCGACGGGTTCAACAACACTGAGCATGGTGGCAATTGCGTCGGCAGTGGTTGCGTCGGGTGCGTACACGTGAATCGGGTTCCGAGGACGGGCTCAACCGAACTGCGGTGCCAAGAAGGCTTCCACAAGGATTGGCGAACTCGATTGAACGTCACAAGAAGTTTCTAGCATCGTGAATCAACCGTTGTGTTGAGGTGTTGGGTGGTGTTGGCTGTGCCGAGAAGTGTCGCGCAACCCAAAGGCGCTTTTGGTCGTTGATTGGGTCGTGGCGTCCCCTTGGCCGAACGATTCGCTCGAAGCCTATCGGCGATCAACTTCTTGCTGCCTGGCCGACATTTTCAGCCTTGGTCGGCAAACACGGCTTCGACGGGGAGTTCGCCTTCTGGGCAGTGAAGCTCAAGATGGTCTCCGATGCCGTGGAGTGTTCTCGTCCAGTCGGTCCCGGCAGTCTCCCGCGACAGATGCTCGATGAGTTGGTTCTGGAGATCAACGAGTAGGTAGTGGCGGAGGCTGTCGAGTTCCATGTACACCGCACGCTTGCGACCATTATCGACCCACGAGGTAGAGGGAGAAAGGATCTCCACGATCAGGCATGGTCGGTGCTCGGCGTGCGTATCATCGTTTGGTCCACAACAACCATGATGTCGGGATAAAAACTATTGTTCTCGTCAACACGAAGACGAACGGTTTCCATCATTGTCCGACATTTCGATCCGGTCGCCATGGAGCGTAAAGCGAAACCGCAATTCATAGCCACCTGATTGTGTCGACGAGATGCTCCGCTGATAGCCA
>JAYSVF010000169.1:0-9321 GCA_043718695.1 Acidimicrobiia bacterium | reverse complement strand
GATGGACGAGGGCGGTTCCCGCTAGAACGAGGAGCATTCCGGCGCCTTGGCGGATGGTTAGACGATCACCGAGGATGAAAAATCCGATACCGACGGTTATGCCCGCTTCGAAACCGAGACCCACGATCACGGTCGTCGACATGTTGCTGGTGTTTACCGCCCGAGTGAGAAACGCAGCGCCAAGGACAAAGGAAAGGAACACAATTGTGGTTGGGAGAAGCCGAGTGAAACCTTCGGACGACTTCATAAACGCTGCCCCGATGCTGAAGGCGAACGAACCCCCAAGAATGGTCAGCATGGCAGGGCCTGTCTTGACGTGAACAACGCAATCAATCGCCCTTGTAGGTCCTGGTGTTGGGCGGAGGACCAAGGAGTGACGCTCGCATCGTGGGGGACGGAGCGACTTTCGGCATTCGGAGTGACGCACGGGGAAAAGAGAGCGAAATTTAACGTCCAGTTGCGTTGATTCAGCAGACACCTCGGTATTCGGTGCAATTCAGGCTGTGGAACCACGACCCATTCCGACCGATTCCGACGAGATCGATCTGCTGCAGACCTGTGCATGACGCTCCTGAACTTCGCGAAGGGGATTTACCTGTAAAAGTCTCCGGGATTGTCAAGCAAAAAACATCAGTGGAACTACCAGTTTCTTTCTATTTCAACGAGTTTGCAGAGCCTGCACGGAACGACTGCCGCACAACCTGTCTTCAACTGAAGTGCACCCATGGCTCACGGTCTGACCAAGAAGCTCCCTCTTTTTTGCTTGAATTCAATCCGGGTCGGTAACTCGTTTCAGTGTTACCTCTGCCTTGTTCGGTTTCGTTTACGATGACGTGCATTCGGAGGCGGATTTCAGAAGTAGTCGGAGGCCGTCACCCGAATCGTGTCTTCAAGCGGCACGTTGGGCGAGAGTGCACCCGTGTTCCCAGCAATGCAGCTAGAAACGTATGGTGAATTTCTGCGGGGTCAATACCAGAACCATCCGGCAACGATTTGAAGGTGGATTCAACAATGACTAACGCATCTCCTGGCGAACGAGTCGGTGAAGAGAATCCTCCTCGTAGGCGATCCAACCAGATCGATCCCGATCGCATCTATAACGCGGCCGCTGAACTTTTAGCGACCATTGGACCGACCCGGATGACCATGGCCGACGTTGCCCGCTACGTCGGGGTTTCGCGTGCCACGCTTTACCGCAATTGGCCCAACATTTATGAACTGATCAACGCCTTGTTTGACCGGGAATACCTTGCGGCAGGCAAGAACGCGTTGAAGGCCGACTACGCAAAATATGACAAGAATCCCGATGCCCCGTGTGAACGTTTGCGGCTGGTGGAAGCGGTTTTGTCGGTCGCAAAGTCGATTCGGGGAAACCCCACTTGGAAAGTCATGGTCCATTTTGACGCCGAGTGGCTTGTAGACAACACGGTGCGAAAATCGGGAAGCGCCATCGTCTTGCTTGTGGACCTACTCGAGTCGATCATCGAGCTGTCCGGCGACAACAGCATCCGGGCGGACAAATCTCCACGGGTGCTCGCAGGGCTCATTGCTTTGGCGGTTACTTCGTTTCTGCTGACCGCACCAGCGATGATGGACGAACCTGACCAGTCGGTGCTTGATGTCCACCTTTTCGACCTGTTGGACCGGCTACTCGCCCCGGCGGCTATACCGTAAGAACGCATTGGAGTCACTCGGAGGTTTGTCTCGGTGCTGAACGTCGGTGGCTGTGTCCATTTACTGGAAGCCCGCTCGAAGGAATTTCAGCGAACCGGTAAACCGTGCTCCGTGCGGCCAACTCCAAACGGTCATACTTGGATGTGCGTTTTACTGATGACGATATGGCCAAGGTTGCTGATCACCTCAAAGCAATCAGTTCGAGCTTTCAAACGATTGGCAAGATCCCGGCTCTGGCTGCGGGTGTGGTGGCTGATGGCGAGATGATCGCCACGTATGGGCATGGGGCTGATGAGCACACCCTATTTCGGATTGCTTCGATGACCAAGAGCTTCACGGCAGCCACGGTGTTGCATCTTCGTGATTCGTCGTTGTTGCGCCTCGATGATCCCGTTGCTTTACATGCGCCGGAGTTTAAGGCGCTAAGCGGCCCTAGTTCCGATGCGGCCACCATCACGATTCGCCATCTGCTCACCATGTCATCTGGTATGTCCACCGATGATCCGTGGGCCGATCGACATCTCGATATGACCGACGATGACCTCGATGAGGCAATCGCCGCTGGGCCTACGTTTGCTCGTGCCACGGGTGGAGCTCGTCAGTATTCCAATTTGGGTTACGCCGTACTAGGTCGCGTAGTTCGCAACATCACCGGTTCGACGGTACAGAAACTCATTAGCGAGCGGTTCCTCAGCCCCTTAGGGATGACCGAAACAGTTTGGAACCTCAGCGATGCGCCTGCCGGGATCACCGTGGCCATTGGTATGCGCATTAATGGTGTAACCCCCGAGCCAGCACCCGGCGACGGAGTAATGGCCCCTATGGGTGGATTGTGGTCAACCGTGCATGACTTGGCGAAGTGGGTGACCTTCTTTACTGATGCCTATCCGGCGCGAAATGATGCTGATGATGGGTTGTTGAGCCGAGCCTCCCGCCGTGAAATGCAGACCGTACAAACCATCGAGTTGCCACAAACCATCGTGGCCAACGACGGCTCCTCATGGCCCTACTTTGGTGGCTACGGCATGGGTATGTTCACCGATTTCGATGCCGATCTTGGCCATATCTGCGGACACTCTGGCGGGGTCCCTGGGTACGGCTCAAACATGCGCTGGATCACCGGCTCAGAACCCGGCGCAGCGTTGCATTCGCCTACCCTTTCCGGTTCACGGATCGGAGTAATCGCCTTGGCCAACACCACCTACGCCCCAATGATTCAACTCACCAGGCGGGTACTACAAAGTATGCGCGCACATGGTCTCGCGGGACCCGTTGCTAAACAAGTACCTGAAGCTTTGACCGCAACAGCGCAAAACTTGTTTATGACAGTGCAACGTTTGGCCGCGTCGTCATCGGGGTCAAGGCCGCTGGCAGAGTCACCCCAGTCAGGAGACTGCGTACCGTCATCAGATTCAAATGACCTTTCGCATTCAGCAGGGTCACTTCAGTTGGCAGAATCGGTTGATGGGCTGGAGCTGTTTGCCGACAACGTGTTACTCGATGAGCCGCTGAACGAACGAGTTGCCAACGCGGCGAAGTTCTTTGCGGCCAACGGACCGCTGAGGTTCGTGCGGTGTGAGGTGGAAACCGACGCAGATGCGACATTAATAGTTGCCAGCGAACAACGTGAGTTCCGTATCGGATTCTCTCTCTCCGTGTCGCCACCCAACACGATCCAGGCTTTCAAACTTCCCTCCTGATTCTCGGGTAATCCATGCCTCCCGCTCACGAGCGCAGCGGTTAACAAACGGTCAGGCAAGAGGTGGCACGCCTATCGAGTTGCCTTTGTGCTGTTCGTTTGATGCATGGGTGTCGAGCAACTCAACAACTTCGCATACTTTGCCGTTCGTGGATTTTACGAACAAGACATACTCCACCGCGTAGGGAAGTCCACGCCGACTGGTAGCGCGGAAGTTGAACCTCACCACGCTTGATGCTTCGTCGCCGAGCTCATCGAGGATCTCCACCCGCACCGATCCTGGCTCGTAAAACTTGGTGAACACCGCCTCGTTGAACCCAGTCACCGCCGCCTTGCCGACATGTGGTCCGGCGATGTTCGGGGCCAGCGAATGGTTGAGCCGCCAGGTGACATCGTCTGTGTACATACGTGACAGCATGGCGCAGTCACCAAAGGCTTCGACGACAAGACGGGCAGGTGTGGGTGTACTCATGAGCACACAATGCCAGCCCCGAACAGCAAACACAACAGTGTCCATGAGTCCATGAGTTCATGAGTGTCGATGTCGGCATCTCCCACTTCGGCTCGATGAACAAACACTCGTCGAACAACGCTCGTCGGACTCGCGAATTTCGAAATGGGCGCCCTGGTGATCTCGCTTGGCGTTGTACCTTGGTGGATGCACCCCGAAAGCCGTTTGAAAGGACCAATTCATGGGAGTAAGAGTGGACCTCAACATCTCGCTTGATGGTTATGCCACGACCGAAGGCGGCACGCCTGACAACCCAATGGGGGACGATTGGACGAAGATCACGGCGGCTTATGCGGCCACGCGTACCTTCCGTGAGCGGGTCTTCCATGACACCTCGGGAGAGGGCACCACCGGCGTGGACGATCGCTATGCAACGGCGTATTTCGAAGGTATTGGAGCCGAGATTATGGGCGCTGGAATGTTCGGCTTTCACACCTACCCCGATAACCCCGATTGGAATGGCTGGTGGGGTGACGAGCCGCCGTTCCGCGTACCGTTATTCGTGCTCACTCACCGCAAGCGCGATTCGATCGACATGGCCGGTGGTACGACGTTCCATTTCGTCGATGCAACGATTCAGGACGTTCTAGCGCAGGCTACCGCTGTCGCTGGCGGAAAGGACGTGCGGGTTGGCGGTGGGATTAGCACCGTGCGAGAGTTCCTCAAAGCTGGCCTCGTTGACCAATTGCACGTCGCTATCGCGCCCGTACTGCTCGGTCGCGGAATCAACCTATGGAGCGATCTTCGCGGGTTCGAGGACGGTTACGAGGTACGAACTGAAACCGCCGAGAGCGCCACGGTGCACGTCACATTCACCCGCCCCTCGTAGGCCGAAAGAGATGTGACCTGCGACACGTCGACTATTCTCGACTATTCCGGTATGGTTACCGGTCTATGGACAACCTCCTCGTAGTCGCCGCAGCTGGATTTGCGGCATCGATGGTGGATGGCGCGCTCGGGATGGGCTTTGGACCGACCTCTTCGAGCATTCTTCTCGCGGCTGGACTCCCGCCCGCAGCTACCTCGGCAACGGTAAACGTAGCGAAGGTCGCGACTGGGTTGGCAGCAGGAGCATCGCATTGGAGGTTCGGAAACATCGACCGGCGCCTCGTCGTTCGACTTGCCGTCCCTGGATGCCTCGGCGCTCTGATAGGCACAACGGTGCTTTCACGTGTTGACGGCGACATGCTCCGTCCGTGGCTTGCCGTGCTTCTGCTGGGAGTCGGCTTGCGAATCTTGTTTCGTTTCCGTAAGCCCCTACCAACTCGCGATGATGGGCGTAATGCAGACGATAAACATCTACCGGCATCGGTTACCAAAGGCTGTGAAATCGTTGGGGGAATCGGCGGTATCACCAACGGACTAATCGGCGCTTGGGGTCCTGTTGTTACACCATTCCTCTTGCACCGAGGAGTGTCGCCTCGCACCGCAGTTGGTTCGGTCAACACGGCCGAAGCTGCCGTTGCGGCGGTTTCCGCTGGATCGCTGCTGGCAATGCTGGCGAGTGGAACGTTAGATGTTCGCGTTGTAGTCGCGATGCTTGTAGGTGGCGTTGCTGCTGCACCGATTGCAGCGTGGAGTGTGCGTCATCTCCCGGCCCGCCCGATGGGTCTTGCCGTTGGAGGAATGTTGCTGGTAACCAACGTGCGAGATCTCGCACCCCGCCTGGGTATTGGCGAGGTTCGATGGGTTGTGTACATAGCAATTGCGATGGCGATCGCTGCTGCAGGACTTGCCCCCAAGCTAACGAATACGCCACGCATCCGGATCGGCAACGAGGTCGCGTAACACCGGGGTCAGTTGTTCGGCGAGGAGATCGGTCAAGGTCACTTGCTCCATAACTGATCGGATCGCGGCCCGGAGTCCAACCCAAAGTTCTCCCAAATGTTGCGACGGAGGCACATAGACGACTGCTTCGGGACGTTGCCCCTGGACTAGGGCAAGTGGTCCGTCGATTGCCCGTGCGACATCTGCAACGGTGATCAACTCTGCCGCTCGTCCAAGGCGATATCCGCCAGCGTTGCCTCGCTGCGACTCGACCAGACCAGCTTGGCGCAGAACAACGAGAATGTCTTCAAGGTACCGCGGAGGAATGGATTGTGAGGAGGAGATGTCTTCCCGTGTGAGACGTTCTGGCGAAGCTGCTGCAAGCACCAGCAGCGATCGCAACGCGTAATCGACTCTTGCCGTAACCTGCATACTTCGATACTGCCGCACCATCCCGCCAAACACAGGGATAGATCGGGTGTCTCCCCGTTCCTCCTAAAGATTCAAGCAACGCGCTCGCTACGCTTCCTCGCGGATGACTTTGAGTCCCTCAGGATCGATGAGGGAGCCGTTGTGATTGAGACGGTTGTTGGAATGGCCAACATGGTGAAGGCCGAATGCTGATTGCATGGCGGTATACATGCCCATGGCATCCATGGAATTGTTGACCGATTGCTTCGCTGTGGCAAGTCCAAACATCGGCCGTTTTGCTATGTGTACAGCCAATGCAAGGGTGGCTTCAGCGAGTTGCTCGCGGGGGACTACACGCGACACCATGCCATGTTGCAATGCTTCTTGGGCACTAATGGCCCGGCCGGTGAACAACATATCTTTGGCGAGGCGTTGCCCGGCTTCATAAGGATGCACAAAGTACTCGTGCCCATTTACGCCAAAGGCCACGACGGGATCAGAGAACGTGGCATCTTCGGAACACACGATCATGTCCATCGGCCACACCAACATCAGACCACCGGCGATCACTTTCCCCTGCACCGAAGCAATGGTGGGTTTGGGAATGTTGCGCCACCGCCAACACATGCCCACATACATTTCCGCCTCCCGAGCCATGTACCCCTCAGCTCCCGGCGCATCAAAATGACACTGGGTTCCTACCGTTGGAAGGTCATGAATATCGGTGGCATCGCGCAAATCATGACCCGATGAGAAGTGCTTTCCATCGGCCGCCAAAATGATCACGCGCACGTCGGCATCGCGGGCTGCTTTGTCAAAGGCCTCGTTGAGTTCGGAGATCATTAAGTAGTCCTGCGCGTTGGCAGCTTCGGGCCGAGCGAGGGTGATTCGTGCGACTCGTGGGCTTGGAATTTCGTAACGAACGCGGGTCCAGGTGCTTGGTTCGGTCGAAGGCGTTGCGGTCATTGCGGTTCCTTTTTCGAGCAGCGGGGCATTTGTTGTCGACCATAGAAGACAACGAACCGCCAAACCTACCCAGCGTTCAATTCGTGTACCTCGGCCGCTGACCAGACACGGCGGGGTTCGATCCCGTTGGGTTCAGTTGGCGAGCCGGAGGAAAGAGGAACGCCGGGAAACGAACAACAGGGAACGCAAGGGAACCGCGGTCACCGACGGGGAACAAGCTAAAGGCCGACCTGCGCTAGACCGCCCGTGTGTGAAATACTGCCTGCGAGCCCAAATATTGCGTCAGTATTCTGACGCGCAGGCAGTAATCGGTCACGCTGACCATCTCACGTTTACGTAGCGAAGATGGAACCTTTTGAGTTTGGCCAGGCGCGTTGGTCACATGACTTTCGTCAAGTAAAAGTTTTGGCGAAATGGCCTACTTCACCCGAAACGGGGTAAAAATGAGCAAATCCCCTACATTTTGCCTGTTTCTGAAGCAGGATTGATAGAAATCCGCCAAGAACTGGTGTTTTCCCTAGGGTGCTTTTTTCGGGAATTCCTTACCCTCGAAGAGTGGATGGCAAACTCTCAAGAGGTAACAGCTGCGACCGTTGGGCGCGGAGTAGAGGTTTGCTGCGTGTTGGATTGAAGCGAGCAGGCGTCGTGACTCTCGCCGTTCTTTCAGCCACTACCACCTTTGTGGGGTCTTCTGAGGTGGCGAATGCTGCGGCTCGAGACGTGACCACCTTGGTTTACGTGGCCGACACGTTTAATCATTTGATTCGCAAAATTGATCCGGATGGAATTGTAAGCACGCTTGCTGGTTCGACGGCTGGATTTGCCGATGACCTTGTCGGAGTCGACGCGCAGTTCAATGCCCCCACCTCGCTAACAGTGGATAGTTCTGGCAACGTTTTTGTCGCAGATCAAAACAATCAGCGAGTCCGAAAGATAACGCCCAGTGGTGTTGTTTCAACGGTTGCTGGTTCGGGGGGTTGGCGGAGCGGCCGATCGGACAGGGACCGCCGCCGAGACCAATTCCTCGGATGGAATTGTGGTTGCCTCGAATGGCACCTTGTACATGACCGACACCGGAAACAACCGGATTCGGCGAATCTTGAGCGATGGTCGCGTCGACACGATTGCAGGTCCACGACGGGACTTGTCGACGGACCTCGCTCAACAACATTGCTTGCTGCTCCTTATGGCCTTGCGCTAAACGAAGCCGGCAAATGTTCTCTACGTAGCCCATGCGAACAACCACCTCATTCGGCGAGAGGAGAGTGGTGAACAATGCGACCTAAACAAGTGACGAACTGCGAAAAACTGAGCGAAACGAGCAATCCAGTCGCATTTGTTCACCAGTCTTTTAGCGATGAGAAGCGCAGTCAGAGAGGAATGCGCCCGCAAGTGGAATCAGCTTTACGCCAAAGTTCTTGACCGCCCGCCGTCGGTCTGGGTGTGATGCGGCGAACGTTGTGAGCTCAGGCTTCTATCTCGGCTCGCCACGGAGGCGGGTTATCCACCATGATGGGCGTCATGGCTGACATCAGTGGTTCTTGTGACAAGCGCTTCGACCGTGTGAAGGATGCGCTTGCTGCGTGCTTCGACCAACATGGCGACGTTGGTGCGTCGGCCGCGGTTGTGTACAAAGACGAGGTGGTAGTCGATCTCTGGGGTGGACATCTCGACGTTGAACGAACAAAGCCTTGGGAGCGCGACACGATCATCAATGTGTGGTCGACGACGAAGACGATGAGCTGTCTTTCGTTGCTGGTTCTTGCTAGCCGTGGGCTTGTTGATGTCGATGCACCCGTTGAGCGCTACTGGCCAGAATTCGGTCAGGCGGGAAAAGGCAACGTGCTGGTGCGTCATTTGCTGTCCCACACCGCTGGGGTTCCTGGATGGGAAGCGCGCGTAGAACCCGAAATGATTTACGACTGGGACCGAGCAGCCTCGTTGCTTGCTGCTCAACCGAGTTGGTGGGAACCCGGCACGAAATCGGGCTATCACGCACTCAGCCAAGGCAACCTCGTTGGCGAGGTAGTTCGCCGAGTCGATGGTCGCAGCGTCGGTACATTTTTCGCCGAGGAGATTGCCGGTCCGATGGGCGCCGACTTCCATATCGGAACCCCGGCTGAACACGATCATCGGGTTGCGCCAGTGATCCCAGCGCCGCCGCTCGTGTTCGGTTCCGGCGACGGTTCCGTGCTGCCGGAGCGCAATTCGATTCCGGCGCGTGCCTCGAATCCACGTTTGCGTGCCGAACAATCGTGGGATGTGGCGTGGCGTCGAGCGGAAATTCCCGCGG
>JAYSVF010000168.1:0-23292 GCA_043718695.1 Acidimicrobiia bacterium | reverse complement strand
ATCCGGCTTGCCGGTCGGTTGAGCGCACCGTCTGTTCGGGTGACGAAGTCGGTCCGGCAGCGTTTGATGCGGGCGCCTGATCCGGCTTGCCGGTCGGTAACTCTGTGTTCCGCCAGCCACTGTATTCACCGTGAGTGTTAGTCCTCGGCGAGGATGGCGTAGAGCTTCTTGCGGGCGTCGCGAATGATGGCGGTTGCTGCTTCGATTTGGGTGGGGTTTGCGCCCATCGCAACTTGTTTGGCCGCCATCGCGATACCACCCATAGCCTCGAAGAGACCAGCAACCGGACGACCTTCTTCTCCTCTGGTCCACAGGTTTTCAGCGCCATCGCCAACTCTACGAATGTGTTCGGCCCTTCCTGACTCGGTCAATGTGTATGTGCGCTTACCCTCGGTTTCCGCTGCGGCGACGAGGCCTTCATCTTCGAGTAGCTGCAGCGTTGGATAGACCGAACCCGGGCTGGGCTTCCATCGTCCGGCGGTTTTTTCTTCGATTCGTTGGATGAGCTCGTATCCGTGGCCCGGTGCTTCATCGAGGATGGCGAGAAGTGCGGTACGGATTTCTCCACGACGGGTGCGTCCGCGGAATCTTCCCGGGCCAGCTTCAGTTTCAGAGAATCCAGCGAAGTGGCGGCCTTCTCGTCGGCCAGATCCGTGGCCGTGGGGCCCCCGGTGACGCCGACCGAATCGTGGGCCCCGGCTGAATTCTTGGTCACCAGAACCGGAAGTTGGGTGGTCGTGATTGTGTTTTGAATGTGTTCCACGCATGTGGTTTTCCTTTCGTCCCGAACCCTCCTTGGATTCTCGGACAAGTTAACGATATATCGCGATCGGTTACGATGCAACCAAAAGTTTGAAAAATCTTTGACGATCAGGTTGCGGGGTTGTAACTCGGTGACCCGCATCGGCTAGACCATGCGACATGCGACGACTCGAAATCGAAAAACAACTGCACGATGGCCGGCTTTGGTTGCTCAACGAATATGCGGCGCTCACCGAGGAGCAGCTCCACGGCGGGCTCACCCCAAGCGAGCACGATCCATCCAACCTTTGGAGCCCACTCGACCATCTGGCGCACCTGTCGCTGATCGAGCACAACTTTGCGGCAATGATCCGTCGTCATGTGGCTGGGCACGAAAACCCCGTTGGCCTGCGCACCGATGCCCACGGAAACCCCCGCACGATGGAGGAAATTATGGCTGGAGTGCATGCCATGACCGACGAATGGCAGGTTCAGCATGCCGGAAAAAGCTTCGATGAAGTCGTCGCACTTGGCCAGGTATCCCGAGCCGTCACTTTGAACTTGCTGGCAGAACTTACCGACGATCAACTGGGCGAAACCCTTCCTGGCGCACCTTGGGCCGATGGCACCGTCGGCGGCGTGCTCGGAGCCAACGCTGGTCACGGCCGCATGCACTGGAAATGGGTTACCGACGCCTTCCACCCCGAGGACGTAGCACCCGTGTAAACCAACTGGGCTTGCAGCGGGCTGTTGGGTCGCTTGCGCCCACGAAGATGTCGCCCACTATCGCTGTTTTTCTCACTGCTTACGCACCAAACAGCATTAGTGGGCGACATCGCAACTTCGCTCGCTCGATTCGGTCGGCCGCGCTGGGTCGTTTTGCGTGAGCGTTGGGGCTAGGATCTGCGGTGCTATGGGCATGCTTATCTCTGTTGTTGAAAAGCCGAGTGCAAAACACGGCGTTGTGCGTTTTGAGACCAACCGGGCCTTAACCGGCATGGCACACGAGCGCTACAAGACGATCGACGACACGTTTGGCACCCGTCCGCCCGATCTGGTGGCCCGCGGCATCCTTGAAACCGGTAACGCCGATTCGGTCCACGTGCACGGCAACATCATCACCGTAGAGCTTCGCCAAGGCGGCACCTCAGCAGGGATGGCTGAGCTGATCACCGATCTGTTCACCTACTACCGCCCCGGCGTTTTGCCTTCGCTGCCCTAAATTTACTCAAGCCAAGACGCTGGCCGGAGTTAGGGCGAGATTTCGTGGCCTGCGGCAGTGCTAATCGGCTCACCTTTGAGCGATGAGGGCTCAGGATGGGCATTTGGGATGGTCTGGAACGGAAACTTCGAGAACGTCAAACGAATTCTGCCGGTGACCCGGGTAAATGGGCGAACATTTGTTTGGGTAGAGTGGTGGGATGGGTGCCGTTCAGCAACTTCTTCGTAGCGTCGATCTTCGGCGTGGCCCTGAAGCTGGCAGTTCTGACGGTTCTGAGGGTGCCGACGGGGTTGGCGAGGTGGTGCCGCAGGATCGGTTGGCGGTGTTGGAGGCTTTGCGGGCCAAGGTGCAGCCACTTGTTGGTGCTGGTGAGGCCGTGTTGGCGATCCGTGAAGACCAGCGAGCATTGCTGCCGTGGGGTGGGCTGAAGCGGGGGTCGACGCTGACGGTTGACTGTTCGGCGCTGCTCCTGGCCACGGTTGGTGCGGCCACGTCGGAGGGTTCGTGGGTGGCCTTCGTTGGGGTGCCCGCGCTTGGTTTTGCGGCTGCAGGTGAACATGGTGTGGTGCTGGAGCGTACGGTTGCCGTGGTTGCCCCACCGATTGATCAGGCTGCCGTGGTGGTGGCTTCGCTGGTGGATGCGGTTGACCTGGTGGTGGTGGGACCGGGGGTGATCACTCGGTCATCCGATGCTCGCAGACTCACCGCTCGGGCCCGTGAGCGCGGTTCGGTGCTGATCGCTATGGGGGCCTGGCCCGAAGCGGTCGACGTGCAGTTGCGGGTCACCGGTTCCTCGTTTACCGGTCTTGGTGACGGCCATGGCCATATCCAATCGTGGTCAGCAAACGTGGAAGCTATTGGTCGAGGTGCTGCAGCCCGTCGTCGCCAAACCCGCATCGTGTTGTATGCAGAGCCGGTGCGTTCCGAGCAAGTGGATTCCGAGCTGGTGGATTCCGAGCTAGTTGATTCAGGGTCGAAGGGTTCAAGTGAATCTGCCGTAAAGTTTGGCACGCGTCCTCTGTTGGCAGATAGTCAGTGTGCTGATGATCTGTCAAACGTCGAGGCAGCTCGAGAATCTCGCAGGCTGAGTGTGGCTTAGGTCTGTCTACTCCGCTTGAGCAGCTTCGGCGGCCGGTTCTGATTGTTCTGATTGTTCTGATTGTTCGGGTTGTTCGGCCCGCATGGTGAGGAAGAGGGTATCGACCTTTGTGCGGGCCCAGGGGGTTTTGCGCAGAAACTTGAGGCTGGAACCAATGCTGGGATCTTCGTTGAAGCAGCGAATGTTGATCCGATAGCCCATCTCTTCCCAGCCGAAATAGGTGACAAGTTCTTGAAGGATCGCTTCCAACTTCATGCCCTGCATTGGATCGACCTTGCGAGCGGCAACCATCGGTTGTGCAGGGGATGCCGGTTGTGCCGCCTCGTCACGACTCTCCGTTGTGACGATGACGGGGTCGAGATCGAGGTGGGTGTCTTCGGGTGCAGGGGTATCGCTCATCGCTTCAAGATTTGCACGATTGCGCAGTCTTGCTGACACACGTCTGGGCGAACCGCGGTTTTCATCTGGCAGGTGAAGGGTGGTCATGCGCCGTGCCTCATGGCTGTCACCCGATTTCGGCACCTGCGGAAATGACGCCAAATCACTGTGTCTCTTTGCGCACATGCGCATCGGGTTTGCGTTGTGCTCGCGGAATGAGTCGAATGGGGTCATGAATTCGCAGGCCGATGATTACGATGACAAAAGTTGGCTTCGGGTTCCGCTTACCGATCCTGTCGCAGTCGCTGAACGGTACGACGAATGGGCACCAAGTTACGATGATGAACTTCGTGCTTGGGGATACGAAGCCCCGGTGCAGGCCGCCCGTTTGCTTGTGGCGCAACTTCGAGGTCGACCCCACGTTCGAGGTCAAGTTGCCCTAGGTCAAGAAGGTTCCGAAGGTGATGTTGCCATCGGAGTCGGCGTTGTCAATGTTGCGGATATTGCGGATATTGCGGATATTGCCCCTGTCACTGGCGCCGCCGGCGGTGATGGTGTCGATGGTGTTACCGGTGCCGACGACGTTTTGACCGATGGTGCGGTGTTCGACGGTGCGGTGCTGGATATTGGCTGTGGACGGGGCTTACGGGATTGGCGTTGCAGTCACTTGGGGTGAGCGTTCTCGATGGGGTCGACTTGTCGGAAGTGTCGCTTGCCGCAGCGCGATCTCGGGGTATTTACCGCAACTTGCAGCGACACAACTTTAACGAATCCCCCCTGCCGTTTGCCGACAATTCCTACATCGCCGCAGAGTGTGTTGGCGTGTTGAGTTATGCCCATGATCCCCGGAGTTTGATTGTCGACGCATGCCGCGTGGTACAGCCGGGAGGAACGTTTGTGTTCTCGCAACGCAGTGATCTTTGGGCTGAGCACAACCTGGCGGAAGTGCTTGATGATCTGCGCGCAGAGGGAATTCTGGCTGAGGCGACGTGGAGTGAACCCCAGCCCTACATGCCTGGAAACGCTGATTTCGCCGATCAGATCCTGGTGCTCTATGCCACGTTGACGATTGCGTAATCCAACGCCATTCTCTTGACATCATCTTGCTGCAGCGGTGGTCATCGGTTGACAGTCGGCGGTTGTCGTGACGGCCGCGTAAGACTTCTGTATCGGTAAGACTGAGGTTGTGAGTGATCTTGTTGAATCCATAGAACTTCCCGAAACGGATCTGGCCTATTTGCGTGACGCTTATGTACAGACCTTTGAAGCCACAGTGGTTGCTATAGATGCCGAGGGCAGCCGAATTGCTCTTGATCAAACGTACTTTTACCCAACCGGTGGCGGACAGCCAAATGATACCGGTACAATAGGTACGCTTAGTGTTTCAAACGTACGCAAGGAAGGCCTCGGAGTTTGGCACTCCATTGGTGATGCTGAAGGAACTTTGCCTGCAGTGGGTAGCTTGGTTTCATGCACGATTGATTGGGAACGTCGTCACCAGCTCATGCGTACGCATACGGCTATGCATATTTTGTGCGGCGTGATTTGGAACCAGTGGGGTGTGGCCGTAACCGGAGGCAACATGGAACCACTAAGTGCACGAATGGATTTTGAGTTTGATCCGCTGCCGGAGGGTTTCACCGAAGAAGTTGAACGGTTGGTGAATGCCGAGATTGCTGCCGATCGCCCCATTGCTGTTTCGTTCCTGGCCAACGTCGCTGCGCAAACCGATCCGGATCTCATCCGTACCAAGATCAATATGATCCCGGCTCACGTAACGGAAATACGCGTCGTCGACATTGTTGGACTTGATAAGCAGGCCGACGGAGGCACACACGTTGCTTCCACCGGCGAAGTGGGTGGATTCCGGGTCGTGAAGACTGAGTCAAAAGGCAAGGGCAACAAACGCCTACGAGTTGAAGTGCTCTAACTGTTGGAAGGGGCTATTTCCCGTAACTCGCCAACGATGCTGGCCGCTTTCTCCTTAGCCGAGCGCTAGTTCGGGTCGCTTGGGCTTCCAAAAACGGGATGGCCTGCTTGTCCGCTGCCCCCCAGCCTCAACTCCAGCTCCAGCTTGGCTCCTTCTGCGAGGGCCCGAAGAAGACCTAGCGGGGGCGGAAGGCGTGGTCGGTTAGGGGTTTTGGTGGGCGGACGTTGCCAGCCGTGTACATGCCACCGTCGAGTAGTTGTTGTGCGGCGGCGACCATGGCACCTTGGGCGAAGGCGGCGAGGGCACCACCGGTGGAAATGCGTCGCACGCCAAGATTGGTAAGTTCGCCGACGGTTGGTGTGCTGGGCATGAGGAGCACATTCACGGGTGCACCGAGAGCTACGACTTGAGCAATCTGATCGGGGGTGGTCAGGCCTGGTGCGTAGATCACGTCGGCTCCGGCACTAATGTAAGCGCGCAAACGATTGAGCGTGTCGGCCAGATCGGTAACGCCGTGCAGGTGGTTTTCGGCTCTGGCGGTGAGGACGACGCCTGCGGTCCGGGCTGCGGTTGCTGCCGCTTTCACTCGGGCGGTCGCCACGTCGAGCGGGTCGATTTGATTGCGTTGAGGATTCCAATCCTCGATGGAGATGCCTGCGGCGCCAGCATTGGCTAGCAGTGCAACAGTTTCGGCCACGCCTTCGAGGGTTTCGGCAAAACACCGCTCCGCATCAACGTTAAGGGGAACCTCAACGGCAGCGGCAAGGGCGCCAACGTGGGACACCAGTTCATCTCGGGTAACGGCCATATCGAGACGGCCGAGAGTTCCAGCAAATCCGGCACTGGTAGTGGCCAGTGCCGTGAAACCCATGGCTTCGAGGAGGCGGGCGCTGCCAACATCGTAAGGGTTCGGAATGATGAACGTGCCCGAGGCGTGCATCTCCAAGAACCGTGCGTTGCGGGTGGAGTTTGGATTGTTGGCGTGCGAAGTCATGAATTAAGCATCATGCACTCTGACCGATTCTGCTGGCGCTTTTCGGCCAACTCGCTCACCAGGCAGGGAGTAAAGCTAACGGTCTTGTTCCTCAAAGCACCGCTTTTTGCGATGGTCCGAGGCAGCGACCCAAAGGGCTGAGTACCCTTGAACGGCAAAAACGACTCCAAGCAATCGGTTTTGGCTCCATCCAACCGAGTATGCCCCGAAGCAAACCGCTATGGCACCGAACACGGCCCGGAAGGCCATTGTTTGCCACCGACTGGGTTGCGCGCTTGTGCCAAGAGACCGAACTAGGTGACCGGAAGAAATTCGACGAACGTGTGTTCGCCTAGAATGGGGCCATGAGTGCGAACCATCAGCAGACCCTCGAAGGAGGTGGCGTGAGAGGGCACGCAGCGGTGCGGACGTTGGTGGTTTGGTGCCCGGATTGGCCGGTTGAGGCGGCAATTCGGGAGGGTTTAGCTGAGGCCGGGCATCCGCTGGCGATCTTGAGGGCGAATCGGGTGGTGGCCGCTTCAGCGTCGGCTCGGGCGTTTGGGGTGGTGCGGGCTATGCGTCGGCGGGAGGCGCAGGGTCGATGCCCCGATGTTGCGCTGATCGAGGATGATCCCGGCCGTGATGCGAGGTTGTTCGAACCGGTGGCTGCGGCGCTTGATGTGTTCACGCCCCGCATCGAAATTGTCCGCCCCGGGTTGTGTCAGTTCCCAACGATTGGCCCGTCGAGGTACTTCGGGGGTGATGAGGCGTTGTCGGCCAAAATTCTTGAAGCGGTTCGGGCCACGGGCACCCCGGTTCGTCTTGGCATCGCCAACGGTCCCTTCGCTGCCGCCCTCGCCGCACGATCGCCTGAACACTGGTTAGTTGCCCCGGGTGGTAGTGCAGAGTTTCTGAGCGGGTATTCGCTACGTGCACTTATTGCTGTCGAGGGCGGACGGGCCGTTACGAAAGCGGAGCGAAGTTCAAAGCGGGCGTCCACCAAGGGCAAAGGTGTGGCCTCGGGCAAGGTTGGTAACGCAAGCAAGGAAAATGATGCGCACGGGTTGGCATTGATTGACCTCGTTGACCTGTTGCAACGCCTTGGTATTCGCACGTTGGGTGCCCTCGCCGATCTGCCGCACGCCGATGTGTTGGCACGATTCGGTCCGGTGGGGGAGCGGGCGTGGCGCTTGGCTAGTGGCCTTGATGAGCGCATCCCCAATACTCGGATTCCACCGGCTGATTTGGTGGTGGAAACCGAGCTTGATCCCCCCGTCGAACGGATTGATACCGCAGCGTTTTATGCCAAAGCCATGGCAGAGGAACTTACCGATCGGCTCAGTGCCAGTGGGCTGGCCTGCACGCGCATTCTGATCGAAGCCGAAACCGAAGATGGACTGCACCTGGCTCGATTGTGGCGTCACGAACGCGCCGGTGCTGCTGGGGGTTTGAGTGCAGCAGCCTTGGCCGATCGGATGCGTTGGCAGCTCGACGGTTGGTTGCAACAACGGGCCCGGGCTTACGCCGAATCCGAAGGTCCGCATGCCCATCCCGATGGTGACCGTGCCGAAATGATGGTAGGTGGACTTACCGTATTGCGGCTCTCGCCCGATGAAGTGATTCCCGACGAAGGCCGCCAACTTGGCCTTTGGGGTGGAGCATCAGCCAATGATGAACGAGCCGCCCGAGCCTTCGCCCGCGTGCAAGCCCTGCTCGGTCCCGAATCGGTATGTACGATTACGGTTACCGGTGGTCGGCGTCCTGCGGATCTTGTGCAGCTAACCCCGTGGGGCGATGAACGCATTATTCCGCCCACCGCATCGCAGCCCTGGCCCGGTCGTCTGCCCGCTCCGCTCCCCACCACCGTGTACCCACTCCCGCTCCCGGTAAAGCTTTTCGGGGCGGACGGGGCCCAGATCAGTGTTTCTTCAAGGGGCGCAATCAGTGCAACCCCGGTCAAAGTTCAGCTGCCTGCGCTTGATGGCGTTGGGTCAACTGGCTCTTCCGGTTTTGTAGGTGCACAGGGCAACCGCGGTTTCGTCGAAGGGGGTCTGAGTAACAGTGGGCAGGGTGCCAGTGGGCAAGGTGGGCATGGGCAGGGTGCCAGTGGGCAAGGTGGGAGTGGGCAAGGTAGGAGTGGGCAGGGTGGGAGTGGGCAGGGTGGGAGTGGGCAAGGTGGGAGTGGGCAGGGTGGCAACAGCCAGGGAGGTCTGCCCTCCCGGCTAACCGACGGCTCAAGAGTGGAACGTATCGAATCGTGGACGGGTCCATGGCCACTCGAAGAACGTTGGTGGGACCCCCAAGCCGCCCGTCGTCAAGCGCGTTTGCAAATCGTCACCACGAAGGGCGTTGCGCACCTCCTCGTTGTTGAAGGCGGCGACTGGTGGCTGGAAGCCTCCTATACCTAGTGTCCTGTGCCAGAAGCAGTGTGAATATGCCTGGAGCAATTTTTGGTCCTGGCAATTCCTGCGCAGCCCCTGCTTCGCAGGCCTGCGGGACGACAGGAGGCGCTGCCTGCTTTACCCAACCAGAACGACGAGGAAGCAGCCAGGAACGAAAAGGGCCCGGAGATATTCATGCTTTCTCTGGCACAGGACACTAGTGTCCCCAGGGAGAATGACCCGTATGACGAATAACCCATACCAGTTCTAAATGGCGAGATAGCCCCTCTGCCAGCCCGTTTGCGCAGTGGATGGGATGCCGCCCAGGGGTAAAGGAGTGGAGGGTGCCGAGCTCAGACCAGGGAAAAGGTAATAACTCCTATGGTTTTGTAGAGCTGTTGCAGCGCCTTTTGGCGAAAAGACGCTGAGGATACCCTTGGCAAAAAGGAATGTTTCCATACTCAAGGTTACTCCGTTGTTATCCGAAGGAGAGGTGTAACCGCAAACCCGTGCGCCAGGGCAACAGATGAGAAAACTTCAAAGCCGAAAACGCGGTGCAAAAGGGAGACGTGAACGAGGCGCGTCTTCCGTGGAGTTTGCGCTGGTTGCGCCGTTGCTGGTTGTACTCACTCTGGGACTGATCGAATTAGGAAACTACTTTCGGAATCTGTCGCAAATGCAGCTCTCGGTTTCTGCTTCGGTGCGCACCGGCACCACCCAATCGCGAGTGGATGGCTATGAAGACCAGATTGCCGACACACTCCGAGCATCCTTTTCCGGCCGAGCGACGACGGCCAACAAGCTGGTGGTGTACAAAGCAAACCCTGCAACCGGGCGGCCAACTGGGCTGGCTGCAAACGGTACGAACTTTTCTCTCTGCACCTCTGATTGCTGGATTTTTACGTGGAACAAAGTGTCTGGTACGTGGACAAAGGCAGCGACTCCAACCTGGCCCGCAGCGAATCAGAAGGCATGCGGCCCAGTAGGAGACACCGATTTCTTGGGTGTTTGGGTGGAAGCACGCTACGGAGGACTCACTGGCCTTAGCACCATGGCGGTGAAGAACATCGCCACACGCGGGATTGGCCGACTTGAACCGGTTCCTCTCTCGACGGGGCAGTTGTGCAAGCCGTGACGGGTGCGAGTGATCGGCCTGCTGCAGCAACTCGGGTGCGCGAACGTGGCGCTGTAGCGGTGATCGTGGCGCTCCTGATGGTCGTGCTTTTGGGATTCGTAGGTCTGGGGGTAGACATTGGCTATTGGTTCTATCAAGGGTGGCGACAACAACAAGCGGCCGACCAGGCGGCGCTTGCCGGTTCGGTGTTTTTGCCGAACGACCCCACGCAAGCAAAAGTCGTAGCTCGACAGTTCGCCGAACTCAACGGATTCACGGTGGACGTGGTAACCACGACGGGAACCGGAAGGAAATCGAACCAGCTTTCCGTAAGTCTGTCCAAGAACTACAACGGATTCTTCAGCAAAGTCCTCGGGAAGAAATTTCAAAACATCTTCCGCACTGGCTCTGCTGAGTTTGTGGCGCCAGTTGCTCTCGGCAGCCCCTTTGCGCGAGCAGGGAACGATCCTGAAAACGCAACCGGTGGAAACTACAACTACTGGCTCAATCAGCACGGACCATGGGTAGTGAAGCACAATGGGGATCGCTTCGCCGCGGATATTTGTGATGCTGATCAGACTGTCGTCCACAAAACACCTTATGGGTGCATACCAAGCACGCAAACGCGCGGAAACAACGCTGACTACGCGCGGGTTGGAAAGTTTGGTTACCGCTACTCGGTAGATGTGAGCGCGGTGCAGGCAGGAAAAGATCTTGTCTTTGAGGTGTTTGACGGCGTAACCACCGATGTTGGCAGCGCCTGTACCTCGAAATTGCCAACCTCCACGCAACGACAAGCGTTATCCCGATGGGTTCCCGATGCTGATGTTCGCTATCGATCGGGTAACGAACCCAACGGCCTCAACTGGTGCGCTGCGGACAACATCAATTTGTCTGGTTCTGCGGCGCGAAACACGCAGTACATGGAGACGGAGTTTGCCGTCTTTGCACCAAGTCGATCGGTGGCCACGGGCGCGATGGTGCAAAACACCACTCCGCCGACCACCATTGCGCCGACCGTTACAACGACGACAGCACCTGGTGGTGGTGGAACCGTTGCTGGCCCGTGTTCTCCAGCAACGACGACGGGCGCCACAACGTTTACTGTCCTGAATGATCGGGCGACTTCGCTCGAGGGGTATTTGGTCAACTCGTCGTGTGTGGAAACACTGGTCTTTTCCAACCTTCCCGCGACCAGTGTTGCCTTGAACTCCTACGCTGGGTATCGCTACCGTTTTTATGATGCATCCTCGGGTGTGTTTGTCAGCGAATACACGGTTCCAACACCAACGAATTCTTCTGGTGGCTACGCCCGGCGATCTCTCGAATCACTCTTGCAACCAAAAAAATTTGTGACCCTTGGAGCAAGTGCCGTCACCGTTGAAAGTCCTGCAGCAATAGGATTTCCGCTTGCCGCGAGCTTTGAAATCACCCCTGCAGCCAATGGCCAAGCAGGATGCGTTTCCTTCAAATCGGCTGAATCGATCCCTCGTTACCTCTCGTTTGCGACGTCCGGGGCGCCTGTGGCCATCGTTAGCTCGGTAGCGGGCGCAGCGGCGACTCCCGCCAGTTGGTGTCCACAACTTGGCGGCAACACCTATGGCACCCACTTCGCTTCGGCGGCTTTGCCTACAGAATTTCTCTACCTAAGTTTGGCCGGCGATGTGAGCGCGGGACCCATCGTTACCCCATTGGATCCCGCATTTGATTGGCTCATTGGTTTGCCTATGGCTCCGCGTCCCAACGAGCCACTATCTCTCGATACCAAAGTTGTTTTGGAGTACCCCTACAACTCTGGCTGCGTTACTGCGGCACCGGTAGTTGATTCCCCCGTTTTGCTTGACACCTGTTTGCCTGATCCCAATCAACACTTCGAACTCAAGGCTGGCTCAGGGTCAAACGTAAAACTCATGCACCAATCGGCCGTCAACTTTGTGCGCCCCGACAACAGCATGACCACTGCGGACACTCCCGCGCAGATTGAGCCTCTGCGCAATGACCTTTCTGATGAATGGGTACCAACGGTTCTCCCCAACGGTCTAGTCACGTTTCGCAGTGCCGTAAATCAGGGTTACCTTTTTGATTCTGTGGCCTGCAGCATTGCCTTTCCGGTCCCTCTGCGGGTGTCACCATCGCCGCTGAACGCATGCCAACAAATGTCTATGCACATACTCCCCAGCCCGATAGTGACGCCCATTGCCTCTGTTGGGTCGACGGCTTCGGTATCCCTCGTCGCCCATTTAGAGACCCCAGGCCCGTGTGCTGGGGGCAGCGGAAACGCATCGTTAAGTGTCACGAATCAGCGACCGGTGTCGGTGGGTGTGTATTCGGTCGACGTCAATTGTCGAGAGTCGTTCTTGGATGATGTGCCTGCGGGTGGGAGTCAAAACTTCACCGGGCTGGGAGTAGGGCAAACCGTTCGCTTTTACGAGACATCACCGAACCGGCTCGCCCGTAGTTACACGATCCAAAGTGCCAGTTCGAGTTACGCCGTCACCACGACCGGTCCAGCCACAACGTGCTCCCCTTCCCCTGGTGTCGCGGCGACCATAAACTTTGTCAATCAACGGCCCGATCCAATCAGAGTGTTTAGCGTCGACACGTTGTGCAACGTAACTGCTGAGCAAACAGTGGCCACCGGATGGACGGCCCCAACCAATGCCGGAACCATCTGGCGAGTTGTTGATACCTACAGCGGTACAACGTTGCGCACCGTCACCGCAGTGGCTGGTGTGCAATCGATCACTGAACTACCAAGTGTACTTACGAGTGGGAACTGTAGTACCGCCAGTGGAGTGAGCGCAACGCTTCAGGTGACAAACGAGCGATCAACTGCACTCACCCTCAAACGAGTCGGGACGGATTGCATCGAACTACTCGTTGGGCCCGCCGCTCCAACCTCCACGACTTCAGTGAACTCCCATGTTGGTGAACGCTGGAAGATTTTTGACGGGGCAACACAGGTAGGCGACATAACTATTGCAAGTGCTACTGAAACACTTACGGTCGCGGCGCCAAACCTTTGGGTTTGGGATCCCAATGCCGGAGCAATATCCAGCAGTGGAACAGTTCTGCTCTGTAGCCGCGTGGAAACGGCCTACCCGCTGAGCTCCTACTCAAGTGGTGATCAACACACCGGTACGGTAAGCCAACTTATTAATCCTGTTGACGGAGTGCATGACAATGGTTCAGGGACTCGCGATACGTTCGCTGAAAATTTCACCATGGGGTTTCGTCGCTGGCGTCAGATTTGCAAAATTCCTGCGGCTTCGGTTGTACAGGGTCGCTACACCATTACGACCAAAACCAATCTCAACGATCAATCGGCGGGATCGAACAGCTTTAGCTTGCGGGCACAGTGGAGAGGAGCCACCCCGGCCGCAACCTCCGAAGCTGGCCTTCAGCTTTCAGCCATGGAGAACTTCCCGGTGTTCATGAACTTCGGCGGGGCGAGCACTTCCACGCTGTTTATGACCCGCTTGAACCCGGTGCATGCCGGGCGGACCATGCGTCTGGAACTCTTTGACATTGGGGACACCAGCGGCACCCTCGATTTTCAAGTTTTGCCGCCCGTCAATTCCAATGTTGGGGCTTCATGGCCGTGTTCTATGAAGCTCGTATCCCAAGATGGAGTCTTTGCTCCGACGGGGCTTAACGCGGCGACGTGCGCGATAACGGGTCTCTCGCGACAGAACTACAACGGCGCGGCCCTGCAGATCGACATACCTGTTCCCGCAAATTTCGATTGTCCTTTGGTGCTGGCAACAGACTGTTGGACTTCGGTGAAGCTCACGTTCAATAACGGCACGCCAACGGACCGCACCACCTGGTCAGCCTCGGTCCTCGGGGATCCTTTACGGCTCCTACGCTGAGTTCCATCCAAGGGGGGCGCGAATTCGCGCTCGTCTGAGTGCATCGGCGTAGTAGGTAGCAGCTCAAGCTTGGAGTCAAACCAGTCGATAATGGTGAAATGACGAGAGCTGCCACCGATACGGCCCGTCGGTTGGATGAGGGCGCCCTTCTTCCCACCGGTGAACTTGACTCGACGGTGCTGGTTGAACAAATGCTCGCTGTCAATGAAACGATTGATCTTTCGACGTTGGGTCGGGAACATCGGGGATCTGCCCGAGCCGATCTGCAGGTTGCCGAGCCAAACGCAGCGCCGGGGCTGACGATTCGTGACATGGGCTTTGCCTATCCCGATGACTTCGATCCACGTTGGAATCCTCGGGTCCCGGAGTTCGCCATGGTGGCCAATGCCGTGTCACTCCTCATGCCCCACGCCGAACCTTACGTGGTGAGCAGTAGCCGAACGGCTCTCGCGCAACTGGATGAAGACCTTCTCGACCCAACCAATTTGGCCAGTCGTACGCGCGCCTATATCCGTCAAGAAGCGCAACATCACGCCGAGCACCGCAAGTTCAACAACGTCGTAGCGCAGAGGTACCGGACGAAACTTCTCGAACGAATGATGGCTGCAACGTTTCGCTTCCTGAAGGGTCGAAGCTCAAGCTTTGGTATCGCTTTTGCTGCTGGATTCGAAACGGTGGCCTTCGTTGTAGCCCGATGGGTTGACGCTCGTATGCACACGTTGCTACCTGAGATCGGCAAACTTGGTGTCGATGGTCTCCCAAGCGGCGGGGAAGTCAATGTTGCCGCCGATCTGTTTGTGTGGCACCTAGCCGAAGAAGCAGAACACCGTTCGATTGCCTACGAAGTACATCAACGCACGGGCGGAACGCAGCTGGCGTACACCCTGGCAATGATCGTGTCGTTTGTGATCTTGGGCGTTTTCACATCGCTAGGCATACTTACCATGCTGATTCGCGATCGCAGAATCCTGAACCCCGTGGCATGGTTTCGCTTGATTGGTTGGACGCTCAGCTTCCTCTTCAACGCCGTCCCACTTATGGCTGTCACGTGCTTAAGCGGCCACGAACCAGCACACCTGCTTGACCCCCCAAACCTTATGGCCTGGCTCCGCAATCATGATGGGAACCCCAGCACTCGGTAATGGCTGTGAGAGGCCTAGGTGACTTGCTGAATAGATGCGCCTGAACTAGGCAAAATAATCAGAATATGCATCCGCTTGAACGGAACGAAAGCAACAACGAATAGACGGTTGATTTTGGTAACCGTTCGGTAACCGGCAAATGAGACAAATGACTTCACAAAAGCCGTTCTCTTTGGAGGTCATCAAAAATGCCAGTTCCCAGCCATCCAGAAGTAGTGCCCTCATCACCAATGGGTGCGAAACCCACCCTGGTGGATCAGCTGACCATCGAACTCAACCAATTGGCTCTCACCCATGGTTTGGAGGCAGCCGCCGGTCTGTTCAGTTGGGCGAGAGCTGCGAACGCCTTGCGACGCGGAAGCTGGATTGAGGCCAACACCGATGCCCAACAGTGGTTTGACGGAACTACGGATCTCGATTCCCTTGCGGTAACACGAGTCTTCTGCCAGTCCATGGCCGCCTACACAGCAGTTGCGATCGGAGACGTACCACGAGCGACGGGACTAGCCGAGGCTGCCCTGGCTAGTAACGCGGCAACCCAGTTTCCCGAGATTTCGGCTTGGTGTTGGGCGGCGCTTGGTTCCCTCGCCTATACCCAGGGTGACACGCTTGGGGCACTCAGCTACCTCGCGCGTGTTGCAGAGGTGACCGACGCAGTTGCTCAGGGCGGGTGTCTAACCGAACCCACTCGGCTGTACTGGGAGGGTGATTGGATCGATGCACTCATTGATGCCGGACGCACAAGCGAGGCCGTTGCTGCGGTGGCAAGGCTGCGGCGTCACGGCGAAAGCACTGGCGATCTTTGGGCAATTGGTGTGGTGGCCCGCAGTGAGGGTCGTATGAAGCACTCGCCGGTGGAAGCAGAGGAACTCTTCCACCAAGCCGTGACTACCCTTGAACAAGGCAAACTGGAGTTTGAAATCGCCCGTACGTTCTGTACTAGAGGGGCCCATTTCCGAGGGAAGAAGGCCAGTGCATCTTTTGATATTGCTGAGGGCTATCGACGGCTGCAGCGACTTGGGGCGCTTCGATGGGCGAACTGGTCGGCTGGTTTGTTGCAGTCCGAATCAGAAGCACTCCATTCCGGACTCAATTCCGACAACGGGGTATCTCGTGATGAGCCAACCGAAGATCGGGCGACGTTTGCCCTGTCGTTTGAGTCGTCTGATTCATCGGACGATGCAAGGCTATCTGGGTCGTCAGCGTCGTCAGCGTCGTCAGGGTCGTCAAGGTCGTCAAGGGCGTTGCCATCAACCGAGTCGACGCTTTCGGCCATGATGCTCAGGCGAACTGGTGAGGTGCCCTTGCAGCTCACACCTTCGGAACTGCGTGTGGCATCGCTCATCACCACGGGTTCGACCTACAAAGAAATCGCCGGTGCACTCTTCATCAGCGCCAAAACGGTCGACTTTCACGTCCAAGCGATGTACCGCAAGGCCAAGGTCAACAATCGAGTTGAGTTCGTGAGTTCCTATCTTCGCATGGCCCATGCCTAGTGCAGGGAAGCGTAAATCCTTGCGTAGTGTTTTCCTCCCGCTTCCCAGCACCACTGCGGAATTCACACCGAAATCACTACGTAATGATTTGCGCGAACACGCACTAGTGCAGGGAACGAAGAGAGCACGACCATCACTGTTGTCCTGTGAAAGAGAAAGTATGAATATATCCGGTCCGTCTCTGGCTACTTCCGCATCGCATCTACTTTGCCCGCACCCAGACCTGCACCTGCACCTGCGCTACTGTCCATGGTTGAAAGACGTACAAAACCATGAGTACCTATGAAAATCAGACAACCATCGTGCCTGCGCGAAATGGTTGGCCTCTAGCCGGAACCACCATGGTCACCATTAGTCATGAAGGGGACACGTCGAGCGGCGCAAAACCGAGTTCAGATGCGGCCTTTCGTACTGCGGTCCAACATGGTGTTCGCTACATCGAGACCGATGTTCGGGCCACCAAAGACGGTGTTCTTCTAGCAATCCATACCGTGAGCGGCACGCAGGGGGGAAAGCCAATGGCCAAACGCACACGGGCGGAAATCGAGCAGCATCTCGGCTATCCGTTGGTTGACCTTGATGCAATGATGGCCGCGCCCTTTCACGAGGTTCTGTGGAATCTTGAGGTCAAGAGCAAAGCCGATGCCCAAGCGTTGTTGGCCTGGATGCAGCGGAACCCGCGAAGCGTTGAGCGGATCTGCGTGAGTTGGGGACCGACCGTGGGGGTGGCGAAGGTGGTACGTCGAGCGGGGCTTTCGAACGTGTTTTGCGCAGCGACGGTGTTCGAACTACTGCGCGGTTTGGTGTGCACGCCCGTGTCATTGGTACTTTCAAAGGGCCCCCGGCCTGTGCCGGCTTATCAGTGCGCTCAGTATCACCGGATTTGTGTGAGCGGGCCGCTCGTTCGCTACCACCATGCCCGCGGCGTTGCGGTTCACGCATGGGGTGTTACAACCCGCAAGCAACGGGAAAAACTCGTCGCGCTCGGTATCGATGGAATCCTCTCCACGAATTCCGCGGACTTGCAGAGCCCGGTGACAACACAAATCGCTGCGAGCTAGACGCGAACCAGAACCTCTCGCCACTTACCGTTTCGAGAGTGTGCCTAGTTTGGGTCCTAAGTTGACGTATTGATTGTTAGAGAAACCGGTTGGCTACGATCACCAAGGTATTGCCTGAAGGATTCAACGGGATTGTTCTTGAGTAGCCCGTTCCGGCGATCAGGTTCGCCGTTGTTGGTGACGTTTTGTAGAAGAACGGATCCTGCCAGGGCGCAGCGGGTGCAGCGGTCATTGCAGGCAACGGAACGATCTCCGCCACAACACAACTACTCGCCGCTGCCGGAAGTGCGGGGCTGGTCCAACTTGGCGTTGCGGGATACGCGATGGCGGCGCTGAATTCGATGGACCCGCAAAAGATTCTGAAGTTGTACGTCCCCGATGGCAGTGCAATTGTTGGTGGACGGTTTCCATTGATCTTCTCGACGGTGAGGGTTCGAGGCGCTACGGGAATGGTCGTTGTTGTCGTGGTGGTTGTCGTGGTGGTTGTCGCTGGAGGCGCCGTGATTGGTGCCGTGGTGGGTGGAACTGTGGCGGCGATCGTCGTTGGCGGACGAGTTGTCGTGGTGGTGCCCGTCGTTGTGGTCGTCGTGCTTGATGTGGTGGTTGTTGTTGTGCTCGTTGTTGTCGTGCTGGTCGTGGTGGGCGTTGATGTTGTCGACGGGACGGTGGTTGGCGAGGTTGGTGAGGTTGCGGCTATCGGTGCTGTAGCAAGGGTTGTTGTGCCGAGTGTTGCGAGCGTTGCGGCGTCAACCGGTGTGTTGAAAACGCTCACGCTGCTTCGCGGTTTCGGCGTGGTGGTTGTGGTTGCGGGGCGCTTCTTGTTTGTGGTTGTAGCGGGATGTCCAACAGTGGCAGACGGCTTGGTCGTGGCCCTGGTCGTGACGGGAACCAGTTCTGTCGACGGGGGTATCGAAGTTATCGATACGCGAACACGGGTCGTTGTGATCGAGGCCGTCGATCTGGCAAGCACGGTCGGTTCGCTCGGCACAACAATGCCAGAGGCCGACTCGTTGCCACCTGGCTCGATCGTGCTCGTCGTCGAGGCGATTGTTGTTGATGTCGTTGTTGAAGAGGTCGTTGTTGAAAGTGTCGTTGAGCTGCCTGGGGTGCCCCCGGCTCCGAAACCCGAACCCGGCGAGTTTTGCTCAACTACGAAGGTGGTATCCGCAGCCTGAGAATTGCTGGGTTTGGTAGCCCACCAAAGTGCCCCACCAAGAACCGAAAGACAGAGCGCACCTATTGCCATGATCTTGGGTTTCGTCCACCCAACGGGCTTGTCATTCAAAGCAGGTCGGTCATGCACCGTGGGCCGGTTCTGCGCAGAGGGCTGATCATGCCCGGGAGGATTCACCATTGGAACGGGATTATCGCCAACGGTTGTACCGCGATGCTTTACCGATGCAAGCCTCGACAATCGCGCCTTAGCCTCAATCGGATCTTCCACAAAATGAGTCGGCGCGCTACCCGAGGAAATGGCAGTGGCCCTCGCCGTGCTGATCAGAAGATCAAATGGTGTTGGCACCACTCGCAGCGTTTCTGCTCGGCGCCGGAGCGCGTCTTCGAGCGCTAGCTGCGCCTGTTTTGATTCTTCAATATCAGCACGGCGTTCCAGGCGTTTCTTTGCCGCATCGCGAATCACGTCGTCGTAGGAACGCGGCGTTACCTGCAGCAAAGCCGCTCGAACCCGAAGTGCCCGTTCTACTTCGCGTTCGAATTCCTCATCGATCACCGAAGGCTCACTTCATGACTTTTACGAACAACGCAACTTGTTGCATAGCACCCTCGATAACCGAGGCAACCGTGTTGATCTCTACGTTAAGCGCCACGGCAATCTCTTGGTCTGTGTGGTGGTGGTAGTAGCGGTGCAGCAACATTTGCGCTTGTACCGGAGGTTGAGCCCGAATTGCCGCCAGCACCCGATCAACCCCAGCCTCGCCCGTCGAACCTCCAGGTCCCGCCGCAGCCGATCCTTGCAATCGCTCGCCAGCAACCGCCAACACTCGACTGCGAATCCAGGACAGCTCACGCCCAGCATCAACGGGTGGCTCGGTAACGACGAACTCACCAAAAACTTCCTCCACCACTGAGCCGCAGGATTGGTCATCAAGAAGCGCGCTTATTGAACGAGCTAGTCCTAGATAGTCGGATTCGTACAGCTGACGGGCAATAACGCCACGATGCTGCGCTTGTGCCGCTAAAACCTCGCTCCCGCTCGCGACCGATCCAATCCACAGTGGTGTCTCTGATTCCCCAGGCGATGCGACCTCCACCTGAATGACCCCAAGGTCAAAAGCACTGCGCAGCGAATGACCCTCGGCGAGTGCCTGATAGAACACTTCCGAAAACGCTGATGCTGCAGCATCGCTCACACGGTCATTCATGGCAATCACCGCGCCAACATGTGACGCAATGGCGGTTGCTTGGGCGGCGGAATAGCAGGCATTGAGCACAACGCAACGAACACTGGTGAGATCAGCAAATACCCGACCGAGGAAATCGGTACTCAACGGTTGTGATTGGGCATCGCTCGTTTGAAACACCAAACCCTCACCGGTGCCATGGCCGCTGAATTGCACCACCGTGGCGTTGTTTTCCAGCAGCAACGGCACGAGTTGATCGCCACGCGTCTCCTGGCTTACGCGAACGGCAAAACGATCCCGCAATGAACCAAGGCGAATCGAGCGATCAATGCGATCAAACTCCGCATCGAGCCCCAGGGTGACCCGGTCCTGGGGGCTTGCGCCTAACAACAAAATAACCGTCGAGGTATTCATCAAACTCCAGATGCAGTTAGTTCTTGCCAGCGCAGCGCCATGGAGTCACCGAGCCCCAAAGCTGTGCCTGTTGTTGTTAACCCAACTAGTAAGTCAACAGATGATGTTGTTGGCTGAAATGCCAATCTGGTCGCGACGTATCCAGAAATCAGTGCATCAACGGTCGTTGCCTTGTTGATGCCGAACAAACCGAGTTTCGATGTTTCTTCCCGTACCCGGTCAAGTGCTGGGCCATGCACCCCCGCCGTTGGCGTCATGGAGGGATCGCGGCACAAGCGAACAAGTTGGCCATCGTTGAAATCACCAAGATCGTTGATGTAGGTGGCTTCAAGACTTGCTTTTAGCCAACGGGAAAGCGCGAACAGAATGCTGAACCTCGTCAGCAGGGAAAGCTCTCGTTTTTCGGCCACAGAATGTCGGCCGGCGTCGATCGCAACCCGCTGAACCTCACCACGAAAGGTATCCTTCGCTTGTCGCTGGAGCGGGATTTCCCGTTGCTGGCCGAAAATTCCTGACACGCCACCATCAACCAACACTTCGTTGCGGAGCTCAACCGGAGCCCGGATGGCGCCAACCCCCGGAAGCGACGTAGAGGCCAATACTGCGTCGTGAAGTGTGTAGCCCGATTGCAGCACTTCGCCCCATGCGACCTGTGGAGCGGCGCCTTGTGACCAAAAGTAGTAGGGCACTCCGCTAGAAAGCCCCGACGCGCAAAACATATACCGACGTTGCGATGACGAGGGCTGCAAGGGAAACTCTTTGCCGTCAACCAACGCCTTGACGACGTCACCCCAAATCCATCCCATGCCAAGCCGGGACAGCATCACCACAAAAAAAGGGGTCAACACTCCCAACAGCAAAATGAGTGGCGTTGGCAAATGAATTGGCGTGGCTCCGAGGGCCAAGGCAAACATGAACAGCAGCACGACTACCGTTGTCGCCAAAAACCCCATAGTGGCTTTGCGTGTTCGGGTAGCCACCAAACTTGCTCGATCAACTAACAGCCGATCGATGAGAACCCTCAATGCTGGGCGGGGATCATTTTGCGCTCCCGCATCAGTAGCAGACGAAATCTGAGCGGATGAAGAGACGCTATGTCCACGTACTAAAGCCGCATTGGTGACGGATCCACCACTTACAGAAATCACTTCGGTCACATCAATCCATGTGCCTAGATCCACAAGCGCGCATATTGCTCCAGCGGCACCGATGCTGGCACGATGTCCTCCGCCCGAGAGGAACAATCGGATTGGTGGTTTGACCGCACGAACTGGCGCTCCATCCCGGAAGATGCCAACTCCACTATCGCTCATAACTGACACATCCAAGACGACGGGCCAACGTGTTGCTCAAGGACCGGTGCCTGGCCGCTGAGGATTCGTCACCCATAGTCTCATGAACGAGACTTAGTGCGAGATCAAACGGTCCAAACGTTGCCGCACCCGCCCAGGACATGTGCCCGCTATAGGGTGCCATCAGCCCGTGCAGTGTTTGCGCCTTTTCTGTACTGCCCAAGCCGTGAGCCACTCGAGCGGCACACATGACTGTGGGCGCCCAGGCGAAGTCGCGAGCAATTTGCGACCCGTCGCGTTGCACTACATGGTGCAACTCCTGCGCTGCGCGGGTTAGGTTTCCGGCGTCTAGCGCTATGAGTGCGGAGACACTGTGCCACAACTGGAACTCAGGCTGCTCACCGAGGAGACGCTCCACCGTCGAGCCGAGTTCGCCAACGTTGCCGCGGTCGATTTCGATGCTGAGTTTTAGTGCACTGTAAACCGTGATTGCCCATGAAGGATCGAAGGACGCGAGACCAATAGCCAGGATCTTTTCTCCGAACTCGATAGCTCCATTCAGATCGCCGATGGCATGGGCGTAGGCTCCTTCGACTGTGACAAGTCCAAACGTGCGAGGTCGTGCCTTCACGAGCGGCGTGAGTTCGCGAAGAGCAAAGACTGCCCCCTCTGCGGCTTCGCGATCAGCTCTCACCATCGCTGCGTGAAAGTCCAAATACGTTGCCTCCCAAAGGTGCAAAATGTCGGGTCGGTCGTTGCCGTGACGATAGGCCAGAACTCGCAGTCGTTGACCAGCGTGTGTGCGCCGGGCGAGGTCATCGGGATCGGCCAAGCCCAGATGGGTGTTCATTAAGACGTCGGCTTCGAGCTGGGCTTGTCCCGATTCTTCGGCCAATTGCATGGCTCGGATGAACAAATCACGACCGCGGGAACCTGCACTTGAGGTGGAGAGAAGGGTCGCGGCAGCGCCGCACAACCGCGCCGAAAGTTCGTTCGGTATGGTGAGGTTTAGCGCTTGATCCAGCAACGCAACGACCTCCGCATCGACGCTGCCAGCCTTGGTGGTTTCGCCGTGGGAGCAGAGCTCGATGACCGCTGCTGCAAACAACTCGTTCAAACCTGTGGTGCGTGCCAACTCGGCTCCATCCAGCAGCCTCGCTCGCGAGTTTGGGAGGTGCGACAGGCGCAGGAGCCGTCCGCTTTTTACGGTGAGTTGAGCTTGGAGCTGCGGCGCTGAGCGTTTGTACTGGCTGAGCACGAGGAGACCTCGGTCGCAGTTGGCAAGAGCGTCTTCAAAGGCATATGACGATTCGTGTTCTAGTGCGGCGCTGAAACAGGAGCGCGCCGCGCGAACTGGATCGAGTGCTGCAGACGCCACGAAGTGTCGGGAACACCCAACGGTAGACTCGTTTTGAGAGACAAGGATCTCACCGATTTGGTCGTGAAGTTCTACTTTGCGACCTTCAGGAATTTGCTCGTAGACAATCTCGGCTACGAGCCCGTGCTGAAACGCGCAAGTTGTTTCTTCGTCGGGTAGTTCGTCTCGAGAAAAGTGACGGTCGCCCGAATCGCTGCGTACCACGGTAACTAAGCGCGCATCGGAAGCTTCCATCAAATCGCCCAGCGCCCCAGGTCGTGCGAGCAAGAGTTGGCGAACCGAGAAGGTCTTCCCGAAGACCGATGCGTACTCCAATGTGGTCAGCGCACGTTGCGACAATGCTTCGAGGCGTCGAAGAACTACCGCACGAGTTGACGCTGAAAGATCTCCAGAGCTATTGGTGGCAGCTGCATCGATTAGGAGGTCTAGCAGCAGAGGA
>JAYSVF010000167.1:0-23318 GCA_043718695.1 Acidimicrobiia bacterium | reverse complement strand
ACGGTGTTGCTCGTTGATGACGGTTTGCTCGTGGGCGACTGACCGTAAGTACACGTTGGTCTCCCGGGGCAAGGTGAAACCAGTTGTCAGAACTTCGTACTTCGTCTCCATCAAGATGCACGCCGAAGGCCGTCTTTTCCGTTCCCACGGTAACGCGGAACATATTGATCCCAATCGGCTCTCCATGAACGGTTAAACCAATGTTGGGATCAATGGCCGTTGGTCGCGCCGTGATCCAATGGTGGGCGTCGCAAATGACAGGACCGTTGTCAACTCGATTGGGTCTGTTTGGCCCTGACTGATCGCTTCGAAAACGAACCCGAACCAGTTCGCCAATAGCTGGGCCAAAACGGTAAGCCCACGTAAGGTCGCGAAATCCATTGAACAGCTCGTCAACTCGAACTCGCTGGGTGCTCCGTGGTGAGAGGGTTACGGCTCGTTCGGCCCTTTCCACGATCAGTGTTCCGTCACGCACGATGACTGCTTCAAGCATGCCAGTAACGGTCGACGGGGTCTCATTAATCAGGTGTGCATCGAGACCGTTGGTGCCTTCATCGGTGAGGGTAAGTGCCAGTGGCTGCCATCTTCGGGCGAGACCGGAAAGTGCGGGTTTTGGGGAGCCCAGTGCGTCGATGAGACCCCAGCCGGCGCCAGTCCAAAGATCGCGAAGAAACCACACAAGCGAACCATTACACGTCGAGTCGCCGCGTCGCCATTCGCTGGCCACGGTATCGAAAACCTCGCTGCTGGTTATGCGCGCGAGGTCTAACCACCGTTCCAGGTCTGCATAACGCAGGTGCATTGGGTCGAGGTCAAAAAGCTTTCCGAGATAGTGATCCCGAACGTCATCAAAGTCCCAACCAGCACCATTGTCTCGTGGCACTCGTTGCTTCCAGAGTGGTTGATGCGGGCCTCGTCCGGCGTCACCGAAGAGAGCGTCGAGGGTGGGATTCTCGGGGACATTGGCAAACGCCAAACACTCCGCGGCAAAGCGAACCTTGGCTCGCCGGGCATCGTCGAATTCACGAAGATAGGCACCGACGCCGTAATAGTGACCAACGCCAGAATCGACGTGAAACGGCAACGCCGTTGAACCGCTTTCGGCTGGCTCGGTTGGCTCGCTTGATGTTGGTGATACACGGAGAGCCGCACCCATATGGCTGCCCGGAACGGTTCTGGACAGTATTGGACTGTTGTTCACCTGCGGTGTGCTGGGTGAGGACACCACAAAAGCGATTGCAGGATTAATCTGTGCACATAGGGGTGCGATCACTGATCTCGCCAAGCCTTTGTTCCATTGCTCGGCCGGAATTCCCATCATCGAAGCCTGTTGATCAACTTCGCTGCCGCCGCACAGCACTACGGTCGAGGCGTGTTTTCCCAGTCGCAGCGCGTGATGAGTAACCTCGGCGCGAATGTCGTCGAGAAAGTCTTCGTTGTCTAGGGGAATATCGAGATTGGCAAACATGAAGTCTTGCCACACCATGATGCCAAGCTCATCGCATCGTTGATGAAAGCAATCCGTTTCATACGTCATGGTCCCGCCGACCCGAATCATGTTCATCCCCGCAGCCACAACCGTATCCAAGGTGTCATCGAGCAGCGCAGTGGTTGGGTTGAGTGAAACAAGGTCGACCGGAGTCCAACAAGCCCCGCGTGCGTACACGGGCACCCCGTTAACCGCCAACCCAAACCCGTCATTGGCGCCTGAGTCAATCTCCGTATCGACGGTGATTGAGCGAAAACCGATTGGCGCAAGTTGATGCACAACGTGGCGATCGTTTGTGCTCAACACGATTGATACCGGGTAAAGCCAGGGGTCGCCATGGGTGTGTGGCCACCACAGTGCTACATCATCCACAAAGCCTGAAACGGAAACGGAAACCGAAACGGATTCAAACGGATCGTCGATCGCGTTGTTTGTTTCCGTACGTGCGCAAACGCCAGAAAACTCGGCGAGAATTTCGGTGTCGCTAGCTAGACCGGACGACTCGTTGTTCGAGATGCCGGCGTGATCTTGATTGTTGCTAAAGGGAACGTGGATTCGCAACCTCGCCGAAGTCACGGGTGATGGAGCTTGCATGAAGAACGAAACAGATCCTCGAACACCACTCTTGGTTGGTACGTTCGCAGATGTAACGGGCCTGCTGACAGAAACGGGTGGATCGGACGTGTCAGATGTTGCGATTGAGGTTGTGATTGAGGTTGTGATTGACACACTGCCAAGTTGTGCTGCATCGTGAAGGTCGCCTACAATTGAGAGGTGAAGCAGCCGGTACGGTCCAATGGCCGGGACGGGAGGTGACCAACCCGGCATGCGCCCAAGTAGTGAGGTGCGCACGCGGCGAAGTCCTTGGTGATCCACCAATCGTGATTTCCACGCCGGACGGTCTCGCCGATTTGCCGTAACCCGCAGATGTTCGCTCACTGACCGAAAGCACAACCACAGTTCCGGTTTGGGTTCGTGTTTCGTTCGGCTGTCCGATGGCAACGCCGAGTGAGAGAACAGCACGGAAGCTGGCAGGGAAAACGGCACGTTGAGCGGAACGAACATGGAGTTTGATTTCGCTAGCAGATCGTCGTGTAGCCACACTTCGGTGAGGGTCGCCAAACCCTCTGCGCGCAGAACAACATCGATGGGTGAAACCGCGTCTGGGTCGCCGATTTGATCCGAGAACTCAGCTGCGAACTGATTGGTACGTTGATCCGGGGAGCCTGCCAGATCGACGTGCACCCACCAATCGAACTCATCGAGAGGAAAACTGGGGTTCTCCATGTGCCACACACCCGCATCGGTGCAGGCCGAAGCGACGGTCGAGGGAATACGTATCGGCAATGGTCCGAGCGAGGACGTGGAAACTACCTCTCGAGGCGTTTGCGCTGAACCCGGAGCACACCGATAGAGGGTTCCGCTGGAGAGTTCCCCGTTGTTCCCATTTCGCATCGTTGGGGTCATAATGCTTGACACTTAGACTCCGTGTTCTAAGAGCCACGAGATCGAAGCATTCCACCCGTTCAGCAATTCTTCTTTCGTGCTGGAAAGATCCGTAGTTCTTCCAGCGGCAAGCCGAGCAAGTTTGAACTGCATGGCTTTTGCGGCCGAGGCCACAGTGGCAAAGCCTTCTGCGGCGTGATCGAGGCCGCCAAGCCAACGAAGGTGATCGGAACCAAGCTCGCAGGCAGCGCCAAGTTGTCGAAGTGTGGCAAAGGCGTAAGCATGGAAGTGGCCCAGATCTCCCGATGTCATCCCGGCAAGTTCAACAAGATCGGCATCGAACCGAGAAAGGAATGCGTGCATGGCGCTGGAGTTCGTTGACGTGCTCTGGGCTTTCGAGGTGTCGGCGCGTCGGGTTAGCTGGTCGGCAAGGATAGGCCTGGCTATGACGCGAAGTTCATCGTTGGTTCGCTGCACACAACGATCGAGACGGATGGCTTCCACATACGGAGGGAGCACATCGCCACTCCAGCGTGTTGGGTTGCCCACGCGGAGTAAGCCGTCATAGTCATCGCCTGTTGCTTCGAAATATCCTGGGCCGTGAAAGTAGCGAAGGACCTTGTTGGCAGGATCAAGTTCATTGATCACTATCGAGGTTTTGGCGTGAGCCTTTTGATACGAAACGCCTGCAGTGTCAGGAAGGAACCATGAATCGATTTCGATGATGAGGAGGCGTCCTAGCCTTGCTTGTTCGGCGAGGTGGTCTTCCATGTTGCGCCAAATCATGTACTCCGCAACATCAATTCCATAAAGCGACCGCAAATCCTCGAGGGGGTATTTGAAGAAGGTCCATTGATCGCCCTCAAAGTCAATGCCAGCAACGAACCCCAATCCAGCAACCGGGTTGCAACCTAAACTGTGGAGCACCTCAATCCATAGGTCAACATAGCAATTCGTCTCGGCCCAAACGCGCTCGGTTCCATGAAACCCGTGGCGCTTGTATTCGTCGACAGAAAGAGCAAGCACGGAAAATCTCGGCGGTGCGAGGCGGTCACCTCGCAGCGCGGTGGCATCTTGGGGAGTGGCGAAAGTAGTCATGTGGATTGCCTGGCGGGAACTGAAAAGATTCTACAAACACGGAGCATGTGCGCGGAAAGCGAGCACGCTGCGTAATGGGATTAATGGCCCAAACATCGATGAAAGAACTATCCGAATCAAGTTTGGAAACGGCGGTTACAGCAAGCCGAGCACTGCACGGGTTACTGCGGGCCATGCACTTACACTGAAGCCGTGATGCTTGAATAAGGCGAGGGCGATCCGTTCTAATCCAAAGCCGACACACGCAGTATGGGCAACCCCACCACCGGCAAGGGTGATGTCGAATGGCTCAGTGAAATGGTCGTGGTGTTGGTTGACCGAAGCGCAAGCGGTTGGGTGCTCATCAGAGTTGATGGGGATAACAACCTCGTGTTTCAACGCTTGTTCCATCTGCGATGCCGCCAACAGTTTGCCCATACGGCCAAAGAAGGGATCATTCGCTACTACGCGCTCAGCAGAAAGGTGCATGCTTCGTAAAACGGAAACGGTGAGTTCACCCCACTGCTGGGCAAACGACGCTGCTGCTTCGGGCGAGCCGATGATGACGTGTTCGTGTTGGCGGAAACAGCGCAAACGTGCGGGGTCTGGTGAGGGTTCGTGGCGATAGCACTGTCCCGTAACGGTGAATACTTCACCTGATGCAGGAACTTGGGTGCCTTCTCGCCAGAGGTAGATCGGGTAGCACGAGGCGGGCAGGAGCACTGCGTCACTAGAAGAAAATCCAACGGCCCAATCCTCAGCGTTTTCTACGGCGTTGAGAATACTCATGTGGTCCCGCTCATTGCCGGTGAAGGCATGCACGGAACCAAGCATGTCGGGGAACGACCGAAGGTAATCGGTTTTTTCGATTACTCGGCGTGGCAGAACGGGTGGAAACGCTAAGGCAGTGGCCTTAAACGGCGCGCCAGCGCGAACCGCTGCGTTCACTACGCCAGCCACAACCCGCTCGAACACCGCGCTGCGGCCGACAAGACCCGCGGTCTTCATCGGAAGCAGAATGCCAGCGGCAAACAGTTCGTCGCGGAACCGTTCTTGGCTGCGCACCAGGGGAGTTTTCTCGACCGTTGATGCGGCACCGAGCACACTGTCGAGCAAGCCGTCAACCTTGCTGGGAGAAGGTGCGTGGGAGTGCGCGTAGTTTGCTTCGGTCAACGGGGAAGTTGTCGATGTCATGTTGGTTAGTCCTCCTTGGACACAAGTAACCATTGGGCATTTGAGCCGAGGATACGTTCGTTGTTAATCATCACGCGGGCGCCGTGGGCATCACGAAGAAGTCGACCCATGGAGTGGGGGGTATCTTCGCGATAGGCCGCCATGCCGCACGCTTCCATCGCCGCATCAACAATTTCCACGACCATACGTGAAGTGGAAACCTTCAAATTGTTCATGCGAATGGAGAACGCGGCGCGGGAGAGCTCGTCGGCACTAGCTGGATCGGCGGAAAGAGCTTGGTACTCGGCTCCCGTTGCGTGTACTAGGGCGCGCATTTCATGAAGCCGGGCTACCAGTTCAGCAATTGGTCCGGCGGAAATCGGTGTGGTTCCCGGCGTTTTGCGTGCGGCGACACGTAGAAACGCCCGAGCGCGCGACACTGCTTCGGTAGCGATACCCAGCCAGAGATGGGTCCACACGACATGGGAGACCGGCAACATAGTTTGTGCGCTTATGTCTCCGTAGGCAACGGGGAAGACTTGATCGAGATCGCCCTCGGTGCGCAGGAGAAATCCGTTTGAGCAGGTTCCTCGGAATCCCATGGTGTTCCAACCGCTGAGGCGTTCCAGAGTGGCGCTGCTGCGCGGAACAAATACTAGGGATTGGTCGCTGGCTTGCGCTTCGGGGTTTCTCCGAGCTGTGGCCAAAATTGCGTCGCAGTGTTCACCGTAGGAAATGACCGATGCTTGTTTCTCTAGGGAGAATCGGCTGTCGGCACCTTCGACAGGCGTAACGGCGCAGACGCTTGTGCGAACGGATCCACCCACGGCCAGTTCGGTGGTTGCCGAGGCGAAGAGTCGTTGATTGCTAGCAAGGTCGCGCAGAACGTTTTGAAGAGTTTCGCTGTGCCCATGGCGAACCAAACAGGCCACTTGGATTTGGTGCATGGCAAAGACCATTCCGGCGGAAGAGCATGCCCGGCCTAGCGCTTGAACCACTCCTGCCACGTCCATCAACGTTGCCCCCATCCCGCCGAGTTCGCGGGGAACCATGGCGCCTAACAAACCTGCGTCTCGAAGCGCCTCGATGGCCTCAACGGGGAAGCGTGCGTCACGATCGACCGCTGCGGCATGGGCTGCGGCCAAATCAACCGCGGGGAGGGCGAGCTCCTCAAATGTGGAGGGTGATGTGTGTTCCCGCATGGTTTGGGTCTGATCAATTTCGGTCATGGTCATGGGCGTATCGTTTTGAGCTCTGGGTTGGTACTGAAGTTGGTTCTGAAGTTGGTTGTGGATTTGGTTCTGGAGTTGGTTGTGGAGTTGGTTTTGCGAGCAGTTTTGAATGCAGTTTGAGCGCAGTGCGAACGTGAAACTACGGCACTAAGCCAGAGAGGGCATCGTTGAGCGAGGCGATTGATTCGAACGTTGAACGTTTCAACAATCGTTCCGGGAACTCGATGTTGAACTCGTCCTCGAGCTGCAGCATCAGCTCAACGCTTGCATGGCTGGTGAGTCCTGCGGCGTAAAGATCGTCGCCATCGCCAATCGCTGTTCCCTCTTGCAGGAACGAGCTTTCATTCACGATCTTTCGGATGCGGTCAAGCATGGGATTCCTTTGTTTCATAACTGCATTGGCGGATGCCGATGCGCCTCGGTTAAGTGCGTTGGGCTTGGGTTTTGCATCGACGTTGCGCTGATCAACCTTGAGTCCCTTTTCATTGATCGCTGCTTCGAGAACTTACCCTTCGAGAACTTATCCGAGGCCGCCTTGTTCGCTTCCTTTAAAACGGTTGAGCAAACTCCGTAGTTTCCTAACGCCTCGATTGGCGTTTCGTTGCACGAAATATTTGTGAATTGGTTCGTGCACGGTCCACTCTGCGCTCGCACCCTTGGGGAAATACGCAATGCTCCCGGCACGGAGTCTTGTGACCTCATTGCCAATACGAACGTCTGCGCTGCCACGGATGATGTGGACGGTTTCGTCGAAGGTTGGGTAATCGAATCGGAACTTCGATACCCGACAGGTCCAAACGCCCGAAAGCAGGCCACCGTCGGGCGAGCATGTCTGTATCTTGATGCGCGGGCTGGGATCGCCTTCGATGAGCCATGCGGCGGGCAACGGTGCGGGTGAAAGGCCGATAAGGGCATCATCGCGGGTGTCATTAGGGGATTCTGTATAGCGATGGGCCTTGGCGGCCAACAGTTGTGCTTCGCCTTTGAGGCTTTGTTCAATTTCGCTGAGTTTGAGGTCGAGCGCACGGGCGGCTTCCAGAGACGCAGGTAGAGCGGGGGCTGCTTCGCCCCGCAGAGTCGCAACATCGGAGCTATTCGAACCGCCCAAGCTGCTTGAACCGCCCAAACTGTCTGAGCTGTTACCGATGCTCAGGGTGTTTGGCGGGCTTGGGATGTTCGTTACGGTCATTTCAGACATGCAGCGTTCATCGACCATCAAGAAACCGGCCTTTAAGGGTGCTCGCCTCGTTCTTGGGGGAAATAGTCCGTTTGACCTAGGTCGGGGGCACCAAAATCGAAGTTATCCCCAGAAAGGTTCGGGTTATCCCCAGAATTCTCCAGAGGTTTGGGTGAGGCAGACTTTCACGTCGAAGTTTTGACAAACTTCGGGCAATCGTTCGCGCACCTTCACGTTCAAGCGCTTCTCAAAATACGCCCATCACGTTTTTCTCTTCCCCGAACTTATGTATCTAAAGACCCTCACGCTTAAAGGTTTCAAATCCTTCGCCGATACCACCACGCTCGATTTAGAGCCCGGGGTTACTGTCGTGGTTGGTCCAAACGGGTCGGGTAAATCCAACATAGTTGATGCCGTCGCCTGGGTCCTCGGTGCCCAGGGTGCCAAGTCGATGCGTACCAACAAGATGGAAGACGTCATCTTTGCCGGTACCTCGAAGAAGGCGGCGCTGGGCCGGGCTGAGGTTTCGCTCACCATCGACAATTCTGATGGCGCACTGCCCATTGAGTATGCCGAAGTGAAGATCACCCGCACCCTGTTCCGTTCCGGCGAGAGCGAATATGCCATCAACGGGGTTTCCTGCCGTTTGTTGGATGTGCAGGAACTGCTTTCCGATACGGGCGTGGGTCGTCAGCAACACGTGATTGTGTCGCAGGGCCAGCTTGCCGCGATTCTCGATTCCCGCCCTGAGGATCGTCGTTCGGTGATCGAGGAAGCTGCAGGCGTGCTCAAGTACCGCAAACGCCGCGAACGTGCGCAACGCCGTTTGGAATCGACCGAGGCCAACTTTGTGCGCCTTGGTGACCTGCTCCGCGAAATCCGACGCCAGTTGCGTCCACTTGAGCGCCAAGCCGATTCGGCCCGCAAGTACGAATCGATGACGACGGAGCTTCGCCAGTTACGTCTCCATATTTCCGGTCGCGAATTGGCGGGTCTGCGGATTCGGGCGGATACTTCGGCGCGTGGCAAGGCCGAGGGTCGTCGCCGTGAAGACGAGTTGCGTACCCAGCTAGCCGGTCTCGATGCAGACGTGATGCTGGCAGAATCACAACTTTCCGCAGTAGGTGGCGGTGCGGCGGTAGGTGAAGCGGCCGATGATCCGTTCTTGGGCGTCGATTTGGGCGATGTGCTGGCCCGAACCGAATCGCTGTACGCCAAGGCTCGTGGACATTTGGCGTTTCTTGGCGAACGTCGCAGATCTATTGAGCGTGACCGCAACGCGTTCGTGGATCAGGGCGTTGTTGAGTCGTTGTCGGCTGAAGCGGCTCGTTTGGATCAGGAACTGGCTGAGGTGCAAACCCAGGCCATGGATCTGCCCGCGCAGTTCGAGGAACTCGGCGAGTCTGAAGCGGCTTTGGGTGCAGAGCGTGAGGAGTTCCTCGAAGCGTGGGGTGCCGATACCGCCGCCGACGGTGAAGCAGCAACGGTCACTTCTGCTCAGGTTCGCTCGGAAATGTCGAGTGCCCGCCAATCGATGGATCGGGCCCGGGCCGACGTTGCTCGTATTGATGGTCGCGTGGTTTCGCTGAATGAGCGCGTCGCTCGATTGGCCGCCGACATTGAACGCTTCGATCTAGAAATCGTTGCTCTCATCGAAATGGTGGGCGAGGGTGGCGCGGCTGAAGCGTTGGTCAAAGCCACCGCAGAACGTACGCGCACAGAGGAAGCCCAAGTTGTCGCCGAATCTGCCGTGCAAGCCGCCGAAGATGCGCTTCGTGAGGCCGACGGGGAAGCAAAATCATGGGCTGCCCGTCTCAGCGCGTTGAGTGCCGCACTCGATGAAGCTCGGGCTCGTGCTGGCGCACAACGTTTGGCTGGCCTCGACGGAATCATTGGCACCCTGCTCGATCTGGTCGAAGTGGATGCCGGATTTGAAGCCCCGTTTGAAGCGGCCCTTGGTGAAGCCGTTAGTGCCGTGGTGGTTCGTGATGCCGTAGTGGCTCGTGCCGCACTTTCGCGGTTGCACGAGCAAAAGAAGCCCGGCGCCGTTCTCGCTCTGGATGCTCTACGTGCACTTACTTCCTCAGGTACGTCTGCCTCAGCCTCGGTATCGGGTATTGCGGGTGCAGAGCCATTGCGCTCCCATGTCCGCGCTACGGATGCCTCGGTTACCGCCATTCTTGATGTGCTGCTCGGCGCTGCTGTTGTGGTTGAAGGGGATTGGACTGCAGCACTCGATGTTGCCCTGGCTCATCCCAATGCCGTTGTGGTTACCTTCGCTGGCGATCGGTTCGCCGGTTCAGGTTGGCGTGCCGGTGCTGGATCTGCCGGTGCGACGGGAGCTGCCCTCGAAGAAGCGCAACTGCGTGTTGGTGAAGCGAAATCCGTGGCGGAATCTTCCCGTGCCGCACTGATGGCTGCCCGTGAAGCACAAAACGAAGCCCGCAATGTGGTGAAAGCCGCGCGTACCGCTGAGCAATCAGTGGCCACCGAGCACAATCAACGCGTCAACCGGCTGGGCAACCTCCGCAATAACGCACCGCGTTTAGTAAGTGATCGTAGTGAAGCCGTCAACGAGCTTTCGGGCCTTGAAGGTCAGCGCGCAGAACTTGTGGGCCGTATCGATGCCGACGACACCCGTATCGGTTTGCTTGATTCGCAGCTTCCCGCGTTGGTCGAGGCCGAGAATGAGTTGGCACTGCGCCAGGCTAAGCGTCGTGAAGCTTCGCAGCGTTTGGATCAAAAAGCTGGCGCCGTTGGTTCGTTGCGTCGTGAACTTGAAGTGCGTGCCGCCGGGATCGAAGAACGTCGTCGCATTTTGGTGGGCCGTTTGGAGACCATCGAAGAGCGGTTGTCCCGATCGGTAGCCGAGCGTGAAGTTGCCGAGCAACGCCGGGTTGAGCTGGATTTCTTGGTGCTACAAACCGAAGAACTGCACGCCTTTGTTGAGGATCGCGCCGCGCTGCTGGAAGAGGGTCTGGTTGATCTCCGGGAGCGTCGCCGCCGCCAAAATGAGCAGGCCCGTTCCGCTACCGCGAAGCTTGATGGCTTGCGCCGGGCTCGATCCGAAGCCGAGAAGGCTCTCACCCAAACACTTGAGCGGATTCAGCGTTCCGAGATTGATGATGCTGAGATCCGGTTGCGGCTGGAAACTTTGGTGGAGCAGATCCGTCGAGAGTTTGATCTCGAACCGGATAGGGCCATCGAAGCCGAATGCCCACCTATGGTCGATGGCACCGCACCCACCACTCGTGTGCGTGACCTGGAGCGTGAGCTGCGCTTACTTGGCCCGATTAACCCGTTGGCTCTGGAAGAGTTCACTGCCTTGGCGGAGCGCAGCCGTTTGATCGAAGGCGAACTCGAAGATGTGAAAACGGCCCGGCGCGATTTGGCCAAGGTCATCAAAGCCATCGACGAAGAGATTGTCACTACCTTCACCTCAGCGTTTGCCGATGTGAGCAGTAACTTCACCCGGTTGTTCGAAACGTTGTTCCCAGGCGGACAGGGCCGTTTGCGGTTGACCGATCCCGACAACATTCTCGAAACCGGCATCGAAGTTGAAGCCCGCCCCAGTGGCAAAAACGTTCGGAAGCTCTCGTTGCTTTCCGGTGGTGAACGTTCACTTACCGCCATGGCCTTCCTGTTCGCGGTGTTCCGTTCCCGCCCTTCGCCGTTCTATCTGATGGACGAAGTTGAGGCCGCCCTCGACGATGTGAACCTGCATCGCTTCATTGGCCTGCTCGATGAGTTCCGCCAAGAAGCCCAGCTTCTCGTGGTAAGCCACCAAAAACGCACTATGGAAGCCGCCGACTGTCTTTACGGCGTCACCATGGTTCCCGGCGGATCATCACGAGTAGTAAGCGAACGTATCGCCCGAACCCTCGTTTCTTAACCGCGGCAGTCCAGAACGGCTTGATCGAGCACTACCCGATCATCGCTGGTGTCCGTTGCGGGAAGCGCAGCGATCTTCGAAGCTTTTTCAATACCGTAAGCATCCATAAGGTTTCCGCCGACGCACTCGCCAATGGTGTCTTCAACTCCGGTGTTTTTCTTGATCAGGGCCACAAGGGAAACGGGAACATCGGCGCCGGTATCTTCGGTAACCACGGTTTCATCAACCACATCAGAGCTCTGAGTTAGCGAATCGGAGGTGATGACGTCAAGAGGTTTTTTCTCACTGCTGCATCCGCTGAGAAGTGTGGCCACAACGAAGCAAGCAGCAAGCGAGGAAGTAAACAGTTTTGCGGAACCCTTGGCACTCATGGCAAAGAAGCTAGTGCGTGTTCGCGCAAATCATTGCGTAGTGATTTCGGTGTGAGTTCTGCAGTGGTGCTGGGAAGCGGGAGGAAAACACTACGCAAGGTTTTGCGCTTCCCTGCACTAGAGGAAAGTGGTGAACAATGCGACCTAGGCAAGTCACGAACTGCGAAAACAGAGCGAAATGAGCAATCCAGTCGCATTTGTTCACCAGTCTCCTAGCCGCACCGAGCATCTGGCGCGGGAAGAACGTTGCGTTCAAAGTACTCAGTAAGAGGCTGGGTTATGCAGTCTTCCCACGTGCCCGTGATTGTGTAAACGCGACCACCAAGGGTGGCGGCTACGGCGGGGGACCACTGCGGCGGTAAGCCCAAACGCTCAGAGCGGGAAACAACCAGTACGGGAACTTTCGTTCCGCGGGCCATGTTGATGCCTGGGTTAACCGCGATGGGCCAATCGATACAGCGAGCGGTTCCTCCAAGGTAGGCCCAGCGGGTATGGGGAGACTCGGCGGCCAGTGTTGCCGAAAACGTGTCCCAATCCGCATCGCTGCGTGGGTAGAGCCCGTCTTGGCAGGCAATGGACCAGAACGACCCTCCTAGCTCACTCAGAAAGTAACGGCTTGTGCTGAAGTTGAGATCGGCCGTATCAATGTTCTTGATTTCGCCCTTTTCAAGATCAACCAGTTGGTTGGCCAGAGCGGTCCAGTCACTTTCGTCGGGCAACAAACTCACCACAAGGGACATGACTTCGCCTCGGTCGATGGTGCCGTCGATGGGATCGGCAGAAAGCGGAATCGGCTTAGTTCTCACCTTTTCCAGAAGGGCGTCGAGACGGGCGAAGGGGCCGGGCGCGGCGTTAAGCGGGCACGCAGTAGCGGCTGCGCAGTTTTCTGCGAACTTGGCGAGGCGGGCTTCATCGGCTTGGGCTTGATCCAGCACATATCTGGTCGAAGAGTTGAGCGGATAGGGGTCAATGAGGGCCATGTTTTTCACGCGTCCCGGATACAGGGCGTTGTAAGTGGCCCCAACGGTCGCGTCGTGGTTCCAGAGTTGAAAGGACAGCTGCGTTTCGCCCAAAGCCACACGAACCGCCTCGATGTCCCCAGCTGAATCACTGGCACCCATGTGGGCGGTCAAGGAAAGGTTTCGGTTGGTGCAATCCTTCAACCAGGCGGCGTACACCTCTTCGAATTTGTCGTCCCCCACAAATGGCCCAAAACCCAAATCCTGGGCGCTGGTGGCACACGTGAGCGGGGTGCTTCTGCCGGTTCCGCGATGTTCATAGCCAATGACGTCATACTTCAGCCATGACCTATTGAACTGGGGAGATTTCACGTCTTGGCCCATGGCCTCGTTCCCAGAGTTGCCCGGGAATCCTGAGCCGGTTAGCAGCGTGCCGAGCTTTTTGACGCCCCTGCGAACCGGCCGTTTTTGTAAGGCAAGGTTGAGTTTCGCGCCGGCAGGTAAGGAGCGGTCGATCGGTACGGCGAGGGTGGCGCACTGCAGGGTTTCATCGGCTGCACATGGAGCCCAGGCCAACTTCTTGCCTTTAGCTGCCGCTTTTGCTTTGGCGGCTCCCGAGGAGGGGGATGCCAGCGTGGCGACAAGCGCGGTGGCGCATAGTGCGGTGGTAAGTGCTCGTCGTGCCAGGGTTTTCATTTCCGCCTCATTGGGTTATTGGTTTGGAGAAGGTTCTTTTTGCTGAAACCGACGGCGCTCACGGGCTAGCTAGTTCCGTGACGGGCAGATTGTTCCGTCGTCGGGCAGTACAAAGGTGGTGAGATATCGGCCTACAGCCTCCCGCACGCAACGGCTGCGATCAAACGACGTATGACCATCGCCTTCACGGGTAAGCAAGCGAGCGTTTCCCATGGCTTTAGCCAAGCCAGTGGACCAAATCAGTGGTGTGCGTGAGTCTTTAGTGCCGCCAACGACCATGGTGGTTCGCGCTGCGGTTGACACGATTGACCCAAGGGGCTTTTTCGGGGTGGGCCAGTTGACACACACGCCATCACGGCTGGTCCATACCGGGCCAAGTACCGGGGCGATTCCGGGGACGCCGTTGCGAAACGTGTTGAGTTCATCGGCGGTGTTGGGGTAGGCCGCGTCGGTGCATTCAACGGTCCAAAACTCGGGATCATCAGAGAGTTCCAAGAGGGGTTTGGTTGGGGGAATGAGGTCGATCAGATTGGCTCCGGTTAGGGAGTTGAGGCGCTTTATCAAGCTCGCTGCTTCGGGCCAGGTGCTCTGTTCTTCGAGGACGGCGACGAGGTAGCTCCGGGTGAATTGCACCTGGTCGCTACGATCCGTTCCGCCCGTCGTGCCGGTCTCGATTTTGGTGAAGACATCAGTGATTTGCTTGGCGATCGAATCCGGTGTGGATCCTGCCGTTGAGAGTGCGCAGCCGCTTGCTCCCGCGCAGGCATTGGAGAAATCTCGAAGTCGTGATTCTACGGAAGCGGCACGATTTAACAGGTAGGTGGAACCGTACGTAGTTGGATCAACTGCTGCATCGAGAACCATGGCTCTTACTCTTGGACCGTAACGAGCGGCGTAGACCGATCCAAGTACGGTGCCGTAGGAGAAGCCCAGATAAGAAATCTGCGTTTCGCCCAACGCCACACGAAGGCGCTCCATGTCATCGGCGGCGTCAATTGTTCCGGCGTGGCCAAACAGGGCACCCGTCTTTTCTGCGCAACTCCTGGACCAGCGAGCGGAGAGTTCCGTGCGTTCTTCGGGGGTTTTTGCGGTGGTGAAGGGGTTGAGGCCAATGTCGGACAGTTTTGTGCTGCATTGGATTCGTTGACTGCCGCCGACGCCTCGCGGGTCAAACCCAATGAGGTCGAATTGGTCGGTGTTGCCACCTTCAAGGCCGCCCTTGAGAATCCGGTTGAACGTTTTCACCAGCTGTACTGCTGAACCTCCGGGGCCTCCGGGGTTCACAAACAGCACACCAAGCCGGGGTTTTGCGAGGGCCTTGCGACGGGCCACAGCGATGCGAGTTGTTCCGAGTGTTGCGTCTGCGGTGCTGATCGGGACGATGAAATCGGCACATTGAACTCCTGATGCGCCCTCGGGGCAGCTGGCCCAAGCAATCTTTATGGCGGCAGCTTTGGTCTGTTTGGTCGACGATTTTTTCGCTGGTGTTTTCGGCGCCAAAGGTCTTTGGGCTGCATGTGCTGTCGAGGTTGTTGCCGAGCGGCCGGCGGTTCCCAGAATTCCCAGTGATATGGCCGTGCACAGAGCAATTCCAACGTGGAGAGAGGTTCTGTGTTGCTTCATGCTTTCCCCAACCGTCATCCCATAGAGTTACCCGTCAACTCCCGATCTAAACAACGTAGACGCCACGATTGCGTCGTTGTGCTGTTTCGGCTGAGAACATGAAAACCAGTGACCGTGGTCGGCCACCGTTTTCGGACAATTTCTGCGTCTTTTGATTACTTCCGCGCGGTTAGCACTTTCACGGATTTGGCCGGTTTCGTCGTTGGCTTCTTGGTCGCTTTCGAAGCTTTTACGGCAACTTTCAAAGCCAGGGCATTTTGAGCGGGTGAAGGAGCATCGCCGCCGCAATCCGGCTTGGCGTTCAGGGCACTGGTGACTCCGCCCACACAGCCACCAAGCGCATCAGAAGGCAGCCCACCTTTTCCAATCGTCACCGGACCAGTGGCATAAGCCCGACCGACTTTGCCGTCTCGATGGTGCACGGCGTAAACCCAGTAGCTTCCTGGTGCCGACGGGGTCCAGTCAAAGCTGTTCTCCCCATCCTTGACGGCGATCCCCTGGGCAATAGGTGTGCCGTTGAAACCATCCCGATCGGTGTCGGCATAAAGGTCGGCAGTTCCGCCGCCACCAGCGTTGTCCTTCCAGCGAATTTTGAAGGTTTTGTCGGCGGCATCGTCGGCCGCCAATTTCACAAAATCGACCTTCCACTTGCGATTGCCGGTGTCCTCGTTTGGATCAAAACGGAAGTATTCGATGGACTGGTTGCTCCAGCCAATACGTGGCCCGGCTTGTGCGTCATCGGTGATGGTCTTTGGATCATCGGCGTGCAGATCAATACTGAACTGCGGCTGGTTCGGATACGTCACCAAGTCATCAGAGTTTTGTAGATCGGTGCCGTCGGATTTGCTTGGGGTGCCCGCCACACGCCAAATCACTCGGGACATTGTGCCCCCGCCATCTTCGTGCTGGAGACGAAATGGCCCTGAGTAGGTGTAGCCGACGGTGAGGCGATGAAAGGCGTTGCCGTTGATGGCTTTGCGGACCTTCATGGTGATGGAAGAGTCTTCGCGAGCGATTGGCGTAGCACCGGCGTTGGTGCCGTTGAAGAAACCGCCACTCACTCCACCGGTCGCATTATCTGCGCGCAGAACATCTGAAGCTTCGTTCATATCCCACGCATCACCAACGGTGGTGGCGTAGTCGGCTCCGCCGGTGACATCGGGGTCAATCACTTCGGGGAGCGGACCAAAGTTGCCATCAGGCGTTGCGCCTTGCGGTGCCAGGCTTATCCAATCAAGGTCGAACGTCATGGGTGATGAGGGGCTGAGCGCTAAGCGAATGCCCGACATTTTCCCCGACCATGCTTTGCCGCCCGGCTTGAGTGCCTCGGAATTGGCGAGGGGGATATCGTAGGTATGCGTACCAGGTTTGATGAAGATCGGTTGGCCGCCTTCGCAGTTGCCAAGCACCATGTCGATCGGGTTCTTCCGGCCATCGGGGCACGAGTACCAGAAAATTCCTGCGGGGATCTCCGTTGCGGCGGTGCTGGTTAGCTTGAAAGCGAGGCGGGTAAACCGGCTGGTGTCAACTTGATTTACGCCACCTTCGCGCCCTTGCAAGAGCGACCCGCCATAGCCACCCCAAAGTGGTGAGATGTAGCCGGGCCCAGACATAGTCCCGTGGAGTTGTCCGCCACTGATGGAGGCGTTGCTTACGCCGCGCATTGGTCCGTCGTCGGCGATCACGATGTCTTCGGCGTTGTTGTAGTCCCAGGGATCAGAGAACTGCTCGGAGGCAAAATCGTTGGGCGCATTGTTACCGGCTGCCGCTGCTTGCGGTGCACCATGTTGGGCGAATACAAACGAAGCGGAGATGCCAGCGGCCAAGATGGCCGACCGAAGTCTTTTGGTGGTTGGACGCGCGGCGGCAAGGTTGTTCTTTTGGCTGGAGATCACGGGGAAGTCCTCTGTGCGTGGTCAAATGACCGGAGTGCAACAGGTATCGACCACACTTTGTGGTTTCTGCAGAGGTCGTTCGACCCATTCTGCTGCGAATGCCTGAATGGCTACCCTAACCCGAGGCTCAGCAGCGTCGATCCCGGGGCCCGTTGAAGGGAATCTGCGTAAACATTGGTTTACGCAAGTCCGATCGGGAGGGTTTAGCGAATGAGTGGTTTGTACTTAAGGCGATGCGGCTGATCGGCGTCGACTCCGAGTTCCTTTTTGCGGAATGCTTCGTAGTCTTGGAAGTTGCCCTCAAACCAACGGACTTGTGAGTTGCCTTCGAAGGCAAGTACGTGGGTGCAGACCCGGTCGAGGAACCAACGATCGTGAGAAATCACTACGGCGCAACCCGGGAAGGCCAGCAGTGCATCTTCCAATGCGCGCAGAGTATCCACGTCGAGGTCATTGGTAGGTTCGTCGAGGAGTAACAGGTTCGCGCCGGTTTTGAGCATCTTGGCCAATTGCACACGGTTGCGCTCGCCGCCAGAAAGTTCGCCGACCTTCTTTTGCTGATCGGAGCCCTTGAGGTTGAAGCTACCGACGTATGCCCGTCCGTTGATTTCGCGGCCATTGAACTTGAACGTATCAATACCGCCGGTGATTTCCTCGTACACGGTGTTCTCCGGGTTGAGGTTGTCGCGTGATTGATCCACGTAAGCCATCTGCACGGTTTTGCCGATAGTGAGTGTTCCTGAATCGGGGGATTCCTGGCCAGCGAACATGCGGAACAGTGTGGTTTTACCTGCGCCGTTGGCTCCAATAATGCCAACGATGCCCGCTGGTGGGAGCTTAAAGCTGAGGTTTTCAATAAGTAGTTTGTCGCCAAAGCCTTTGTTCAAACCGTCTGCTTCAATAACAACATCGCCCAATCGGGGAGGGGTGGGGATGATGATTTCCAACTTGGCTTGGCGGCCATCACTCGTTTGCGATTCTGCAAGGAGCTCTTCATAGGCTGATAAGCGCGCTTTGGATTTTGCTTGTCGTGCACGAGCTGATTGCTTGACCCATTCGTACTCTTGAGCCAGTGCACGTTGACGGGCTGTTTCGGTCTTTTCTTCGGCGGCCAAACGGGTGCGCTTCTGATTTAGCCAACTGGAGTAGTTACCCTCATAGGGGATTCCTGATCCGCGGTCGAGTTCAAGAATCCAGTCGGCGGCGTTGTCGAGGAAGTAGCGATCGTGGGTTACCGCTACGACGGTTCCGGTGTAGTTCTGCAGGAAGCGTTCCAGCCATGCCACGGATTCAGCATCCAAATGGTTGGTGGGTTCGTCGAGAAGGAGAAGATCGGGTTTGGAAAGCAGGAGCTGACAAAGGGCTACTCGACGCTTCTCGCCACCCGAAAGCATGGTCACGCCCGAGTCACTTGGTGGACAACGCAATGCGTCCATAGCAATTTCGAGGTTGCGGTCGAGGTTCCACGCGTCGGCAGCATCGATCTTGTCTTGCAGGATGCCCTGCTCGTTGATCAGCTTGTCAAAATCGGCATCGGGCTCACCCATGGCGTCGCACACGGCGTTGTACCTATCGACGAGGGTGGCAACCTCGCCCAGCCCTTCCTTAACGTTGCCTAACACGTCTTTATCGGGATTGAGTTGAGGTTCCTGTGCCAAATAGCCAACGGTGAAACCCTGCGTGAGTCTGGCCTCACCCGTAAACCCGTCGTCAACACCGGCCATGATCTTCAAGAGACTCGACTTGCCTGACCCATTCGATCCGAGAACGCCAATCTTGGCCCCCGGCCACATCGAAATGTTGATGCCCTTAAGCACTTCGCGGTCCGGCGGATAAAACCGTCGTAGATCGCGCATCGTATAGATATAGCGACTCTTGTCCATGCCATCGTTCTTCGGTGCAGCCATTTGTACCAGGTTAGTTGAGTTCTCTCATCGCCATTCAGCGAGGTCGACGTGCGGGTCCTGTCGGCAGCAGCCCCACCGACCCGCTCCGCTGAGGTCTCCGGGGCGCCCCGCTGCCGCCACCCCCACGTCGCCCTCGCTGGCGCAGTTGGAGCTGCAACCACATGGAGCGGCCAGTTGGTTGCCTGGCGGGTTGGAGGTTGGCCCTCGGTGAGAAGCCTGGTCTCGACTCAAGTGCTTCAAGCGCACCAAAACTGTCATAGCGGTTGTTCATGATGGTGTTCGTGAACAAGTTGCGTCGGGTCGGTAGACAACCGAGTTCATGTATGTGTAGACATCGTGGGATGTCGAATTTATGGTTGAGGGACAAGCAAGCGAGTTGGTGGTCGAATTCGTTGTTGGGTCTCAAGCTTCGGTTGGATTCTGTCGTGTTGGGCCAGAGGCGAATTTTGAAGGAATGGACTACCTCGCTTCGCTCGCTTCAAGTGATTAAAAGAAGTTTGAGGCACGCTTTGTCCGTCTTGCTGAGCTTGGGTCCTTGGTCAATGCTGAGCACTTCAACTACGAGGGTTTAGGGATCTGGTTCCTCAAGATCGATGGTGACCGTTTGGCATGTTTCAAGCACACTGGTCGTTGGCTGATGATCACCTCGGGTGCCAAGAAGGATCCGAAGGATCGAACTCGTAGATAGAAGGTGGCAAGGGCGGTGCGGATTCGGGATCAGTTCCTTTTCGCTTTGGCTGCTGAGCGCGCAAATTCTAAAGAGGTGCAACATGACGACTGATCCAGTACTCGAACAAGAACATTTGATTCTTGATGTGACAGAGATGATTGTGGAACTTATGAACGAGCGTGGGGTGACTCGTTCGGAACTTGCCGATCGCTTGGGTAAGACCAAGGGCCACGTGTCGCAACTGCTAAGCGGTTCGAGGAACTTGACGCTGCGTACTCTCTCTGACATTTTCGTTGCATTGGACTTTCGCTTCTGCCCATGGCGATGCCAACGGCGGAACCTTACACCGGTTACCTCAGGTCTCGTCCGGCAAACGGGCTCCGATTCTCTACACCGAGAACCAGGAAATCCGCCAGCCAAGAAGGTCAAAGGGACCTAGCGGATTCTGCATAGGTGCTTGGCTGGCGGACCCTGGCAAAATGTGTGGGTGACAGCGATTCGAAAGCAACGAACAACACTTTGGAGATCGCTTGCGATTGGTTGGATTTCGTTGGTGGTCGTCACGGCTGCGTTGGTTGGACAGATGTCAGAGGGGCCGGGGGACGACTACTGGTTGAGGCCGATTGTGCTCAGCCGGGCTGTTTCTGTGTTGGTTGTGTGGATCGCGGCTGTCGGCCTTGGGTCAGCGGTTTTGCGGATCCGGAAGAGTGTTTCGCTGCTGCCGAGAGCGGGTCTCGGAGGGTTGGCGTGTACGGCCATGCTGAGCGGCTTTGGATACCGGATCGTCACTGCGGCAGTTGGAGGAGCGAATATTGGCGGAGCGCTTTTCGTGATGTTCGTCGGTCCAGTAGCGTTGGTTTGGTTCGTTTTGTCCTGTGTACGCATTTCAAAATTCACTGCGTCGCCTTGATCCCTGGCGCGCCACGTCTTGCTGCATCCAGGATTGGACGTTTGGCGTGTCGCTTCAGGTTCGGTCGGCCGCCAAATTCTGTTCCTCGCGGAAGTCAATTGGCCACGGCGGCATTCAGTTGTCAAAGAGCGATTGATACCTATGTGCGCGTAGGTATCGCTAGGCGGCGTTGGCGTAGGTTCCGTGTTGTTGTTTTTGGTGTGCGTCTTGGGCGTGTTGGTGGTGGTCGTGGTGGTACCAGCATCGGAGTTCGCCGTTTTCGACGGAGTGTTTCCTCGGTCGACTCGGTGGTGTTTGTGGTGGATTTGTCTGATGCGCGACCGCTTCGCTCCTTCGCTAAAGCCACAAGCCCAGGGTGGGGCTTCGCATCCTTCGTGGACGCAGTGTTTGTCTCGGGCGATTATGGCTCTGCTCATGGCGACGGTGAATCCCGAGCCATGCGTGCCAACATCGAGTGGTTGTGAGCGTGGATCGGTGACGATTCGGGTGATCCCTGCGTCGCAACACATTTGTCGGGCTGCTTCACCGGTGATGTATTGCCCGTTCTCAAGCCGACTTGGCCTGTTCGCGCGTCCTTCAAGCGTTGCCAAATCGATGATCACCGAAACGTGTGGCTTTGATCCTCGAACCGTTGACGCGTTGTTGACGTGTTCGATGAAGAACCGACAAATGGCTGCAAGGCCCTCAGCTCGGCGTTCATCGTAAGGGATGTCTTTGGGGAGACCGAGCTTCTTGATGGCCATGTCGAGTGCAATCTCGACGGTGTTCAGTCGGACGGGTTCGAGTGAAGCACTGATGGTGCCGCCTGAATCGTTCCGGGAAATCGTGAGCGAGTTTTTGACCTTTGGTGGTTCTTGGCCGTGATCGGATCGGAAGTCTTCAACGCGGCGATGTAATTTCGTGGTTGATTCGGTCTTTGCTGCTTCGATAAGCGCACGTTGTTCTTCTTCGGTGGCGCCTTCTGCACGCAGAATCTCTGCTGCTTTGGAACGAGTGAGGTCACCGCTGCCGAACGCCTCGGAGAGCGCGGGTTGTGCCTTGATGTCTTTTGCTAGTTCAACATCACGTTTAACGTGTCCGCGCCGTTCTCTAGATTTCGCAGCCGCTGCATCGACAGCCGTGCGAAATCCAAGACTGGGTGGCTCGCGTAACAATACGTACACCTACGGTCTAGGTTTGGGTTCCGAGCGAAACGCGCGGTCACGCACTACCTTGGGTCTGGCCGATCCGTCGGGCACGTAGACAGAGGTCTACGGTGGTTGCGGCATCGTCCGTTGGACCGGTCAACTAGCCCGTTCGGTGACCTAGAAGAACAGACTGGCCCTCAGTGCTACGTTGCTGCTGCGCTGGTCGACCTTGAAGTGCTGCTTGATAGGCCGCTACCGACAGGGACAAACTTTCGAGGGACATACTTTCGGTGCTCGGCCGTCGCCGGTAACCACAAGCTGGATTTCCTCGGGGGAGTCGCAGCCAGGTGTCTACCGGGGAGGTCGCAACATTTCGGGAATTGTTACTGGAATTTGGCCGAGCGCTAAAGGACCTAGTGCAATGGGCCGATAGACCTAGTGATGAGTATTGAATCCGGCCAGATCGGGATTGTCTACACCGAGTTACGTGGAAATAACTGTGACGATCCCGATCAAACCCGCACGGAAAGCCTCAACGTGTCAAAGCAAATAGGCCCAACTGCGGCTGCAACTTCGTCACCCGAACCAACCGTGGTGAAGCCGGCTCGTAGCGTTTCAAACGCAATCACGGCAGACATGCTGTGGACTCACCATTGGGCTGATCAACACGATCGCTGCGCCGTGGTGGGCGGAAAATTGGTGTGCCGGCGTTGCCTTGTGCTGTACCCCGTCACGTTGTTGGTGCTTTTGCTTTCTCGGATTGGTTTGCATTGGCCAACCGGCTTCGACACGTTTCTGCTCTTTGCGTTGCCCCTTCCACTTGTGCTCGATTTCGTAGTGGAACATATGGGATTTACTCGGTATTCGCCTAAGCGTCAGATGGTCACCACGTTCGTTGGTGCAATCGCCCTTGGCCACGCCTTTGCCCGGTATTTGGAACACAACGCCGATCCGCTGTTCTGGACCATGGTTGCCTGTTACGCCGGCCTGTGTGCTGGCGCGCTGGCGGTCCATCATCTTCGGGACAGAAACTCGGCCCAACAGAAGGCCGCCGAGGCTGAGGCATCGGATCCTTTGATCAATGGGTTTGCCACACGCGAAGCAATGCTCTCGTACCTGGCAAAGTAGCAACTATTGAGGCAGTTCGCCGGTTTCTAGCAACTTCACAAATGCCGTTTCATCAAGAACTGGTACGCCTAGATCGATGGCTTTGCTGAGCTTGGCGGCACCAGGTTCGGCGCCCACCACCACCGCCGTTGTTTTCTTGGAAACGCTCCCCGGAGACTTCCCGCCACGGTTCACAATTGCTTCCTCGGCGCCATCTCGAGTAAACCCTTCGAGGGATCCGGTAACCACGATTGACATGCCCACGAGATTTTGCTCCTCGGAGGGTCCGGCCGGACCTTCAAAGTTCAAACCATATGCGCGCAGAGTTTCGATCAGAATGGAGTTGGCAGGCTTCGCGAACCACTCAGCAACGCTTTCGGCGATAACCGAGCCAACTCCTTCGGTTGCAGCGATTTCTTCGGCACTGGCCGCAGCCAAGCGATCCATGTGGCCGAATGCTTTTGCTAACACCGTGCCCATGGTCGAGCCAACGTGGCGAATATTGAGACCAAACAACAAGTTGCCAAGCGGACGGGTTTTGGAAACCTCGATGGCTTCGAGCACATT
>JAYSVF010000166.1:0-3911 GCA_043718695.1 Acidimicrobiia bacterium | reverse complement strand
GGGATTTGATCAAACTTCTCCCCAACCGTCGACAGTCTTTAGTTGACTGGATGGGATTCTTGCTTCGGAAGAACGAGCAGAATACATGCCTAGAAATGTTCAAGCTCCTCGAACCACTTGACACTGAAGAGGGCGCTCGGCAACGAGGATTTCTGTTCGGCATTCTCTGCAGGGCAAGTCAAAACGTTGAGCGGTCAAATGATGAAGGACGAAAGTTCATCAGTGATCTTCTGGGCGCCCTTACGAATAGTTTCAAAAATCCTGCAATCGTTACTGCTTTGAGTGGTTTAAAAGCAGTTGTTGAACACGAGTTGACACTTCGGGATCTAAACAAAGAACCGATTCAGAGCTTGCTCTACGGTCAAATCCTTGGTCTACTAAAAACGAAACCATCGGTTGAAGATGCGTTCAACAGCGGATATGCGGCCGCAACGACTGCTGTAGAGTCATTTCGAGCATGAAACAGTTACGAGCCTTCGTTTGTTTGTTGTCGTGCGTTTGCGTGTTCGTTCCGCTGAGTTCGTGCGCCAATGGAAAGTCCGATCCGCTTTCTACGGTCTACTTGACCACCAAATTGCTTCCGCTTCCGACCGACTCGCCTCCGACGGCTAACAAAAAGATCCGGCTGCTTTTGGGAAAAACCACGAGCGAGGACGCCCTTAGAAAATGGGTTGACGCCGGGATTCGAAACGATGATTTTGCGCAAATTTCAGGTGCTTTGGCTTCGATAGCGCAGTTACAAACTGGTTCGGAGTCCGTACGAAAAAGTGGTTACAACACAGAGACAGAACAGGCCTATCGGATATTGTTCGGAACGGTTCACGGGTCGCTTCAACGGGTGTATCGATTGCCGGCGAGCAGCAGGCCGCTCGAAGGTAAAGCACTTCGGTCGGTGAAAGCCCTGTTCCCGGAACGAGAATGGGTCATCAGCTATCAAAACGACCTGATAACCGCTCTATCTTCCGCGATCCCGCGCAAACAACAGGCACTCTCACCGGGTTCAAACAACAACGTCGCAGTCGGGGTGATTTGGTTTGAGCGAAACATTCGCGCAATGGAATGGGGAACTACCGGGCGAATCGTTCGTTGAATCGAACATCTCGGGAACAGCAAAGCTGAACGTCAAGGTGGAGCTTTACGCTAAGTGTGCTCACCATCTCGGGAAAGCGCTAGCGGTCTGCAAGGGTTCCTCGGAGGCGGCGGGAAGGTGGAACGACAGCTGCGGATGCCGACCGGGCCGACGACGACCGAGCGGGGTTTGTTTTTGCTTTCACGGAGGCTGGGGCCAGGGATTTAGCGGTGGTGTTGACCGGTGCGATTTTCGGAGTTGGCTTGGCCTTAGGGGCGGTCACCGCGGTTGACGGTTTGGCTTTTGCTTGAGGCTTCGCAGGTGTGGTTTTTGTTGCTGGTTTGGCTTTGGTTTTTTGGGCGACTGTGGCCGAAGGCTTTGGCTTGGACTTCGCCACGGGATCCGCGACCTTGGATTGAAACGCAGGCTTTGGCGGCCCTTTGACCGGAGGAGTCTTGACCGGAGGAGTCTTGACCGGAGGAGTTGTTTTCGCGGTTGAGGGGATTTTGCCGTCGGGCGTTGTTCGGGCTAATTCCTCGGCTGAAACCTCGCGAGCAATCCGCGATTCGGCGGGGAGAAGATTCATGATGGCCGTCATGATTGCCTCGGTGTCGGCGGCGATCGAAGCTTCATCCGAACCGGCGGGCGACGAAGCCAAAACCAGCGGCGGACCAAAGCGCAGGATCACTTCGTGCGGGTCATTGAAGCGCAACAAACTTGGCACCTTTGAGGATCTTGGCCATACCTTCTCGGTCCCCCACACACCGAGTGGAACAATCGAAGCGCCAGTCATCGCGGCCAATCGAGCGGTACCTTTCTTGCCTTTGAGAATCGGATCGAAGAACGCCTCGCCACGAGGGATGGTTCCTTCGGGGAGGATCACTACGACTTCTCCCCCGTCAAGCGCTTTGGCGGCTTCTTTCAGCGGAGCATCAGAACCCGTCCCACGATCCACACGGATGGCACCCATGGCCTTGGCGAACTGTCCAACAATCGGAGCATCGAACACTTCCTTCTTTCCCATGAACCGTCCATTGCGGCCAGCCTTGGCGATCGCCAAACCAATAGCGAGCGGATCAAAGTACGAGCGATGGTTCGACGCAATGATCACCGCTCCGGTGCGAGGCACATGCTCCACACCCTCAATACGAAACTTCACGCCCGGGAAAAATTCGGGTCTGGTAAGTGTACGTATGATATCGAAGGGCTCGATACCACTCACGCTGGGAACACCGGCCGGGGCATCGAGATTACGCACGGGCCATCTCCGCAATGCCGCCAAGGCAAGCAACCGATAGTCGGGATTCACCGCGACGGGATTGCCCACGGCACTGAGCATGGGTGAATCAAAGACCGAATCCGAGTACGCCGATGAACTTTCTAACGACACATCGTTTTCCTCTGCCCACATACGAATAGCGGCAAGCTTGCCGGGGCCCCACACGAACAGCCCGTTGAGTTCACCCGTGTATATACCTTCCACTTCGGCGTATCGAGTAGCGACAACGGCATCGAATCCAAGTCGGCGAGCAAAAGGCGCGACAAGGTCATAGGGTGAAGTTGTAGCCAGCACGAGGAGGTCGCCCGCGGCTCGATGCTCTTCGAACAATGCCGGCGCGTAGGGCTGCACGCGTTCCATCAGCGTGTCGGCAGCCACTTCGGCAGATGCCTGCACCAGGGCCCGATCAAGACCTTTGGATCGCGATGCCGCCTGCTTCGCTAGCTGCATAACTAGATATGACTCGCCCATGATGTCGAACAGTTTGAACAGCAATTCTTGGCCGGGAATATGGGGCGTTTTTACTCCGAGCCGAGCCAGCGTGGCGGCGAACACCGGACCGCTTCCGCCGGGAAGAATGGTGCGGTCAAGGTCAAAGAACGCTGCAGAACGGGCCATGCCGCTAAGTCTGGTCGGTTCAGCGCCGTTATGCCACGGAGCGTCACCAGTTAGTGACCCGGGTTCATGGGTTCATGGTGGTGGAGCACCGTTGACGGAATAGGAGACTGCTGAATAAATGCGACTGGATGCCTCAATTGGCTCCGTTTTCCAAGTTCGCGACTTGTCTAAGTCGCATCATTCAGCACTCTCCTAGTGCCGCGTTGCGAATTCGGCCTGGTGTTGCATTCGCAACGTGGCACTCCAGCCGCATCGGTCGGGCGAAAACCATCGTGAAAGCGGCCAAGACCGTCCCAAAACCGGGAAAGAGCCCAGATTTACCCGTGGAAACTCAGGCCAAAGCGGGAACCGGGAACCCGGGAATAACAAAAGCGGCAAAGTCCCGGGGGGAGGACCGTGCCGCTTGTTGGAACAAGTCTCCACTATGGGCCGCCATCTGTAAAGCAGTTTGCATGGATTGGATACATCTCCATTAGCGATCACATAGCCCCAAATTCGTGAAGTTTGTCCAACTGAACGGCGATTCGCACTTCCCTACCGACTAGTAGGGAAGAACAAATGCAGCTTTGCCTGTTCAGTGTGGCTGCGTGATTGCCGATACTTGATTTCATTATGGATAATCAGGCGGCAATAGAAGGGTTTTTGACGGATCAACGGCGACGGGGGCTTCGGCCTCGTACGTTGGAGGCGCAGACGCAACGGCTGACTGCGTTTCGGGCGGCGACACCGGTGGATTTGGCGTTAGTGGTGAAGGAAGGTATCGAGTTGTGGCTCGACCGGTATGGGTCGCAGGCGACTCGGCAGTCGTATCGGTCGACGTTGGTGGTGTTTTGGCGGTGGATGGTTGAGGCGGAGTTGGTGACGCGCAACATCGCCGAGCTAACGGTTAAGGCGAAGGTGCCTAAACGGTTACCTCGGCCTGTGGCGACGAAGGAATTGGCGGCG
>JAYSVF010000165.1:0-9408 GCA_043718695.1 Acidimicrobiia bacterium | reverse complement strand
GATGAAATAGGAAGAGGCTTGAGCTGATTGGTTGGTTCATATCTCACTCCTCATCAAAATTGTTGAAAGAACCACCCCTAGCCGGGTGGTTCTTTTTTGTTGTCGGCATGTTGAATTCGAATCTTTAGTAACAAAGCAAGAAAAGTCCTGGTCATGCTTGTAGCCTTTGGTGCTCATGCGGCGGTTGGGGCACAAATACGAACGGTTTTGGATCGCCGTAGCGGCGTCGAGTTTGGGTGACGGCCTGCTCGTAACAGGTCTTCCGTTGCTCGCTCGGGAGACCTCAAAAAACCCAATTGTGGTGGCAGCAGTGTTCGCGGCAAGCCGAGTTCCGTTCATTTTTGGGCTCGTACTTGGGGCATTTGTAGACCGTCGTGACGCCCGAAAAGTGCTTATCGGCTCTGATTTAGTCCGCGGCGTACTCCTCGGTTTGGTCGGCGCGTTTCTCTTCCTTTCAACCAATCCGCTACCAGTTTGGGTATTACTCCTACTTTCGTTGGTGCTTTCGACCGGATCGGCAATATTTTTTTCGGCTACCCAGCGCGTAGTCCCCTACCTCGTTGAGGCTAAGGATTTTGACCAAGCGAATAGTCAAATTCAAACAACGATCATCACGGGGGAACAATTCATCGGCCCACCGCTCGGCGCCATTTTTCTCTCCGGTGGAAAGATCCCGATCGTTGGAGACGCGCTGAGTTTCGCCGCTTCGGCCGCGATTTTGTCACGATTAGATCCAATTCCTGCGGCGCCGTCGGGCTCGTCGTTAGCTTCTGATGTTCGGATCGGTTGGGCTTGGTTCCGGAACTCCGTTCCCATACAAACCCTCACGGCGGTCACTTCGATCATGACGTGCCTCACCGCTGCGGTCCTCGCCACCGAAGTGGTCCTCATTCAAGACACCCTGGGGCTCTCAAAAATCTGGTTCGGCGCGTTCACGGCCGTAATGGCCGCAGGCTCGGTCGTCGGCGGGATTTTCGCTACGCGTTTCATCAATCTGTTCGGCACCTCTACCTATGCGATCGGCATCGTTCTCAATGGCCTTTCCTATTTGGCCTGCTTTGGAACCCGCTCGTGGTTCGTGGTGTTCGCCGCAATGTTTGTGCAGCAGGCGGTCACCATGGTGGGCCTCGTGGCTTCGCTTGGTATTCGCCAACGCATGATCCCCGCCGATTTCCGCGGACGCGTCATCAGTCTCACCCGTGCCATTGCCTTTTCCATCCAAATTCCGTCGGCTTTGCTCGCCGGGTATGTGGCGAAGCGTTTTGGCACCGACCCAATTTTTGGGGTCTGCGGCGCCCTTCTTGTGTTCACGGGCGTGCTCACGGCTCGCCGAATCACCGCACTTCTCGATATCCACGATCCCCGCTGAGAGACGCTGCGTAGTCGGCTCGTCTTCTCACGGGCAGTTTGTCGTTTGTGTCAGTTTTCGGCTGTGCTGGATCGACCAATGATCCGTTCAAAACAGTCACCAGATGGGTCTTCGGAACGGCGCTCGCCAATGGCGCAAGGCGAAGAATCGATGGCCGCGACGCATCTGAACACATTGAGGCAGATCGAAGCTGGGTCTTCCGAACGGATCTCGCCAACGGCGCAAGGCGGAGAATCGATGGCAGCGCCGCGAGAAATAGTGCGTGCTCATGGTCGATGTGCTCCCGATGTGCACTGCGTCACAGCGGTCGGCAATGATGGGTTTGTGACTGACCACTATCTCCTTGCCCGTGAAGAACTCCTTGCTGGAGCTTTTGCCACCACCGAAACCGATGTCCGCGGGGTGAAACTGCGGGTTCTCAACGCCGCCCCTCCAACCATGCGTGCCGTCTGGGAAGCAGCCGCTGCGTTCGCCGACAAGGAGTACCTGGTCTACGAAGACGAGCGCTACACCTACGCAGAAATCGCCGCTCAAGTTCGATCACTTGCCGCGGTTTTGCGCAACGATCACGGTGTGGGTTCCGGCGATCGTGTGGCCCTGGCCATGCGCAACTATCCCGAATGGGTCGTCGGCTACTGGGCCACGATCTGTGTGGGTGCAGCGGTTGTGGGCATGAACGCCTGGTGGACGACGAGTGAAATGGAGTTTGGTCTCAGCGACTCGAAGCCCAAAGTCCTCATTGCCGACGATGAACGATTGGTACGCGTACTTCCCATCTTGGATGCGCTGCGAACCGTAGCGCCTCTGCATGTCATAAGTGTACGTAGCACTACCGCGTTGCCTTCAGATGCCACCCGCTGGACCGATGTCGTTGTTGGGGCCACCGCGGCAGCCACACTGCCCGAAGCAACCATCGATCCCGACGACGACGCCACCATCTTCTACACCTCCGGCACCACGGGATTCCCGAAAGGGGCGCAGCTCACACACCGCGGCTCGGTTCACAACATCATGCACATTGTGTTCATGGGCATGGCCGCCGCTAACGCCGAAGCACGAGGAATCGCTGCAGGAGACATCCCAGCCCCAACCACCGCACCTCTGCCTCTCCCAGCGCAAGGCGTGTTCATGGCACCCACGCCGCTGTTCCACGTCACCGCCTGTAACTGCATTTTGCACCCAGCGACCTTGACCGGTGGCCGGGTGGTGCTCATGTACAAGTGGGATGCCGGCCGTGCGCTTGAGTTGATCGAACGTGAACAGGTCACCAACTTCTCTGGCGTGCCGACGATGTCACGTGAGTTGCTCCTCCACCCCGATTGGGCCAAACGCGATACTTCATCCGTGTTGGGCATGGGTGGTGGCGGAGCAGCGATGCAACCAGATCTTGTCGGCAAGGTTGCTGGTGCGCTCCGCAATGGTGTGCCCTCAACCGGTTACGGACTCACCGAAACGTGCGGCATCGTTACCGCCAACTCGGCCCGAAACTTCCTTACCAAGCCAGATTCGTGCGGCCCGCTGGTTCCGACCGTGGATGCACAACTCGTAGATGACGACGGCAACGTATTGCCCTCGTCGCCAGACACGGTTGGTCAATTGTGTGTTCGGGGCCCCATCGTTATTAAGGGCTATTTGAACCGTGCGGAAGCAACCGCCGATGCGATTCGTGATGGCTGGTTCAACACCGGTGACATTGCCCGCATCGATTCGCAGGGCTTCGTGTACATCGTCGATCGGGCCAAAGACATGGTCCTGCGTGGTGGCGAAAACGTCTACTGTTCCGAAATCGAGAAGGCCATCTACGAGCACCCCTCCGTCGCGGAAGTTGCCGTATTCGGTATCCCCGATGAGCGCCTGGGCGAATCCGTAGCCGCCGGAATCCTGCTCGCCCCCGGCACCACGTTGACTGTTGACGAACTCAAAGCGTTCCTCATCACCGACATGGCCAGCTACAAAATCCCCTCCACCGTCTGGTTCCTCGACGCCCCCATCCCCCGCAACGCCAACGGCAAATTCGTAAAACGCGAACTCCGCACGTTGCTAACCGGCGCCTAACCGCAGTCCTCAGCCTGCTTCGACCTGCTCGGTGCGTGTTTGGCTGCCCTACCCTTTGCTAGCATGCTATGTGTACTTATGGTTTGTGGTGGGCGACGGCTGAGCGCGATTGGGAGTCTAGGTTCAAGGGCCAGCTTTCGATCCGAAGGGCAAAAAGTAGCGGTTTTGCAAGCTTCAATTGGCCATTCGCAACTTTTGTCATACCCCCGGCGTAGGGTCAAAGCAGGCTTCCCCGGTCGAATAATTGTCCATGCCGCACCTGAGTGCTATCTGTGCGCGGGCATATGGAGGTCAGGGTGTCGATTGCAATGGAGCATCGTCTGCAACAAGCGTGGGGTCAAGGCAGGTCGGTTGCTGGCTCGGGCAATTCTGCCGATGTAGCGATCGAAGTGAATCCTCGAAGCGTTCCTAACCGACGTTCTCGAAGCCGGATTGATATTGCCATCGATGTACTGGCTTCGGTCCAGCTGGGGGTGATTACTGCTTCACAACTTGAGGGTGAGGGGGTAAACCCTGGCCACTTGGAACAACGAACCAGACAGGGCGAGTTGTGCCGAGAAACGCGTGGCGTCTATCGGGTTCTTTCGCACCCTCGTTCGCGACGTCAGTTCATTCTCTCTCGGTGTTTTGCGATCCCCGGTTCGGTGATCGGAGGTATCGCGGCCGCCACAGTGCACGATCTTCCGGTGAGGAGTACAGCATTTCGTTCCAGTCCACAAAGCTCTCATTGCTCTCAGCTTGTAGAACTTCATGTTGGACCAAGACAAAGCTCCGTGTTACCCGGAGTGGCTCTGAGGCGGCTGAAACAACCGAGTGAATCCGTTAACTGGAATGGTGGACTGGTTACCGGCCTGCCCGAAACGCTGCTTGACCTCGCTCGGCTGATTGATCGCTCAGCGTTGAGCCGTTGTCTCGATCATGCACTCGTGGAGAAGCTCGTAACCGTTACGACTGTGCGTTCGTTGCTGGAGCGAAAGCCCCGCGCCATCAATCGAAGGGTATTGCTTGATCTCCTCGACGAGCGACCCGCAGGAACGGTTCTTTACCGTAGCGCCAAGGAGCAAAAGGTCGGCCGGTGGCTCCGCGACGAAGCCCTGTGTCCGGACCGCTCGAATTTCACGGTTCCTGGCATTGGCGTCGAAGTTGATTTCGCCTGGGTGAGCCAGCGAATTGCCCTCGAAGTTAGCCCCTTCTACACACACAGCTCAAAGGAAAAGCAGGACCGCGACATGCAACGTCGGCTGATGCTGCAGTCCGCTGGTTGGTTGGTCGTTGAGTGCACCGATCAGCACCTGGTTTCTGCTGCCGCCTTCGCTTCAATCGCTGCCCACATTCGGATGCTTCTTGCCACTCGTTAGCCGCGTCGGACTGCTGGTAGACACGTAGTCGTGATGTGCAGTGCGATACGGTGCGGTAAGTCGAGCGGGTGGCCATGTACCGGCGCGTGTGCTGAGGCGGTTTCTGTTGGCTTGGTGCGTGGTTGGGTGCTTGTTAAGGACCTTTCCCTGGCACGGTATGTGCACTTACGAATTCCAAATGTTGTGGACGTTTGATGTGTAGTCATAATGTGCGGTGCGGTGCGGTGAGTCGAGCGGTGAGGGGGTGGCCATGTAACGACGCGTGGGCTGAAGCGGTTTCTCGTGGGCTGGTGCGTACTTGGGCGCTTGTCAACGACCTTTTGCTGGCACGGTATGTGAAAGGTTATGTGAAGTCTTCATGGCAATAGGGATCGGCCCACCAGGGGTTTCTGATTCGATGCAGTTCACTGTTGGATGAGTTCGATTCGGTTGCCGAACGGGTCATTCACGTGGCAGCGATGCACATCGGGGATTTCAGTGTCCCATCGGACGGGGTAGCCAGATTTTGTTAGCAGTGTGACCAGGGCGGGCAAGTCGCTCACGCGGAATGCAGGATGGGCCTTTTGGGAGGCCGCAAACAAGGTTTCCACGCCGACGTGGACTTGCACGGAACCATTTTCGAACCATGCGCCGCCTCGCTTGGCTAAGGCTTCGGGTTTGGGGAGTTCGACAAAGCCGAGCAAATCGCACCAGAATTTGCGGGCCTGGTCTTCGCCCTGTTCCGGAATGGCGAGCTGTACGTGGTCGATGGCGACGAAAGACATGGATTGCTCCTGATGGTGCGTACTTGGGTCCTTGTTAACGACCTTTTGCTGGCACGGTATGTGCACGTATGAATGTCAATGTGGCTTGGTGCGTGGTTGGGTGCTTGTTGGCGACCTTTTGCTGGCATGGTATGTGCACGTATGAATGTAACCCCCGTGGGGTTGGGTGCTTGACGCGCATCCAATCCCACGGGTTTGCGGGCTTAGCGGGCGGCTTGGGCGGCTCGGATGAGGTTGAGGGCGCCGCCGGCTTTGAACCATTCGATGTGTTCGGGGCTCATGGTGTGTTTGCAGCTGATCGTGTCGACGGTGCCGTCGGGCTGGTGGAGCTCAACCGTAACGTTGACATCGGGGGCGATGGCGGCGAGGCCTAGAACTGAGACTCGAGTATCGCGACCGATTTTCTCCCAGTCCGACGGATCAGCGAACGTCAGTGGAAGGACGCCTTGCTTCTTCAGGTTGGTCTCATGGATACGGGCGAAGCTTCGGGTGATGATCACGGCGGCACCGCGGTAACGGGGCTCCATGGCCGCATGCTCGCGGGAAGATCCTTCGCCGTAGTTTTGATCGCCGACAGCCACCCAAGCGACGCCCTTAGCGCTCCACGATTTGGCGGTGTCGGGGATCATGGCTTCGGATTGCGTCAGCGTGTCCCAGGCCATACCGGGAGTGGTGGTGAACGCGTTGTTGACACCGATGAACAGGTTGCCGGAGATGTTCTCGAGATGTCCGCGGTACTTGAGCCAGGAACCGGCCATGGAGATGTGGTCGGTAGTGCACTTGCCACGGGCCTTCATAAGCACAGGCAATTTCACAAAATCGTTGCCATCCCACACGGCAAACGGGGCCAACAATTGCAGGCGGTCCGAGGTGGGTGACACGGTGACGACGACGCCCGAACCATCTGCTGGCGGAGCCTCGAACATGGTGTCGCCTGATTCGAATCCAAGGGCTGGGAGCTTGTCCCCCGTCGGCTCGGCCAGCAAGAACTTCGATCCATCGGCGGCGGTTAGTTCATCAACAAGCGGGTTGAAATCGAGTGTGCCGGCGAGGGCATAGGCGATAACGGTTTCTGGTGAGGCCACGAAGGCATTGGTAGAACCGTAACCATCATTGCGCTTCGGGAAGTTGCGGTTGTAGGAGTTGATGATGGAGTTCGGGGTGCCGTCTTCCATGTCGTCACGCTTCCACTGGCCGATGCAGGGACCGCAAGCATTGGCCAAAACAACAGCACCAATAGCTTCGAGGTCGGCCAACAAACCGTCACGCTCGATGGTGGCGCGGGTGCGCTCGGAACCGGGGGTGACCATCAGCGGGGTCTTGACCTTGATGCCAGCAGCCGCAGCTTGACGGGCGATTGAGGCGGTGCGCTGGATGTCCTCATACGAGGAGTTGGTGCAGGAACCGATAAGCGCGCTTGACAATTCCAGTGGCCAACCAGCAGCCTTGGCATTTGCAGCGATCTTCGAAACCGGGTGAGCCAAATCGGGGGTCATTGGGCCGTTGATGTGGGGCTCGAGGGTGTCGAGATCGATCTCAATGACCCGGTCAAAATAGGTACCAGGGTTGGCGAGCACATCATCATCTGCGCGCAGATACTCAGCGTGCTTATCGGCAAGATCGGCGATATCGGCACGACCGGTGGCCTTGAGGTACATGGCGGTCTCCTGGTCGTAACCGAAGAGTGATGTGGTGGCACCAATTTCAGCACCCATGTTGCAGATCGTGGCTCGACCGGTCGCCGAGATTCCTGCCACTCCTGGGCCAAAATATTCAACGATGGCACCGGTTCCGCCTTCAACCGTCAGCACATCGGCGACCTTGAGGATGATGTCCTTGGCGGCGGTCCAGCCGGTCATGGTGCCGGTGAGCTTTACGCCAATGAGCTTGGGGTAACGCACGCCGAAGGGGAGGCCAACCATCACGTCGACCGCATCCGCGCCGCCCACACCAATGGCAATCATGCCGAGGCCGCCAGCATTGGGGGTGTGGCTATCGGTGCCGATCATCATGCCGCCAGGGAACGAGTACTGCTCGATCACGACCTGGTGGATGATGCCCGATCCGGGCTTCCAAAAACCAATGCCGTATTTGGCCGAAACGGTGCGAAGAAAGTCATACACCTCGCGGTTGGTGTCGTTCGCAACCTCGAGGTCCTTAATCGCGCCGACGCGGGCCTGGATCAGGTGGTCGCAGTGCACGGTGGATGGCACGGCAACTTGGGGGAGGCCGGCGGTCATGAACTGCAGTAGGGCCATTTGGGCGGTGGCATCCTGCATGGCCACGCGGTCGGGGAAGAAATCGCCGTAGGTAACGCCACGATCGAAACCATCATTCTGAGCATCTTGCATGTGACCCCAGAGGATCTTCTCGGCCAACGTCATGGAACGGCCCAAGCGGGTGCGGCCAATGGCAGTGTTGGCGGCGAGTTTGGCGTACACCTTCTCGACGAGGGCGGCTTTGGTATTGGCGGCAACGGCCATGATTAGCTCCTTGTGCCGGGCGAAAACCGGCCTTGTTGATGTTCGGTCGTAATGTCCAGTGGAAATCTTTGAATAAGACAAGTATAATACATGTCGACGGATTTGGGAACCCTGAGAAACAAGGATATGGATCACAACATGGCAAGGGAAACCAGTGGCTTCCGATACCAAGCGATTGCTGAAGCCTTGCGGGGCCGCATCAGCGGTGGCGATTTTCCGGGTGGGGGATTGCTGCCCAGTGAATCCGAACTTTCCTCGGTCTACGACGCCTCGCGGGTGACGGTCCGCAAAGCCCTCGATGCCCTGCGTGATGAAGGACTGATCGATTCCCGCCAAGGATTTGGGTGGTTTGTCGCTGCCGATCCGCTCCGCCAAACCCTCGTTGGCTTGGGCACGATCGAAGCCCAACTTGCCGAGGGAGGGGTAACGCCGGAGCGCCGGATCCTCGATTTTGGATTCGTGCGATCCACCAAGCTGGTGGAGAAAATCCTCGGTGTACCTACGGTTTTGCAAGTTCGCAGGCTCAACCTGGCCGATGGTGCGCCGTTCGCCCGGGTAACGGTTTGGATGCCCGAGGACCTAGCCGGTGACGTGTCTCGCTCAGCGGTGGAACGTTCCTCGTTTTATGACAACTTCCCCGTGCCGTTAGGCGGCGCTTCGCAAACGATTGGCGCGGCTGCCGCCTCTGAAGATGACGCCGCACTCCTAGCAATCCCCGTCGGCTCCCCGGTGTTGCGCTGCGAACGAGTAACCCGCTCCGTTGATGGACGCGCAGTGCTGTTCAGCGAGTTTGTGTTCCCCGCACACCGCACGGAATTTGTGGTGGAGCTTCCCCACGTGGAATCCTCGATCGCCCCCTCAGGGATTCGTTTGGTCGAGGGGGAGTAAGCGCGCTTATAGGAAGCGCTAATGAGTTTTTGTGGCGGCCCTGCGGAAATAGTCTTCGCCACCGTTGGGCTTGAAGAAGGTGCGAATAGTGAGGTCACGATCGAAGGCGGTGAACGCACCGGTTTGGCGGTCAAAACGGCTGATCGTTCCGCCAAGCTGATTGGCTTCAACGACGCGTTTCGACAATGGTGCGTCACGCAAATCTTGGGCCATTGAAAGGTATTGATCCTGGCTTATGTTGCCGAACTCCCGGCCGTGCTTCACATAGTGCTGTTCAAGTTTGGTGCGTGATCGGAACCCGATGGCCCGCAAGCGTGGGTCACTGCGATTGGAGTTCGCCGGCTTGGCTTTTCGGTTGGAACCGGCCGGATTTGGTGATGCCAACAACGTCGGTTTGGTCTTCGAAACACTCTTTGCGGCAATCGTTGACGGAGCATTTTCTCGCTTGCCTGCGCCGGGGAACACCAACCCGCTGCCCGATTTTGCCGGCT
>JAYSVF010000164.1:0-9410 GCA_043718695.1 Acidimicrobiia bacterium | reverse complement strand
ATTGCTTTCGATCCTCGGCTCAGACTACGAAGCTGTCGCCACGACACCACTTCGCATTCTTGTGTGGTGCGTGGTACCCGCAACATTCCTCCAGACGTATATCAGTCATCAACGTCTCGCGGATCGGTTTCGATCAACGACGATCATTCTTGCGAGCACCGGAATTTTCGGGGTTGTTGCCACCGTTCTAGCCTTACAAAACGGCGCCGGCTTGCAAAGCGCAGCCGTGATCTGTGTAGCGGTTCAGGCAGCGGCCTGTGGGTTGCTCTTCGTAGTTGATCAGAGGAAGCTGCATCGAGTTTCCAAAAAGGTCGTTCGCGATACAACCGTCAAAACGGCTGGCGTTCCAACAAGATTCGGCTGACGCATGACAAGTATCAGCGGTCCAGGGTTTGCAGCACGAACGCCGAAGGTTGGAACGGCGCTTTTACTCGTGTGGCGTCGAAAAGCTGTGATCGAGGCGACGTTGCTCACGGTTTTAGGCGCATCGATAGCGCTGTTCATTCTTGCCATGGCGCGTACCCGCGACCTGCACGATATGAACGATATTGGACTCATCAGCATTTTACGGCCGCTGGCGTTTGTTGCGTATGGGTTACTGGCCACGGGATTCGTGTTGTCGATCCAAAATGGTTCTGTTCGGGCGTGGATTCCTGCTTTTTATCTCGTTGTACTCATTGTCGTCTTTCACGGATTGCCGTCCATTCTTGAAGACATTCCGCGATTTCATGTGGCGTGGCGCCACGCCGGGGTTGCACAGCAACTTGCCGACAGTGGCATTGATCCATCGATCGACGCGTACTTCAGTTGGCCTGGTTTCTTCGCCCTGCTCGCTGGTGTTTCACGAATCGCTGGTCTCGATAACCCGATGGGATTGGCGGGTTGGGCACCTGTTGCTTTTCAATTCGGCAACCTAGCGATCGGATACTTGCTTTTCAGCTCGTTGTTGCGTAATCGTCGCGCGGTTTGGATGGCATGTTGGCTGTTCATTACCGCCAACTGGGTAGGCCAGGATTACCTGTCTCCACAGGCCCACTCCTATTTTCTTTTTCTCGCCGTCATGACCATAGTGCTTCGGTGGTTCCCCCAAAGTCCCAACGGTGGTTCGCTGAGTCTCATCAATACAAAGCTAAGCATGACGGTCCTCGGTGCGAGTTTTGTCATGATGTTAGCAATCGTCATGACGCACCAACTCACCCCGTATGCGTTAGCTACCGGACTCGGTGCACTCGCCCTAACGCGCAAGACATCGGCACGTTTGCTTCCCGTCTTCATGTTGTTGTTGACAGGGACCTTTTCAGTATTTTGGGCGCGGGGATATTTCGCTGGCCATTTACCGTTGTTGCTTGAACGCGTAACTGAAGTGGGCGACAGCTTTAACTCCAATGTAACGAACCGCGTACAAGGGAGCGAAGGACATCTCGTAGCTGTTCTCTCGCGCTTGACAATGGCCGCGGTCGTGTGGGGACTTGGTGCTGTCGGAGTTTGGCGTTCGCGAAAAGAAGAGGGTTTCGACACCAGACCAATCATCCTCGCGTTTTCGCCCCTGTTGCTAGTTGTACTTCAGCCTTATGGGGGCGAGATGTTGATGCGCTCGCACCTTTTTGCCCTTCCGTTTGTCGCTGCGGTCGCAGGGGTTGCTGTATTCCCGGATCCCGCGAAACGTTGGGGGATCGTGCGTATCTCTGTGTTGTCCGTCCTTTTGACAGCATTGCTTGGTGTGTCGTTGATCGCGCGGTTCGGTAACGAGCGATCCGACTGGTTCTCGCGGGACGAACTTGCAGGCGTGCAGGCGATGTACAACGATGCTCCGGCGGGCTCAGCACTCATTGCATTCGCGCCGAACGTCCCGTGGCGCTTCGACTTTTACATCAAATACCGCTACCGAGTTTTGAGTGCACCGATCGCCGAACTTCCCGCGCTTGTGGTCAGCTTCGCTCACTCCCGGCCTGCGGGCTGTACGTACCTTTTGATCACCCGTTCGCAAATCGCTCATCTTCAGGCGATGGGGATCTGGTCCGATGGAGATGCACAACGAGTGACCGACGAATTGGTCAAACGAAATGACTTCGAGCGGATTCATGTCAGTGCAGATGCAACCGTCTACCGCTTCGGCCGCCTCTCCAAGGAATCATCACTGCAGGCTAGTGAGAGTGGGACGTGCGACCAATTTGGGCGGAGCGTCAGTAGTCCCGGAATCGAACGGCGAACGACGAACAAAGGGAAAGGGATGTAATGCTTCGAATTGCCGCAACACTGATCTTTTTCTTATTCGTCCCGGGCCTTGCCTGTACATGGGGGTTGCCATTCGAGACCTTGCTTCACCGATTAGTGCTCGGTGCTGCGTTATCAATTTCAATCGACACGCTCGTAGCGACGAGCCTCGCTTACCTGCGTTGGTCCTCTCCGGATCTATTGGTTAGCACTGCGGCAATTTCAATCCTCGGCGCCGCGGTGAACTGGGCGTTCGTGTATCGATCGAAGGAAAGGGTCGCAGTTTTTGGACGCAAAATCATAAACGTAGTTACCAATTTCCCAAGGCATCAAAGAGGGCGGAGTCCAAAATGAAACAAGGTTGGATCGGACAAATTGTTATCGTGCTCGCCGCGATTGCGCTTCTGATCGTTCTGGAATTCATGCGCGTTGCGCGCCCTAGGAACGATCAGGCGAGGACCGCCAAGCTTGCCGTTCCGTTAACGATAATTGCCTTTGGCGTCGTTGCACTGCGCGTTATGGAGATGACATGAGGCTCGGGTTTAACTTCGGGTTTAACGACGACAATGGAGAAGAATCGTGAGAGCGTCTACTCCTCGGTACAAAGGTGCACATGCGAAGGTCGCTACGGTCGATGGCCACAGATCATCGCCCCCGAAGAGCGTCCCGTCCCGAATAGAACCATCACTGATTTGGACTGACGTATCGGCGCTGTACGCCAATCCGGTTCTGTCCGTCGCAAGATCGCGGGGCGTTCATGTCGCGCCTCGTGGTCGAGTTCGCAGTTTCAGGCAACCTTTTCTCAGCATCATGGTGGTCATCGTCACGGCTGCCAATCTGACAGGCTCCCGATCGCTGTGGTGGCCCACCACTTGGGTGCTCACTGGATCCTATGTTCTTCTGGTCTTTTTAATTCCTGCTCTACGTTCCTCACGAACTGCGAGGGGATTGGCGGCTCTTCTCGTTCCGGTTGGCTGGGGGCTCGCCGACATAGGGGGCCGCATGGCTTCTTCGGAGAGTGGCGGTGTGATACTGGGTCTTGTAACGATTCTTGCCGCTCGACATGCAATTGAATCCTCGCGAGATGAGTTGGGGCCGAAAGGCGCGATCTCAAGAGATTCGCATCTGCGTGCCTCGGTTCCACTCGCACACATCGGAATCATTTTTGCCGCACATGTTTGGGGGCTCTTCGTCCTGTTGCTGACGGACTGGAAATCCACGTGGCATGTGACGTTCATCGCCGCCGCTGCTGGACTCGCTGCGGGTCTTGCAGACCGGCCGATCCGACATCTAGTTCAGCCCGAACTCATACGCGAACATGGCCGATTGAAAGGGGTCGTGCTCGCTACTTTGCTAGCGACCTCGGTCGCTCCACCCGGCGTTTCGCTTGAGTCGCAGGCCTGGTTGTTCTGCATGGCTCTCGTGTTGGGGTTCCTCTATACAGAACCAAATGCCACAGAAGTCCCTAGGTTTTCCGGTGGCCTTCGCTCTGGGCTAACGATGACCGCCGTTCTGTTCGGAAGCATGTGAGCGGAAGCGAAATGATTCGCGAGACCATTTTTCTCAGCGACGTTCATCTCGCCGGGGGACTCCACAACGATCACCTGCAAAACGAGGCTCTCGCTGCATTCCTCGAACAGCTTGGTCAAGACGCAGCTGGCGAACAAATCCAACTCGTTCTCCTCGGTGACGTGTTCGACATTCTCGCCGCTAGAGCGCATTTGGACGCACCGTTTTGCGGGATCCTCGACGGGGTTTCAGCGCTTATGGCGCTCGACATTATCCTCACACGACATTCGCGTGTGTTGCATGCGCTCAGCCAGCTCATGACATCGGGTGTGCCAATCCATATCGTGCTCGGAAACCACGACATCGATCTTGTGCGACCGGCAATCCAAGAGCGGTTGTTTCAACGGTTGGGTTCTCGGTCTAATGGCGCCCGACCGGTCGGGCGCCTAGTGGTGCATCCCTGGGTGTATTGGCGCCCGGGTCTGGTCTATGCGGAGCATGGTCATCAGCACCATGACATCAATTCCTACGCCTTCCCCCTACATCCCTTCCGTGGCCAATCCGATCGTCTCGATGCCTCTCCAGCGGCGTGGCGTGATCTTCGCCTCAGTCGCGCTCGGCGGGAGCTTTTGACGTTGCAGTCCATTTGGCGTCGACTCGGGAATCAAGAGCGATCTTTAGCCCAGCTCGGTTCGATGTCGACGCCGCAATCGACCTCCAACGCTGAGACATCCAACGTGTCGAATTCAAGTACTCCTTACCAAGTCGCTCCTTGCGAAGAGGCTCTCCCCACTGAGGTGCTTCGAGAACTCGCGAATCAAACCGCCAGACCCAATTGGGCCACCGTCCGTCGCATCGTATCTGGCATGGCATCAACGAAGAAGCACAAGGAAATCAATTCGGGTTCGTACCTTGTCGATGCAGCTACTCGGGTCAACGGAGCACTACACCGCTTTGATTGCGCCGTGCCGCTTTACGTCTTTGGGCACAATCACATTGGCGAGGTTCGGTCGAGCCCAGGGCGACCGGTGTATGCAAACACCGGTACGTGGTCCGCTTATCTGCCACGACCGTTCGAAGATATCCAAGACGGAAGGCGTTGCACGTTCATCCGACTAACTGAAAGGCTTTCAGAAGGTGTCGCCGAGGTGAACCTCTGTCGGTGGGACCCCGCCACATCAACGAGCGAAATAGTGGGTCCGACAACAATTGTGCTCACCGGAATCAAAACCGCAGCAACCTATCCGCGGGAGTTTCGTGCTCCCGGTTCACTTGGGGTGTCGAACACCACCACCGGAGCAAGTCTCAGCGACAGGGCCACCGTCCACCACTGAGATCGAGTGGCATTTTCATACTGTTGAAATTGGCGGCGTTTGCTTGGGGGCAGAACTCGCTGGTTTGCACCCGATGCCCGGAGAAGGGATCATCGTATTCAACGTGGAACACGGCCTTTCCATTGGCGATGAAGTACTTCGTTAATACATCGCACTCATTGAACTCGTAACACTGTTCGTTCAGGGTCCAATCGAAGTGCTTCCACAAATCCGGCACTTGCTCGATGTCGCCCTTTAAGCCAACCGACATTCCCATCGAATGCGCAAGATCGGCAATCGCGCGGTTGTAGGTGAGCTGATCGTTGTAAGAAAGATTGAAGCCGGAATCGTTTGCGTAACCATCGACCTCATCGGGCTCAATCGCGTCGAAGCCTTTGTCTTTGCAGACTTGGAATCGAGCACGCATTATCGGTAGGAGAACATCGAGCTGACGGATATCAAGCCAATAGGAACCTTCCCAGTGGTGGTCGGGTTTTCCCCGGACTGCTTTTGGGAACTTCCGGGCATCTGGCCGATAGGTTTCATAGGCGCCGACGTCAACGTAGCAAATGACTTTCTTGTTCATCGCATGTAGTGCCTTCACGGTCTTTGCGGAGTTCATCTCCCAATCAATGTCGTAGACCGTGGGCGGTGCGAGGCTCAGCTTCTTACCCTTTGGATCCACCAGCCCCATATCCCGCGGATTGTTGACGTCCAACGGGTGGTCGATCATCCAGTGCCATGAGGTAGCGAGTGCCGGTTTCCAAACTTTTGTTGCACGTTTTGGTGCTGTTGTCGCGCTCGGCTTTTTCGAGAGGTTGGTAGACGGTTTTGTGAGTTGTTTGGTATGGGAAACCTGAATTTTCAGAGATGGAAACGCCATTGCCTGCGAGTTCGAGAATGGAAGCGATAACGCAACTCCAAGCACCATCATCGAGCGTTGCAGGCGGTGAATGAACCATCCGCCGCGCAAAGACGTGAACCGTGCGATACCGGTGGAATCATACGTGTGCAAATCATAAACTGTAGTCCCGCAAACCAGCCAGCGATTCAGTGACCGAGACCGATCAAACGCTGATCCAGCGCTCACTTCTTGAATGCTGGGCCAAACCAACCCGCTGCCTCTAACGGGCCCTGGGAGCAATCATTCAGCGGCAACCGGGCCAACACAGGGTCAGCCGTTTCTTGGCCACTTGACGGAGACACGAATGATGGCGATAAGGAGGGCTACTTCAACGGCGCTTCCCAGTACGTAGTACTTCCAAGGATCGCCCATTCCGGCAACAATCGACGCAATGTAGAGGGCGCCAATCACGATGTTTGACGTTCGGTTGATACGAGCCGGGGCAACGAGTGCGACAACGACCATGAGGCTGGGGATGACGATATAGATCGTGGTCAGAAGAAGAAACCTTTGGTTGATGGCAAAACCTACGACCGGCAGCTTCCCAGCAAGGGCACCTTGAATCATGTCGGCCCGAAAGAAGCCAAAGATGTCGACGTAAGCGAACACCATAAGCATGGAAATCCATAGGCCGCTCAGCACAACTTTCACATCTACCTTGGTGTCGGTGAAATCAGATTTTTCCCGATCGCGGATGCTTGGATTGCCGTTGATTGAGTCGCTGAAATTCTGATTGCTGGTTTTGCTCGTCACGGTCGTTCTCCTTGAATGGCCAGTCGTGGCCCCTGGTGGTCAGCGTGACAGCAAGCGGCCCTCAGATGCACCATCCTTACGGCCAAAGGTGACCTGGCCGATCGGCTAGGTATCTACCGTTCGTTCGGCTGATCCGCAGCCGAACCGGGCCGGGAAGTCTCATCTCGCACGTCTCATGAGCAAGCACGCCCGGGCCGCGTGGAGCTTGCTATGTGGGCCTATGAAACGAAGCGGCTGTAGCAGCGGGGCCGGTTGGGAGAATTGCGGAGATACCCGAACCGAGGAATGACTAGAGCTCGGCAATGTTGTGCGCTTCTTAGCAAGCGTCCAACAGCCCGATTCGGTCTTGCGTGTAAGTTGGTGAGCTCTGGCGGTATCCTTCCAATCAAAGTCTCCTTAACGCGCTCCTGGCGCTCAGATCCTTAAAGTAGTCCTTTCACCGTGCGAAACCCTGAAAACGAGTTCTCAAAAGTCGATCAACGGGCGCTGGTTGCCGTGGCGATGCAGTTCTTCCTCAACGGCGCGGTCTTCGCGTCGTTTATGCCACGGCTCCCCGAAATCAGAGGACGAATTGGGGTGAACATCGGCGGTCTCGGAGCATTGCTTTCGATCGCGGGTGTCATTGGAATTGCCGGTAGTTTTCTTGTCGGACCAGCCATCAGGAAGTACGGAACCCGGCATGTAGTGATGCTTGGCGGAATCATTCTCGGCTCATCGCTCCCCCTGATTGGGCTCGCTCGCAACCAGGCGCTGTTCCTTGTTGGGCTTGTTCTGATGATGACCTTTGATGTGTTCGTCGATGTCGCCATGAACATGCAGGGCTCGTGGTTGAGCGCTCGACGTCACGCACCAGTGATGAACCGGTTGCACGGTCTTTGGAGTCTCGGAACGGTCATCGGCGGGGTTTCTGCCTCGCGTATCGCCAGCGCTGGGATCTCTCTCACGTCTCATTTGTTCGTATCGTCAGCAATTATGCTCATTGCTCTTTTTGCCGTGGGCCAACGATTGCTGCGGGTTGATGAACACCCTGAACTGGCGGAGTCTTCCGACGCAAGCGACATGGAGTTGGCGCCCACGAATCGAAAACGGATTTCACCAGCCCTCATACTTTTTGGGCTTACTGGGTTCTTTGCCGTTGCTATCGAGATGACCTCCATGAACTGGGCCACGTTTCGATTTACCGACGACCTCAACGCAACCATCGGATTTGCGGGCCTTGGCTACGTGGCAATGACCGTAGGCATGACCACAGGGCGACTAGGTGGCGACTGGATTCTCACCCGCCTCGGGCCCGATCGGCTCTTTACGGTGGCAATTGCATCAACCGCGCTAGGCATAGTGCTGGCTACCTTATGGGAACAACGATACGTGAACTTACTTGGTTTCATTCTTGTTGGCCTCGGCGCTTCAACCATGCTGCCAAGGCTTTACGATCTGGCCGCTAAACACCCTGATCGACCTGGAGCAGGACTCGCAGCACTCACTTCAGGAATCAGGGTCGCTGCTGTCGCCTCGCCGTTTCTCGTGGGCCGTCTCGCCAACTCAAGCCTTTCCGTTGGTAACGCCATCGCCATCATTTCGCTGCCATCAATCGCCGGATTCTTTATCGTCGCCAACGCCATCCGAAAATCAAACGCCTAAGTCTTCGATACTCATCAGGGTTCTCGATTTGAAAGGGTGCCTGTTCGTACTGAGTGTTCGACCCAACTCGGATCATCGAATCGCGAAGGTTTGATACCCCGTTGATCACTGAATTCCGAAGGCCATGGAACGATCCTCGCAAAACAAGCAGCACGGCTCGAACCGGCAGATCTTAGAAACCAGCCCTAAGGGAGAATCACTCCGACGAGCGGGAGGTTGGTGAGCTGTGTATTACTATAGACACTTACTGTTTCGGTCCCAAGGATGTACTGACCCCAAAGAAGATTGCCCTTCTTCGCGTTTTCGTTTGCGTTGGCAATCAGAGCTTCGATGCTTGTTGGCACCGGCGAGGTGAAGGAATACGAGACTGGTTTCGTGGTCAGCGAAGACTTCTCATAGAGCGAGCGAATCTGCATTGGGGGCGTGCCTGAACCCACTACATAACCACCTTTCCAAACCGCCCTATCTTGCCCCATGGCTGTTGCTTCGGCGAAGAACTGTTCACGGTCGGTCATTTGGGGTTTCAGGGAATAGCCAAATTTTGCGGCGTTTTGGTCGTCTTTGGCAAACAGACGAATTCCCACGGTGAGCCGAGCAGGATCGGGAACGAGATCGCCAAGGTAGCGGTATCCGTCGGCACCGTTGGCGTTGAGTTCGGTGAGCATGATCGATTCCTCGGATGGCCACGGGGTGTTTCGGTAGCTGTAGGTCGTCTTCTTAGCGTTGCTGCGCACGAAGAGAAGCGAAGTCTTGTCGAAGGCACCACCGAACAACACGGGCCCCTTATAGAGGAACCCTGCCTTTCCTTTTGCCTGGAGCAACGCCATCACGGCATCGACAGCAGCGGGCATTTCGACAGTTTCGTATTGGTACGTAGCATTCGGCTCTGCCTTCACGAATGTTTCGTGGCTCGATCCTCCGACAAAAAACGGGCCGATGTAGGCATACCCGTTGGCACCCTGCGTATTCAAAAGCGCTAGGGCCGATGCTTCGCTGTTCGTGGAAGGGTAACTCCGAAAGTTCGCAAAAAAGGAATCGGTCGAGCTATTGGGTGCGCTTGGCAGCGACGTTGCGGT
>JAYSVF010000163.1:0-1705 GCA_043718695.1 Acidimicrobiia bacterium | reverse complement strand
GGCGATTGTTCTTCGTCCTCGGCGAGACACATGGCCAGTTTGCCGGGATGACCGAGTAAAGCCATGTCGGAGATGCCCGGGCGAGCGCCCCCGATGTTCAGCATTACTAAGCGCACAGCACGTCCGATAGTCATGTTGGCTCGATGGCCCGGGCCGAGCGCGCCAAAGCCCGAGGACACTTCGCAAGCAACACGAGCCGGACCGTTCACGATCAGCAACGGCGATACGGCATGGGTGGTCGCCTGCACTTCAGCGGTATCAAATTCCGGGCGACACAGTGCACGCACAGCAGCCACGATGATCGGCGCGTAATCGGGCAACGCGCCAGCCATGACCGCAGCAATCGCTATTTTTTCGATCGTTGCCGCACCAAAAGACGGACCGATTTCACCGAGCACCAAATCAGCATCAAGACCGGTCGCCAGGACCATGCGGTGCACGCGCTCGGGAGTGGGCACTACTACGGGCAAACCGTCGGTACAGCCAAGGTTGTGAAGGGTTTCGAGTGCAGCAGATTCGTCGAGGGCTTCGAGCATTGCCATTGTGGTTGTGGTCATAGCGAAATACCCAGCGTGCTTATGAGTTCACCGACGATGTTGTTGGCTACGCGTTGCATATTTTCTCGTCCGGATCCGGCGACGGGGTGAGGGATCTGCACGCGGGGAATATCGGGCATACCAATGGATCGGGACACGAAATCGCCTTGAGCCCAAAAGGCTTCGGAAACAATGGCGACAGCGGGGATGCCTAAGCGGGCGAAGGAGATAGCGTCACGCACGGTGCCGGAGGTGCAACTGCCTCAATGACCATAAGCCGTAACCACTGCGTGCGTGTTAGCGGCGATTGCGGCAACCATCTCAGAAGAAGCGGGGGCCGAGGCGTTGCCCTTGTTGGTGAACGAAAACGTCGCATCTTTCGGAAGCGCGTTACGTAGCGAAATCTCGACGGTTTCTAGGAAGGTGTCGGAATCGGGGAAACCGTTGGCCAACAGGGCGATATTGAGCGGTTCACCCGATGCACGCGACCAAGCAAGGTGGGCCTCATACGGCGAGATCGGTGCGCTGGATTGGGCTCGAGGGTCAAGAAAACGAATTGCCATAGCTGTTTCCTACCTCGCAATCCACGCAAAGAGCAACCTCAAACAAAAACTCTTGCGAAGCCGAATGAGGTTCAAATTCATTTCGGCGGTCGATATGCGAAAACCAAGGCCACTACCCAGGCCCAATACCAAATGCCGCTGATTCGCTGTGGTCGGGAAATTCCAGCTCGGGTGGAAGCCACGGCGATCTGGAAGAACCGTGCACGAAAGTCCACAGTGTGAAATAGTTGCGAAATCGAATGGGGCCGAATGCTCCACAACCGAAAGGTGCTGTCGTATGGCCAATGGTGCGCTTGCCGAAACCAAGACGGGGCAGATGGCCGATAAAGGCCTCAAAGGGGGTTCGCTCGGGTTGCTAGCCGTGATTGTTATCGGCGTCGCCTCGACGGCTCCTGGGTACAGTTTGGCGGCCAGTATTGGCTTCGTTACTGGTGAAGTTGGGGCCAAGGCTCCGTTCATCATGTTGTTTGCGTTCATACCAATGGGTTGTATTGCTGCGGCGTTCTATTACCTCAACAAAGCCGATCCAGATTGCGGTACGAACTTCACATGGGGTGTGCGTTCGTTTGGGCCGAAGGCGGGATGGATTGCCGGGTGGGGTTGCAT
>JAYSVF010000162.1:0-3981 GCA_043718695.1 Acidimicrobiia bacterium | reverse complement strand
AGCCCAATCGACCCGTAGCGAACGCCGTTTGGAACATATAAGTGCTTAGTAACTGTGAAGAGTTATACGGTCCACCCTTGGTAAGGGCGTAGACGATGTCGAAGGATCGCAACGCGTCGATCACGATGACCGACAACACAACGGAGTTGACCCCTCGCAACTGCGGCATGGTGATGTGTTGAAGGAGCTGCCGTCGATTGGCGCCATCAACTCGGGCAGCTTCAGTCAAGGCTGGATCGATCGATTTCAACCCCGCCAAATAGAGCACCATGATGTATCCCGAAGACCGCCACAGCGAAGCCACCACTAAGGCGTACAGCACCGTGCTTTCCTCGGCCAGCCAGATTTGGCCCCACGAGCCAAGACCAACCGCCTGCAGCGTGTTGTTGAAAAAACCCTCAGGCGCATACAACACCCGCCACACCAAAGCGGTGACTACCAGAGAGAAAATCACCGGTAGAAAGATCAGCGCCCGGTACACCGCTACGCCCCGTCGTTCGGCCTTCAGGAGAAGCGCCAACGATAGGCCGAGCAGCCCGGAGAGCCCGCCAAAGGCCACCAACCACCGAACGGTGTTCTTGAATGCCACGGCGAAAATGGGGTCATCGGCAAGTTCGCGAAAGTTCTGCAAACCAACCGGCTTCGGGCTAGCGACCCCTCGCCATTCGGTGAAGGAGAGGAGCACACCCTGGATGGCCGGTGCGAATACGACCGCTGCTTCCAGCAGAAATGGCACCAGGATAAAAGCCGCCACCGTCGGCGAAAGAGCGTCAACTCTCCCTCGACGGCGGCGAGCCAGAACCGACATTTACGCCTTGCGAGCGCTTACTGCGGCTGCCTGCCACTCAGTCATGATGGCATCGACGTCGCCTGGCTTATCCATGAACTTCAATAGAGCCGCATCAGCGGTGGGCTGCAACTCGTCGCCACCATCACGGTTGAAGAACTGGGTGAGATCAGCAGCTGCCTCCAGCATTGCCTTGCCCTTGGTGTTTTGCACAGTAACCGCCGCCTTGGCCCCGGGCGCAGCAGGAATCGATGCGTTCCCTGAGGTGGTCAGGTAGAGCTCCTGCGCGGCTGGGGTTGCGAGATACTTCATGAAAGCTTTGGTGAGCGCGGGGTTTGAGCCCTTTGCCGAAGCAAAGAATCCGTCAGCCGGGGCTTCCTCCGCAACGGGCACCTTCGGGTCGATGATCGGGAACTGGAAGAAGTCGATGTCATCCCCGACGTCTTTCGGCGCACCAAGTGCCCACCAGTTGCCAGCAACATAGGTCGCCGTTTCGCCCTTGTAGAACTTGGTCTGCGCCTCGGCGAACGCCAAACCTTTCGCCTGTTTGTCCATGTACGGGAGCATCTCTTGCCACTTGGCAAACACGGCCTTTACTTCTGGGGAATCGAAGCTCTTCTTCCCGCTGAGAACGTCTCGGTGGAACTTTGCACCGTTGACACGGAGGTTGAGGTAATCGAACCAGAACGAGGCGACCCATGGCGTATCGGATAGACCCATACCAATTGGGGTGACCCCTTTGTCTTGCAACGTTTTGCAGAGCGCCTTGTACTCATCCCATGTCTTTGGAGGCTTAACTCCCCATTCAGCGAACTTCGAGGGGCGGTAGTAAACGCCGCACCAGTAGTAGTAAATCGGCACGAAAATCTGTTTGCCGTTTGAGGCGGTCGACAGACCTTTCAGTGCTGAGGAGTAGCCGGCCATTTCCGGTGAGGCCCACACATCGGAAATATCAAGCAAGAGACCTTGATCGGCATAATTCTGCGCCGCTTTACCAGCAAGCCATGTGAGGACTTCTGGTGGTTTGGACGAGGTGAGGTACTGGGTGAGCTGAGTTCGATACAGCTCGCCAGCAACCGTGTTCAGTTTGATAGTCCCCGTCTTTTTTGCGTTGAACGCTGCGACAAGAGCCTCCATGCCCTTCTTGGATTTGTCGTCGGCATTGTTGGATTGCAGCGCAATCGTGCCCGAGATCTTGGCCGGAGCTTTGGCTTTGGCCTTCGTGGACTTTTTCGTCGCAGCGAGTACCGCAGCGGGCGAGCTCGCTAGCAGTCCGATTGCGGCGGCGCCTAGGAGAAAGGAGCGACGCCCAAGATGGGACGACGATTCCGGCTCCGCTTCAGTGTTCATGGTCGGTTTGATGTTCATGCAAACTCCCTCGATGACGTGCAGATCTGTTTGGTGGGTGCGGTTGCCGACAGTGTCGACGTTGTGAGCATACAGATGCGACGGGCGTCACGTCAACGTTGACGTAAAATTTGACGTCGGGGGAGCCTCGACTCAATTGGGCATGAGCAAGCAACGGGTGCCTGATGGAGAAGTTTCGCCGTTTGCATCTGACGGTCAGCTTCGCCTGCCGCGCAACTGCCGGTCCTTGCAAGGTCCTTTTTCTTAGGCGGAATCGCGAACTACGAGTTCCACGTCGACATAGACCGGTGGTTGATGATCCGGTGTGGAGCGCATGCGGTCAAGCAGTGCCAAAGCTTCGTGGCCAATGGCACCGCGATCAAGCCGGACTGAAGTTAACGCGGGCACGAGCGCGGAACACATGGCGATGTCGTTGAACCCCACGAGTGCAACGTCATTGGGCACACGAAGCCCAGCGACGGCGAGGGCCTGCAGCGCGCCGATGGCCATTGCGTCGTTGTATGCGAACACACCATCGACGGGTGTGCCAGCGGCGAGAACGGCATCCATCGCCGCACGGCCACCATCGATTGTGGGGTCTTTGCGCACGACTCGCGCCTCGCTGAACTCGAGTCCAGCACTTTGAAGGGTGTGTCGGAACGCTGTTTCTCGACGGGGGAGTAAGGCGGTGTTGCCGGCGCCAGTGTGCGAGAGCATGACCAGTTTGGAACGGCCGATCCGAACGAGGTGCTCCACGCCAAGTTCCGCACCACGACTGACATCCCACAGGACCGAACCAAGGTTCGTGCCGGAAATCTCCATCCCAAACGCCACCGTGGGCAGTCCCCGTAGGGCGTGCTTAATGAGGGTGTCCCTCTCACCCTTTGGGGAATACACGATCGCGCCATCAACGGCGAATGATGAAAACGTGTCAAGGATGGAATCAAACTCGGCCAAGTCGTCGTCATGCTTGGCGATGATCATGGAGCGCCCCGACGCCTTCGCCGCAGCCTGAACGCCATCAACCAGTTCGGCAAAAAACGGGTCGATCATCTGCGGCACAACTAGGCCAACCGTGCCCGTTCGACGAGTGATGAGCGCCCTCGCCAACATGTTTGGGCGGTACCCCACCTTCTCGATGGCCTCCAACACTCGCAACCGTGTGGCCTCACCAAAGCCGGTTTCTTCATTCACGACCCGCGAGACGGTGCGCGGGGACACTCCAGCAAGGGCTGCGACATCATGCAGGGTCGCTCCGCTTGGCATAGATACCATCATGCACGCTCGATGGGATCCACCTGAGCATTGGTGGCCGAACGGAGAAGTTCGGGTGCGGTGTTCACGTTGTTCCTCCTAGTGAATTAGCGGCTGAAATCGCTTCCAGTCATCGTCGCGATCACTTACCGTGGCCGCACGTCAACGTTGACGTGACCCAGTGCCACGTGTGAGGATTGCGCAGTCACATTCGAACATTCACCGAGGCACCTCATGACTAGCTCCCCAACGCCAACCCTCTCGCCCAAAATCGTGTTCGTGGGAGCCGGAAGTACCGTGTTCGCAAAGAACCTACTGGGCGACATTCTGGGGTATCCGTCACTGGCCAACTCGCGCATCACGCTGTTCGACATTGATGCCGTGCGGTTGGCAACATCGGAAGTAGTTGCCCACAGAGTGGCTCGGGCGCTTGGTGTCTCACCCACAATCGTTGCCACCACCGATCGGGCCAAAGCACTCGACGGTGCCGATTTCGTTATCACCATGATCCAAGTTGCTGGGTATCGGCCAGGGACGGCTCTCGACTTCGAAATTCCCGCAAAGTACGGCCTACGCCAAACCATCGCCGACAC
>JAYSVF010000161.1:0-3985 GCA_043718695.1 Acidimicrobiia bacterium | reverse complement strand
ACAACGGCGAACCATCGGCTCTTTGGGCCACTGCCTCCGATGGCGCTGAACTATTCAAACGCATGAAAGCCGTGCCCGGATTCGGTGAACGCAAGGCTCGGATCTTTGTTGCCGTCGTCGGCAAACGCTTAGGAATCGAGCTGCCGGGTTGGCGAGAAGCAGCTGGCGAATTCGGAGAGGCTGGGGCTCTGCGGAGTGTCGCCGATATTGAAGGGCCAGAAACGAAAGCGGCCTACCGTGAACTGAAGAAGGCAGCGAAAGAAACAGCCAGCGCTAAAGACCTGGGCAGCCCCCAAACTGGTTAAGGTCACCAAAACGGTGCGGGCCCCGTCGGCCAAGAAGAAGCCCTCAGACGCGCCGGCAACAATTGCACCAACGGCACCAACGGCACCAACGGCACCAACGGCAACGGGGGCAACGGGAGCGAAAAAACAGGGGACGGCGATGGTCAAGAAGAAGCTGGCTTAGACCAAGGATGGCCAGGCAGACCCAGTAAGGGCCAGGGGCTTAGCTGCCGTGAAACCAGGAGCGAAACGAGCTACGAGCGAATTTTGAAGGGCTTGTAGTTACGGTTCGCCGCTTCGACGAGGGAATCCGGGCCAAAGGTTGCACCCTTGCCTGAGGCGACCAGCTCATCGATCAGCTCGGACGGGGTGCGAGGATCGTCGAGATCGTAAACAACCTGGGTGCGCTTGTCCCCAAGGTACTGGGAGTGCTCGAACTTGGTAGGGCGACCTGACATCCCTCCATGCTTCCACAAACCGCTCCACGGAACGTGAACAGCCAGCGCCCACTGATCTGTGGTGAGTTCTCCGGATGGCCAAAAGCGGTACTGGCCCACAAAGTGTCTTCATGAACAAAATCGAAAAATTGATGATTGGCTTGCTCGTGCTGCTTACCACCGCTGGGATCGGCGCTTGGATGCTGTGGAACTACATGATTGGCACAATGGTCTAGCCCGATTCATGGCCACGCAGCGGCAAGGCTCCCTCCTGACTCCCCAAGACTCTGCCAAACAAATCATTGGCATTGCGGGGCGAGGTGCGCGAAGCTAAAAACATCAGAGAGAGGAGGTGATTCCAATACACAAACAAATTGGGACTCTGGAGGTGGCTGGCCGCTAGTCGGTTAGCTGGACCCGGTTGGTGAATCTCCACCAGTCACCGTTTACGCAGCAAGTCGAGGCTGGTCCCATCGACGCAGAACGAAGCGTGAATCCAAATCAGTAGTTGTGTTCGTGGGCGATTCCTTTAGGAGTCGCCCACGTTCGTTTCCGCTAACCGGATATGGCAACCCTCTTTGTTTGGTTCCATGGTCAACCAATGCGTGGAGCCATCTGTCGACCCCACCGTGTGGTTCTCCACACGACTCTCTCGAACTGGGTACACGGGGCTACTGCCCCGACCTGGCACACATGAGGTAGTTCCCCCCGAGCAGTAGCCTGCGTGGCGATGTTGCGACTGGTGAGTTCAAATTTGCTGCATGGCCGATCGATTGCAGATGGCCAGGTGGATACCCGGCGATATGTTCGTGCGCTTAGTGAGTTACAGCCAACGGTCCTAGCAATGCAGGAGGTGGACCGTTTTCAGTCCCGCAGCGACAACACCGATCAAACCGCACAGATCGCCGCAGCAATTCCTGGGGCATCATGGAGGTTTGTGCCCGCAATTATTGGCGTGCCGGGTGGGCAGTGGCGACCAGCAACTGATCATGACGCAGCTTCGGGCCACGACTTGCCACCGGTCGACCAATCAATACCTGCATACGGAACCGGCTTGATCACAACCTTGCCCGTCAAATCGTGGCATGTCATACGCGTGCAGCCTTTTCGGTTTCGGGCCCCGGTATTCATCCCCGGAATCAACAAGTGGACGATGATCGACGATGAACCCCGGGTTTGCATCGCGGCCGTTGTTGAATTCGAAGGCTCGTTGATGACCATTGCTGGGACCCACGCCTCGTTTGTACCTGGGTGGAACATTCCTCAACTTCGTCAGATCGTAGGTGCACTGAGCAAGCTCCCCGGGCCACACATTCTGCTGGGCGATCTCAACCTTCCAGCCCCCGTCCCCGCCATAGTCACGCGTTGGAAGGCACTGGCGACCCGCCTTCCCACGTTCCCGTCACCGAACCCGAAGATGCAACTTGATCACGCGCTGCTGCACGACCCCACTCGGCGATTCAACCCGCAGGACCTACCCATCAGGGCCCGGGCAGAGCACTTGCCGTTTAGCGATCATCTAGCCCTCGTGGTAAATATCGGCTAGGCACCTCCACATTGGTGACACATTGGTGACCAGGAGCACAGGAAACATGCGCGCAGATCGAACCGCTGGCGAGCAAACTGGAGGCGACCAGAGCAAAGGAGTCCGAAGTGATTCGCAAACAACGCAGTACCGACAAGACCGTTACTAAGGTCACTTTTGTACTACCCGACGAGGGCCGGGATGTCTCAGTGATCGCTGATTTCAACGCATGGAATCCACATGCGCACCCACTCAAGCTTCGCCCAAACGGGACTCGCTCGATCCAAGTTGCCTTGCCCACTGGCACCCAAGCTCGCTTTCGGTACCTGTCCGACGGCGTGTTTTTTGATGACCCTGCGGCCGACGGCTACGAATCCAACGGTCAAGGCGAAACGCACAGTCTCGTAAGCGCCTAGAAATTCAACGAAACACACGAACACAACTAAAGACGATGGCGATCACCGTTATGGCCGGGCGAGGGCTAAGTCGATAGCTTCGGCTAGGCCGCCGTGGTCAACGTGAGCCACGATGTGTTTGCCAGCGGCCAGCGCTTTGGGGGTGCTGTTACCCATGGCGATTGGTAGACCAACTACACCAAACACTTCCAGATCGTTGTCGCCGTCGCCGACCATCGCCACTTGATCGAGGGTGAGCCCGTAGTGCTCGGCGAGGAACGCTGCGGCACTGGCTTTGGAGATACCCCGTGCCGTCACGCTACTGAAGCACGTGTGGTGCATATCGGGTTGCGAAGCCACACTGATTTCGAGTTGATCATCAGTTTGGGTGGCTGATTCAAAGACTGGCCACTCAGCCCATGGGACGACCCATTGCACGCGCACGATTGGATCATCGCCGTCAAGCAAGGCTAGCAAATCGGGAATTATCGTTTGCTTCAGGCCGATCAACTCGGCATGCTCTTTCGTATGCACACTTTCGGTTTCCAAAAAGCAATCCATCGCTGTGTACACCTCCAGTGCCTCGTTGTGCTCACGGGCCAGGGCAACTTGTCGGCGAAAACTCATCACCGGCATCGTGACCGCATGGGCCATAGCGCCATCAGGAGTGCACACCACCGCGCCCGAGTGAAAGACGTGCGACGCTCCAGGCGAAACTCTGCGCGCATACTCAATGGCCTTTCCACTGCAGGGTCGTCCGGTACAAATCGCTACGTGACGACCAGCAGCACGGGCTTTTTCGATGGCCATCCATGCCGAATCAGGGACCTTGTTGCCTGTACCCACTAACGTCCCATCGATATCGACGAGGATCAAACCAATCACAAGACAACTCCTACTAGGAGACTGCTGAATAAATGCGACTGGATGTCAAATTTTGCTTTGTTTTCCCAGTTCGCGATCTGTCTAGGTCGCATTATTCAGCACTCTCCTAGGCAGTTACTCGTTGGACCGACGGGTAGATCCTGCATCTCGGCATCCGTGCAAATCTGCGCCTCTTTGCGTTGCCGCTTTGGCACACTGTGCTCCAGGGGTCCGTAACTCTGTAACTCTGTAACTCGAACAATCATGGCTGGTCCAGGGCTTGGGGACCCACAGCGCCGATCGCGTTGAAGTACTCCAGCTCCGCATCAAGCACCGATCGAATGTGCAGAGGATTCAGATCCCGCCCTGTTTGAAGTGCGCGCATACCAACAGCTTCCACACCCCAATCGTCATCAACCACAATTGGGCTTTCACTACCGGCAATGCTGATCGCACCGGAGCTATCTTCGAGAGTAGAAG
>JAYSVF010000017.1:0-5634 GCA_043718695.1 Acidimicrobiia bacterium | reverse complement strand
CGAGACGAAACACCGGAGACGTTCCTTCCCTACGCCATGTAACACCGCGTGCCGTGATGCGCTCAAGCACGGCTGTGATCTCCGTAGAATCGGGTGATCGTTTCTTTTTCTGAGTCCGAACCAACAGCGCCTAGTCATTCCTCTAAGAGCGGCCGGTTTGGCGTTGTGCTCGGTGCTTTGTTGCTCGTTGCCGCTGGGATTCTCACATTTCGTAGCGTGGCCTCGTCTTCAGGCGCGCCATCCCCGCAGGCGGCGGCGGAACGCTTTCTAGATGCGATTGATAATGGTGACGCTGTAGGGGTTTTGCAGTACTTAACGCCGGAAGAGGCTCGGCTGTTTGTCCCGAATGGTCAAGCGGTTGTGCGTCAGTTACGCCGATTTGGCACATTCAGTGCAACGTCTAATGACGTAAAGCCCGGCACTCTCCCCAAATCAGCACTTCCCAAATCAGCACTTCCCAACCCAGGTCGCTGGAGGACCGTCGAAACAAAACTGAGCGGGTCGCGTACTAAGGCGAATGTGGAGGTAGTACCTCCCAACGGATCTGGTGTGCGCCTAGGACTAAGTTCTCAAGCCTTAACGGAATCGGCACTCGGACGATCGCTGCAACGTGCCCTTTCCCCTACGAAAGACCGTGGCAATGGATCGATCCTGATTTCCGTGTTGCGAACGCGTAGCCGATGGTATGTGTCCTTAGCGGGCACCCTCGGGAATTCTTGGGAGCGCGTTGCGGCACGAAAGCAAGATCGAGAGTCAAACACCACCGCTAGTACAACGTCGAACGATCAATCGAACGAGCCCCAAGCAAACGAACCTTCAACCAACGAATCGAACCTCGCGGCCGGTGCCGAGAACCCAACGGATGCTGTCCAGGCGTGGCTCGATGCTCTCGTACAGCTCGATCAAGGTACGCTACGTTCACTTACCAATCCCGTAGAAGCAAAGGCATTCCCGCTGAGCGCTATCAACACCATTTGGGGTGAACGCATCGAGAAGTTGCAGCGTCAATTTGAACTATCGATCCCCGCTGTGGCGGAGGTCGCGCGCCAAAAGTCCAACCGATTTGGACAACAAACGATCGTGCCAATCACCATTCGCGATGCCAAGTTTGCCCTTACTGAGCCTGGAGCTGAACCGTTCATCGCCCAATACCACGAAGGCTGTTTCGTCATCCTGTCGGGTAGCAAAGCCACGAAACGCTGCGGACGGGAGATCCCCCGATTCGCCGAACAGTTCTCGGTTCCGGTTACCAAGGCAACTATCGACCGCTTCGTTGGCAGGCTGAGTTCGTTAGAAGCAGCCCGAAAATCGCTTCCGGGGATCGTGACGGTACAGGTGCGCGGCCGATGGTACGTGAGCCCAACGCAAACCGCGCTGCTAAACATCGTTCAAGGGCTCGCAAACGCTAAGCGCGCAGATATCGAAGCCCTAGTGGATGACGTTTCTAATGCCATATCCTCCCAACCTTGAACGCCTGAAAGATCCGAAGGTCTCGGCGCCCCGATCCAAAGAAGAGGCCGCGCGGAAACGCGCTGCTAAGTCAACCAGTGAGTAGCTTCGCCGTTATTCGAAGAGGTCAGGTTGTTCGCGTGTTATGCGCGCATAGAGCGGCTGAAAGCTGAACCAGCCAGCGATATGGGTGCCCACCTGGCCTGCCGTGTGTTTGGCCATATCGTGTGGAATCACAATGGGCTTCCCGGCTGCCTCGGCCAACAACTGCGCCTGGCATGACCGCTCCATCGTGATGAACCACCAAACCGCTTCCTCAACGGAGTGTCCGACGGTTAACAAACCGTGGTTGCGAAGAATGATGGCTTTACGCAAGCCCAAGTCATAGCCAATGCGTTTGCCCTCTTCAGTATCAAGCACCACGCCGGTGTAATCGTCGAACAGGGTGTGATCGTCATAAAACGAGCAGGCATCTTGGGTGATTGGATCAAGCAGTCGACCAAGCGATGACCAGGTTTTTCCATAAATGGAATGGGAGTGGGCAGCACCAATCACGTCGGGTCGGGCGGCATGGATCTCGGAGTGAATGGCAAACGCCGCTTGGTTCACGGGCAGCGAGCCCTCGACGATCTTTCCATCATGACGAACAAGAAGGAGGTCACTCACCCGAATGTGCCCAAAGTGCATGCCGAACGGGTTGACCCAAAAGTGGTCGAGAAGTTCTGGATCGCGGGCGGTTATGTGCCCAGCAACTCCCTCATCGAATCCGAACTTGGAGAACAACCGAAAACCTGCGGCGAGACGTTGCTTTCGATGCAGCCGCTCCTCCTGGATCGTTCGTTCTCCTTTGTCCATGAGCGCAGCGCCGTTACCACCAGAAAGCTTGTCTATTTGGGCTTGTGACTGATCGTCCATGTGCTCTTCCTCGAATATTCGCTAGTCCAACGGAATGGTTGGACCAATCCTACGACCTTCGCTCACCTATTCGCCTGGTGGAATCGCGCAGTCCAAGAATTTCTAGCCAACAAGTCGCAGTAACGCTTAGGGTTCGAACCCGGCTTCCGCCTCCAGCGTTTTGGATAGTTCGGTGTTGCTCACCCCTGGGGTGGTCGCAAATCAATGCTTAAGGTCAAAATGCCGTCGACGAGCTCCGCTTTTGCGTCACCAATCATGGCGAAGTCCATGAAATCAACCTGCATGCGCTCCCGGAACTTCACTCGCTCGGATCCCTCAACGGGGGGCATCGGACGATTTTTCACCGAAGCTGCCCGTTCCTGAAACCTTGTCACGAATGCTTCGAGATCAATTCCTTCGCTCATAGGCGCAACGATAGTTCCCCACGGGGTCGGGGGCCAGAGCGTGAATCTCAGTTACAAAATGCGGTGAGGCTCGGGGTGTACCCGACGTCACGTCGGCTTCTCTGGGGGATGGATCCGTTAGTGCGCTCGCTCCAGCTACACTTGACGCTCGATACGACCAAGACAAACGAGATTTTCGGGAGCCCCACGTGAAAAAGGGACGGCATCGACGCTTCGAAGAGGCGCGCGCCCTCAAGCGCATCCAAACCGACTATGGCATCGCGCCATGTGAAGAGTGCGGTGCAGGGTCCGAAGACAAGTGCGCCTCATGGTGCCTGGCGCGGGTCCTTGACGAGGAAGAAGACACCACGGAAGAAGACGAGATCTTCGAAACCGAAAAGGCCGCTGGCTGATTCTCAGAGGTTTGCTCGGTTCGTCCAAGCAGTTTTAGCTTTATGAGCTGGCCTTTTGGGCTGGTCTACGGCAAGAAGCACCTCAACTCAACCGGCCGAACATGCCGAAACCATTCTTGGCGCTCCGGCGTCGACTCTCCGTCGCTGCTTAGCGTCGGCCGATCCTGGCAGCCCTGGCGGCTTCAGGATCTTCACTCTGCGCTCAGATGCTGGTGTTGATTGGGTGGCTCACGTCACGGCGACATTTCGGCATCCAAAACGTAGAATACACAAGGCTCGCGAGCGATCTCGCATGGCCCGATACCCCTAAAGGACCTGCAATGACCGCCTCAGCGCCCGGAACCCCCGAGCTTCGCAACATCGCCATCGTCGCTCACGTTGACCATGGCAAAACCACACTCGTTGACACCATGCTTCGCCAAGCCGGCGTTTTCGGCGCCCGCGAAACTCAAGTCGACCGGGTTATGGACTCCAATGACCAGGAGCGCGAGCGCGGCATCACCATTTTCGCCAAGCAGGCATCGATTCGCTGGGGACATTACAAGTTCAACATCGTCGACACCCCTGGACACGCCGACTTTGGTGGCGAAGTAGAACGTGGCCTGGCCATTGTCGACGGCGTTTTGCTGCTCGTAGACGCTGCCGAAGGCCCACTGCCACAGACCCGCTACGTGCTTTCCAAGGCCCTCGCCAAGCACCTCCCCGTCGTTGTGGTTATCAATAAGGTTGACCGCCAAGACGCCCGTCCAGAAGAAGTGCTCGGCGAAGTTGAGCAGTTGTTCATGGATCTCCTCGGCGAGCACGGCGACACTAAGCACCTCGATTTCCCCGTTATCTCGGCAATTGCCCGTGACGGCAAGTCAATGGCCGGTATCGGTATGCCCGGCCCCGATGATGACCTCACCGCCCTATTTGAGGCCATTGCTAAGACAATCCCAGCACCAACCGGTGATGCCTCGGCGCCGCTTCAGGCCATCGTGAACAACCTTGATGCCTCGGAATACCTGGGCCGTTTGGCTGTAGGACGTGTTCAGAACGGCACCATGCGCAAAGGCGAATTGGTTGTCCTGATGGGCGCTGAGCCAGCTCAAGGACAGCCTGGCGGCATGATCAAGCGCAAGCTCGGAACGGTTCTGGGTATCGAAGGTCTTAAGCGTGTTGAGGCTGAAGAGCTGGTAGCTGGCGAGTTGTTCGTTATCGCCGGGTTCCCGGAAGTGGAAATCGGCGACACGTTTGCCGATGCACTGAACCCGGTTGCGTTGGAGCGTCTGCTCGTAGATGAACCAGTTCTGGCCATGACCTTCGGGGTGAACACCGCGCCAACCGCTGGCCGCGACAAGCTTTCCAAGTTCGTTACCTCACGTCAGCTTCGCGACCGTCTTGAGCGTGAAATTCTTGGCAACGTATCTATTCGTTTGCGCCCAACCGATTCCCCCGACATCATCGAAGTTGCTGGCCGTGGCGAATTGCAGCTGGCTGTGTTAATTGAAGCGATGCGCCGCGAAGGCTTCGAACTGCAAGTGAGCCGCCCAGAAGTAATCACCAAGATGGTTGACGGTCATCGTCACGAGCCAATGGAACATCTCGTAATTGACGTTCCCGATGAGCATGTTGGAACCGTTACCCAGGCTGTGGCACCCCGTAAGGGCATGTTGAGCGATATGCGTCCTGGTGACGTTGGCCGAACCATTTTGAACTTCGATTGCCCGTCGCGTGGTTTGCTTGGTCTTCGTGGCCAGCTGCTTACGCAAACCCGCGGTACGGCGCTAATCAACCAGTTGCATGCTGGCTACATCCCTTGGGTGGGCGATCTGCCCGAGCGTTTGGGTGGCGCCATGTTGAGTGACCGTGCTGGCTACTCAACCGGTTATGCCATGGACAACCTTGCTTCCCGTGGTGAGTACTTCATCGATCCAGGCGAGGAAGTGTACGAAGGCATGGTTATTGGCGAGAACGCTCGCCAAGAAGACATGGTGGTCAACATTGTTCGTGAGAAGGCCAAAACCAACATTCGTACCCACTCCCACGATGAGGCCGTGAAGCTTCCACCAAAGCGTGAAATGACGCTTGAAGCAGCGATCGAATTCATTGCTGATGATGAGCTGGTTGAAGTTACGCCCTCCAACGTTCGTGTTCGCAAGCGCTTCCTCAAAGACGAAGACCGCAAGCGCAACCGTACGAAGTAATTTTGCGGTGCAAGCCAGTGCTCGCTGATTGAGCCCGGTTTCGCAGAACGACAAGGAAACAAACGAGAAGCGCCTCCGAATCCTGGTTTTCAGGCTCGGGGGCGCTACGTTTTGTGGCGTGTTTTCGAAACGAAAGCCATCCGTCGATGGAGAGCCTCGCCCGGTGCGCGGTCCTGCCCTGTTTCCCGGATTGCATCCCGCCTCTGATGGTTCGCTCCCGGTCGATGTCGCTGCGGCTTCGGCCAGAACTAGCTCCGGCGTCTCGGCTGAAGCTTCAACGGTTTCATC
>JAYSVF010000160.1:0-23823 GCA_043718695.1 Acidimicrobiia bacterium | reverse complement strand
GGGGTACGGTCGGCGGAGCAACGGTGGTTGGGGGAAGAATCGTTGGAGGGAGAGTGGTAACGGTTGAGACTCCACCTGGCACTAAACGAATGTCGTCGAGATAGGCAAGTGGTTGGTTCAGGCCGGAGGAATCTTCGATCGACAGATCATCAATCGTGGATCCTGCAGCGACTCCCATTGCCGAGAACGGCATAACAACTTTGGTCCAGGTGTTTGCTGGTACGGGTCCGCCGAGTGCTGCTTCCAAGGTCTGTTGACCTACCGTTGCCGCGCCGTTGCGAAGTGCCACGTTGGCGTTTTGACCACCGGTTGGCCCTCCGTGAATCCAAAACTGGAGTGAGCCCATGCCAGCTACCGAAAACGGCGTGAAGTTTTTGAAGCGAAGGGCCGAGTACGCATTCAGAAGCACACGTATTGATGATGACCCGGTATGAACTTGGGACTCGTTGGCCAGATCGCGTGTGGCCCAACTCCAGTCGTTGAAGTTGCGCAACGAATCGTCGTAGATGGTGATTCCTGGGGTTACGTCGCTGAGTCTGCCACTCAGTCTCCGAGCACCTTGGTCGATTGTGACTACTTCAATTCCCGTTGACTTGATGTAGTTGAGGATGGCGACGAAATCCGCTTTGTTGAGCTGGGTTCCCGTGCTTGCTCCGGCGTCGACGATTTCGTGGAAGGTAAGGATGCCCCATTTCTTCTGCGCTATGGCTTGATCAACAATCGCCTTGACATCGCTAACGGGTATGCCCGTGTGAATGTCGTAGGAAGGCAGCTGGTCGGTAAAGGTTTCGGTGGAGATCAAACCTGGGGTGACCGTGCGGTGCCATGTGTGGCTGGCACGAATTTCGGTGAGGACTTTGGTGGAGTATTTCCCGTAGGGGGTGACGAACGTGGGGATCGCCGTCCCAAAGTTTGTGGCAAGGTACGCCTTGGCATTGCGAATTTCTGCCGACATTGCCGCATCGCTAAGTGTGGTCAGATCTGCGTGATCGACGGTGTGCGAAGCAATTTCGTTGCCTTCAAGTTGCAACTGCTTGGCTTGGGCCAGCGTGAAAACCGTTGCCCAACTTTCTGCGAGCGCTTGAGAGAGCACGGCGTAGGTTCCTTTGAACCCGCGTAGGTTCATTTCAGGCCGGGCATTGGTTATTTGTGAGGTCCAGCCATCGTCAAAGGTAAGGGAGATCATGCCGTTTGGCATCGGCGCTGCCTCACTTCGGCCTGTTTGAGCACCAAGGCTCAGGCCCCCAAGCGCAGTGAGCGCGGTCAAGATCGATACCGCACGCCAGCCGCGTCGATTGGTCTTGAAAGTTCTTGGAACTGTTGGGGAAGCGTTCATGTTTCGGTTTGCGTCTTTCACCTGAGGAAGCACTCTCGAGAGCTAAATCTTGACCAGGGCTTTCGCCGCCGGATTAGTCCAAAATTTGATCATCGTTGCTGTTTCGGAGCAAGGAAAATGACCAGAAATTCCACGTAGAGTGGGTTTTAGGGTCGAATGACCTAAAGATCACGATCAAGTATCGGCAATCTTCAGGTGATTGGTGTGATTGGAGGCGATTCGGTAGAGGATCGTCGAGGAGCGGGAAGTTACCTACCGCGACAGTTTAGGGCTCCGCTACCTGCCATCCACGCCGTCGAAGTTCTATGGCAAGTAGGTCAGCCGGGATTCCTTGGAGCATGCGGGCCCGTTCATTGGCGATCTTTTCGGCAGCAAGTTCATCGCGTTTTGCTGTTGCCAAATCAACTGCGGCATCGGATCGGTTCTCGATTGAGAAATCACCCCCTTCGGCGACCTTGCCTTCCGCTTGCAGCAAGGTATCGATAAGTGCTGATGCTTCCCGCGCACCGAACTTTCCTCGGGCTTGCTTCGGGGTGAGACCGAGGGGGCGACGAGCGTCGGCGAATCCCTCGAAACCTGAGCGTACCAACAACGTTTGAAGATACTGCATCTGCTTGCTTGAAGCAGGAGGACCGCTTACATCACCAAAAGCCATAGACCCATTGTCGCAAACTGGGTACGACAAGAAACGGCGAACCGTTCCCGTCGGCGTCGGCATGTTCTTGGAACCGGCCGGTCGGAACGACTCATTGCTCCGTTGACTCCTGCCAGCCAGCTCTGTTAGCGACAACCGCGACAAGGCGAGGAGTTGTCGAACTGGGAGGGGTACGTGCTGGCACGCTAGGTTGGGTGGTGATGGAAGCGCCGCAGTTGCTCGTTGAACACCTCTCCGATTGGTTGGGGGTATGGCCTTCGCAAAACAATGGAATCACGGTCGTTGGCTCCCATCGCCGTGTTGAGCCTGGGTGGGACGGTGATATTCGCGATGTTCTTGGCGTGAGTTCCCCGATGGGGGGTGTGTTGTCGGTTCCGCCTTCGGCTGCGCGGGCGTTGTCGGAGATCGTTCGTGGCAACAGTGTCGACGAAGATTTGGCGTTACTCAATGAGCACAGGGCTGTGGTGTCTGGGGCTTTGGGTCGCCGTGGTCATTTCGGTGGGGGTTACTTTCGGTGGAGCCTTGATCCAACGCCGGGTGAAGACGTTGGGGAGTGGGTTCCCACCGAGGATGAACGGGTTCCTGAGTGGTTGAAGCCGTTTAATGGTGACGTGCTCATTGCTTGGGACGACGACGGGAACTATGGAGCCGGCGTAGGTCTCAAGAAACATGATGCCTGGGGCTTTGAGATTTCTGTTGGCACCGAGGAGTCCTTGCGGGGACGGGGCATGGCGCGCAAGTTAGTGGCAACGGCTACGAGGGAAATTCTTCGCCAGGGTCGTGTTGCTACCTATCTTCATGCGCCCGACAATTTCGCTTCAGGCAAGGTTGCTGATGCGGCCGGGTTCCCCGATCATGGCTGGAAAGTCCTCGGCTACTGGGGTGCGGAATAAGTTCAGAAGTACGGATCCGCTAAGCGGGTCCTGTCACCGAACAGCCCCACCGGCACGCTTCGCTTGACGCCTCTGGGGCGCCCCGTTCGGCGCCACCCGCTTAGCTCCGGCTTCTTCGCATTGGTGTTCTTTACGCTCGTGTTCTTGCTGGTTTCGGAGGATTCAAAGTTTTGACCCGGAAGTTTCGTTTTGGCGGAACCAGGGGTGGGGTTCCGTGCGTTCAAGGGGTATGACTATTACTTCTCGCTCAATCGCTCGGCTCAGTGGTGCGCTCATAAGTGCTCTCACGATTGGAACTCTTACGGGTTTGTCGTCTGGCACTTCGGTTGCTTCGGCGGCTGCCGGTAACGCGAAGGGTTGGGGAATCAAAGCAGCTCCCGCCAATGAGTCTTTCGTGATCCTCCCGCCGAACACGGTTCCGCGCACAACGATTCCCAATCCTTCCTATGCCGATGTTCTTGCTCGGGTTACCAGCATGCCGAGCGATCAGAATCTTTTGGATCGTGCTCGTCGATATGGGCTTGATGTGGTGAACCTCACGTGGGAAGACACGGGCCGTTACGAAGGTTCCTCGGTTGGGCCAAACATTAGCGATCTGACCTTGCAAGTTCGTGAGCCACTTGGCGCCGGACAGGATCGTACACACCTGTTGCCTGTGGTTCGGTATCCGAATTACTCGGATACAACCGGTGATATTGCCCTGAACAAAATCTGGATCAAGGTGGGCAACCAGAGCAACCGATCCTCAACGGTCGCCGTGCCACTCAGTGAAGTGTTGGGTAATATGCGCGCCTATCTTTCGAATCGCTCCTCGTTGGGTGGAAGCGGCAATTTTTTGGCGAAGCGCGATTCCCACGTGCTTACTTCGGCGCAGCACGTGTTCATGCCGCTACCGGCAGCTGGCAAAGTGGAGTTCACGCCGGTTCTCTACAACTACCAGTCATCGCAGGGAAATCCGGCCGTGCTCACCCTGATGGTTACTCGGGAGGGGACAAGCGCCACGATCATCCAAAACAACAATGGCGATCAGAGTTACCAATCATGGGGTCAGCAGCTGTATTTTAACAACAAGGGTCAACGCACCACCTTTACGGCTGAGCGCAAGAGTGCCGTGAAGGCTCGCATCGACAGCGGACAGGCAGCAACCGGCGATGCTGGCGCCCTCGATGAAGGCAGCGACATGGTCATGGTAATTCAGGTGCCCTTGATTCATAGGTCTGCTTACCAACCCGCGATGGACGAAGCCGCCCCAGCTCCCGCCGCCGCTGCTCCCGCTAAGGCCACCAAAAGCAAGGCACAAAGCTCGACTGCGGCAGGCAGCATTGTGCAAGAGCGTTCCGACGTTGAGCAGGCCGTCATCGGGCACGGTTCCGATAAGGGCCCGTTTGCCGAAATGGCCAACATGAGCCTGGTTCGTGACACGCAATTCCCAATTCGTGTGACGGTACAGTTCTACAAGGCCACCAGCAACGGAGTGGTCAGCGATGCCGATCTCAAGGCCATGCACGATGAAATCAGCGAGGTGTATTCCAACGCCGATTACGTAGGTTCACTCGTTGTTCCCAACGGCGCCCGAACCCGCCCCACCGCCTGGACCCGAGGCCGCACCCCACTTCGCTAGCGCGGCATAGACAACCAGGATGCGCCTCGGTGAAGTTCTCCAGTAAAGCCAGCAAGTATTGGCCAAGTACCGGCCAGCATTGGGCCGGTTGGGCGAGGTGTCAGGAAACGGAGGGGCGCAGCCGGGTTGATTGGCGAAGTGCCATTCCAACGGCGCCGCCGAGTAGTCCACCGATTCCACCGATGTACATACCCCACCGAGCTCCAAGTTCTTCGCTGGTGATGCCTACCAGCAACCCGCCAATTGGGGTTGAGCCAATGAACACTACTGATTGCAGGGCTAGAACTCGTCCCCGCATTGATGACGGCGAATACTTGGGAAGCAATCCGGAAAGTTGGGTCATCACCAGGCCACCAAAGAGACCGAGAGGTACAGAGAATGCCGCTGCCACAAAAGGGTTGGCTGAGTAACCGAATCCAAAGCAGGTGATGCCCATTCCAATGCAGGACGCCATGAGCACGTCAACCGATGGTTCCCTGCGACGGGCGGCAAAAATCGAACCAGCGAAACTCCCAACGCTCGACGCTGCTAAAAGCCAACCAAGTACATCGGAGTCGCGTTTGAAAATTTTGTCGACCATTAGCGTGTAGGTGACGGCGTAGTTGAACGTAAGTACCGATACGATCGAGGTGGAGATCATGGCGACGCGCAAAATTGGTGTTCGCCAAATGTGGCGCACCGCATCGGTTACCCCGCCATCGGTTTGCGGCGGGGCGGTCTTATGGGGCAGCGCACCCAACCCAGTGAGTGCGAGCAACATAAAGCCATAAGAGATGCCATTGACGATAAAGCACCAGCCGGTTCCGGCGTACTTCACCAAGAACCCGCCGACCATCATGCCAAACACCCGTGAGGAAGTGATTACTCCGGTGTTGAGAGCCATGGCATTGGGAATGACGTGCTTGGGTACAAGGTCACCAACCATTGCCCTACGCACGGGTGTGTCAAAGGCGCTGGCCGTGCCAATGAGTGCGGCCAAAAGAAAAACGATTGGCATAGTGATATGTCCGCTTAGGTCCAATATCCCAAGTACCACTGCACTGAATCCCAGCAGTATTTGGGTCACGGTCATAAGCCGTCGTTTGTCGTACCGATCCGATAGCGCTCCAGCCCATGCTCCAAGAAACAGCATTGGCGCGAATTGGAATGCGTTCACAAGACCGAGTGCTCCCCCGTCACCGTTGAGCTTCTGAACGACAAGCCACGAAAGCGCTATTGATTGCATCCAACTGCCAACCATCGACAAGGTAAGTCCGGCGAAATAGCGCGCAGCACCAGGGTAACGCAGCGAAGCAAACGTCGAAAGGCGAGCGGATCCTTCCAATCCGGCTTGTTGATTGACGGAAACCCCGTTCGATTCGGTCGTTGTTGTAGGCACGCTTACTACTGATCCAACCAAGTCCCTGTCAAACGAATCTGGTAGCACCGTCGGTGAAGGTTCGGTACTACTCGGCATGGTTAAGTTACGGAGAAGGCGAAGGCGAAAAACTACGGGCGTTCGGCGGGCGAGACCGAGCGATCAGGATCGTGATCGACAATGTCTCCAAGTGCCGTGTCGATCGCGGTCATGACGGCGGGCTCAAGCGTTACGCCGACACCTTTCACCGAGTCGTTCAGTTGATCGGGTTTGGTGGCGCCGACGATGGCCGAAGCGACGTTCTTGTTTTGCAATACCCACGCGACCGCCAGGGCAGCCATAGTGAGGCCAGCAGATTCGGCAATGGGGCGGAGCAGTTGTACTCGTTCAAGAACGTTGTCACGCATGTAACGGGAGATGAAGTTTTTGCCGGATTCATCGGTGGCACGGGAGCCATCGGGTACGGGCTGTCCGGGCAGGTACTTGCCGGTGAGTACGCCCTGGCCGAGGGGTGACCAAACGATTTGCGAAAGTCCTTCAGCTTCTGAGGCCGGAACAACTTTGCCTTCGATGCCACGCCACAGCATCGAATACTGCGGCTGGTTTGAGACGAACGGAATCTTAAGTTCACGTGCTAATGCTGCGCCGGCAGTGATTTCGTCTGCCGTCCATTCCGATACGCCGATGTACAACGCTTTACCCATGCGGACGAGGTCGGCAAAGGCCACCATGGTCTCTTCAAGGGGAGTTGAATGGTCGAAGCGATGCGCTTGGTAGAGGTCCACATAATCCGTACCCAACCGGCGCAGCGAGCCGTTCATTGATTCCATGATGTGCTTGCGGGAAAGGCCTCGATTATTGCGACCTTTACCGGTTGGCCAGAACACCTTGGTGGCAATCTCGAGACCTTCGCGCCGTTCTCCAGCCAATGCGCGACCAAGTACTGCTTCGGCCTTGGTTCCGGCGTAGACGTCGGCCGTATCAAAGGTGGTGATACCAAGTTCCAGGGCCCGATGCACACAGGCGTTGGCGGCATCCTCTTCCACCTGGCTGCCATGGGTAATCCAGTTGCCGTACGAAACGGCAGAGACCATCAAACCACTATTACCTAGATGACGAAATTCCATGCGCCCACCCTAGAGCTGACAAGCGCGGCTTACCCAACCCTCGCAATACTTCGCTTCAACCTCGCTTGAAGTGCATCTCCGAAAAGGTCCCCGAGAAGGAAACTCCTCCGGTCTGATCACACAGACCCAAGATCCCAAAAGACTGGTGATCAGACCGGGAGAGTTTCCACAACACTGCAAGGCGGAGCGTTTAAGCCTTGCCATTCACAGACGCGACGAAGACGGGGATTGCACAGACCTCTTTCGGATGCGGCGACCGACAGCTTGACGGGGATTGTTTCCCAATGCTTGCCTAACCTCGGAGGCGTTCGAGGAACGAAGGACGTTTGGTGAGTGCCTTCAATTGGGCCCGAATCTCCTGCACGTTGTTCTTCAAGATGTGGTTCAGTGACTGCTCAACTTGATTTGGGGGGCACGCGTAAGCTTTGGCCAGAACGATGATGTCGGGGTCACGCAGGACCAGCGGGTCACCAGGCTTGGTCAACCGTAAGTTATACAGCAGCGCCAGATAGCGGGTTAGTACGTCCGCGGAGCTTGAACCAGCTGCGAAGGTTGATTCAACATTCCCGATCGAGATGGTGAGACCGGCTAAGTCGACACGCAGGAGGCCACGGGCTGGGGCAAAGATCGTGTAATCGAGTGCGTAGGCTTTAGCTATCGCTCGAAGATCATCATCGCTGATAGGCAGAATCGCGGCTTCGAGCTGCATGAGCTGAAACACCGTAAATCGTCCTTGGAAAACTCGCTCCGACATTTCCTCGAGCGAGAGGCCGCTCTTTCCGCGAGCGACCACGAGGAGTTGGGCAAGGCGTGCCGTTGGTACATAGGACGCCAAACTTTTCCGTTGCGGAGTACTCACACCGCTTTTCTCGGTCAACCACGCCGGAGGCTTGAGTGGGATTTGTTCCTTGACACCAAATTCCACCGGTCGCACAGCCTGGAGTCTTCGCTCTCGCTGCGGCTCCACAGGCGCTACCTGGCGAGGAATAGCCGACACGCGCAGTCAAAACCCACGAGAGTGTCCTCCGCCTGGCCCACTACTAGGATGCAAGGAGCTTGGTGGCGGTGTCGTCACCTTCGCCTTCAAGTCCAAATCACCAGGCTGTCCACCATCTCGACAGCAAATCCTACGGAGACGACCATGGTTGCCGCTTACATCCTTATTCAGACCGACGTTGGCAAGTCACACGGCGTTGTGGCTGCGATCACCGCAATTGCTGGGGTGGTTGCTGCCGAAGAAGTTATGGGTTCCTACGATGTGATCGTGCGGGCCGAGACTGACACGCTCGATGAGCTAACCAAGAACGTGGTTTCCCAGGTGCAAAAGGTCGAGGGCATCACCCGCACCCTCACCTGCCCGGTCATCCACTTCTAAAGAACTCTCAGCTCTTTCCGTACCGAGTCGCTATTCTTCGGTAGTTCTTCTCTCTTCCCCCGAGTTCGCGACCCAGAAATGCCTGTGGAATTCTTCCCGAAAACTGTTTGAAACATGCTCACCGTGCTGGCATCCGTTGCGTGAGAAGTTTGAGATCTATGGTTCACGAATCTGCAACTACGGCCGAAACGTTGGATCCCTACCGTCAGTGGCATGGTTCCTCCCTCCACTCTCAACGAAGTCGTTCCGGCTTCTCAATCCCCAGTTGCCGCATCGGCGTTTGCTGATCTTCGATTACCGATAAACCGTCGAACGGCGTTGAGGCTGTTAGGGCTCACTGCCAGTGCCGTCTCCACAACGGCAATCTTGGGATCCTCGGCTGGCGCTGCGACGAAGAAGGCCGCAACAAAGGTCCCAGCGAAAGCGCCAGCTAAGGCAACTCCCACAACAGTGAAAGCCCCCGGTGCCACGACGGCACCAGCAGCTGTACCCGCGGCGGCAAAATCGGTCCGCAAAGTAAAGCTTGGCTTCATTGCCCTCACCGATGCGTCGCCAATCATCATGGCTAAAGAACTCGGATTCTTTAAGAATCGCAGTCTTGACGTTGAAGTCATCAAACAAGCTTCGTGGCCAGCGCTGCGCGATGCGTTGCTCACCGGCCAGATCGATGGCGCCCACTGCCTGTATTCGATGCCGCTCTCCGTAGCTACAAAAATCGGCGGCAACGGCAGTACCGATTTGAAGGTGGCCATGATGCTGAATCAAAACGGTCAGGCCATCACGCTTGCTCGTGACTTCAAAGAAGTGGGTTACGGAGATCTTCCCGGTGCCAAGGAATTTCTTGAATCAAAAGACGCACCATCTTTGGCCATGACCTTCCCGGGCGGCACCCATGATCTCTGGTTGCGGTACTGGCTGGCAGCAACCAAGGCTGAGACGTCGAAGATCAAGATCTCTGCAGTTCCGCCACCACAGATGGTGCAAAACATGACGGTTGGCAATGTGCAGGCCTATTGCGTTGGTGAACCTTGGAACGCTGTGGCGGTGCAAAAAGGTGTGGGTTTCACCCATTTAGCCACCCAAGACATTTGGCAGAACCATCCTGAAAAGGCGCTTGTTGTGAACGCAAAGTTTGCCGCCGAGACCGACACGCTGGCCGACGTTATGGGCGCGGTGTTTGATGCTTGCAAGTGGCTGGATGATTTGGCGAATCGATCGAAGGCTGCCGATACGGTGAGTGCTCCGCAGTACGTAAATGCACCTGCTGCTGATATTCGCGGACGCTTGCTTGGTCAGTATGACCTTGGGCCCGGCCTCGGCGCCAAAGACTTTAAGGGCGATCAAATGCAGTTTTTTCGCAACGGGACGGTCAACTTTCCTCGTCGTTCCCATGCCACTTGGGCTCTCACGCAGTTTCAACGATTTGGTCTTTTGAAAGAAGCACCGAACTACCAAAAGTTGGCCGACGATCTCATCCTTACCGATCTTTACGCCAAAGTCGCTGCGGCGGAGAAGGTACCGATTCCAGCCGATGACATGACGCCGTTCGAGATCAAACTCGACAAAGTCGTGTTTGACCCGAAGAACCCTGCTGCTGAAGCTTCTCGAAAGTAAGCGCACGAGAAATACTATGCCTACTAACGTTTTAGTTGCCGAAGATCTTGACCTCGTTCCTTTGAATGCCGTAACGAGTATTCCACCCAGCCGACTCGATGCACTCGACGAGGTTCATCCAACCATTCGAGCAAATCCGGTCCTTGCCGACACCGCTAGCCAGAAGAGCATGAAGCGAATCGTCGCGATGGCGAGTTCAGGATTATGGGCACTTGTTGGGTTGGCAGTGGTGACCGCGGCCTGGTGGTTTGCGTCATTGAAGGTTGCTGAATTGCCCTCACCGGCCGTGACCGCAAAGACCTTTGGTCGGCTGATGAAAGATCCCTTTCACAATGGTGGCCCAAACGACAAGGGAATCGGCTTGCAGTTTGTTGGTTCCCTGCAGCGAGTGTTCTTCGGTTTTGGGATTGCTGCGCTGATCGGTGTTCCGTTTGGGTTGTTCATCGGTTCTAGCAAGCGAGCGTGGAAGGCTGCCAACCCGGTAATTCAGTTGTTGCGTCCGGTTTCGCCATTGGCTTGGTTTCCGATCTGGCTCTACGTGCTCAAGGATTCGCCGCAGGCCGCCAAGTTCGTGATCTTGATTACGGCACTTTGGCCGATCTTGATTAACACCGCTGCCGCAGCCGGGAGTGTTCCTCCCGATCAACGCAATGTGGCCAAGGTGTTTAAGTTCAATACGCGCACCTATGTTCGTCATGTGTTGCTACCCAACGCCATGCCCGGGGTTGTGACGGGAATGCGCTTGTCGATGGGCGTAGCTTGGATGGTCATCGTGGCCGTTGAAATGATGTCGGTGGGTACCGGTGTGGGGTTCTTCGTGTGGGAGGCCTACAACGCTGGCGACCTGTCGGTCGTTATGGCTGCGATCATCATGATTGGTTTGGTCGGGCTCACTCTCGACATGTTCTTTCTCAAACTCGGCAAGCGTTTTGCCCTTCCTGGAACTGCTGGAGCACACTCATGAGTCTGTCGGTACGCGATGTTTGGAAGTCGTTCAACACCAATGGCGTGGAACAGCAAGTTCTGCGAGGTGTGGATCTCGATATTCCCGCGCAATCATTCGTTTCCCTGATTGGTCACTCGGGATGCGGTAAGTCCACCCTGATCAATATCGTAGGTGGACTTAGTGCTGCCTCTCACGGAACCGTATTGCTTGATGGCAAGGTCGTGGCTTCGCCGGGCCCCGATCGAGCGATGGTCTTTCAGCAGTATTCGCTGCTTCCTCGCCTCAGCGTGATCGACAATGTGCGGGTCGCCGTTGCTGCCGCCCGCCCTGAATGGTCCAAGGCGCACGTTGACGACCTTGTCGAACGGTATGTCACGGCGGTTGGATTGTGGGAAGCGCGGGGTAAGCGACCATCGGAAATTTCTGGCGGCATGCAACAGCGCGCTGCGGTGGCTCGGGCCTTCGCCGTTGAACCACGAGTGTTGTTACTCGACGAACCATTCGGTGCGCTTGACCCTCTCACGCGGGCACGTCTGCAAAAGCAGTTGATTGAGTTGTGGTCGAGCGGTTCGGACACCGAGATTGTGTTGATGGTTACCCACGGTGTCGATGAAGCCGTGGTGCTCAGCGATCGCGTTGTGGTACTTGGCAACCCGCCCCGCCCATCAGTCCTTGATGACATCGTCGATGAAGCCGTGGTGCTCAGCGATCGCGTTGTGGTACTTGGCAACCCGCCCCGCCCATCAGTCCTTGATGACATCATCGTGGACATCCCCCGTCCTCGTCGTACCCCCGAAGTGTTCGACGAACCCAAGTTCCGTGCCATTCACGGTCGCCTCCTCCGCCTCCTAGGTGCCGACGTAGAGGACCATTTAGCGGCCTAGTTCTCACACTCGACCCCCTCAGGCTTTGGGCGTTGTGACGGTTTGTGCTCGCATCCGTTACAAACCTTCGCAACACCCGCCGACGATGTTTGCCGCGGTCGGCTCCAGCGCGAAGACTGAGCTGGCGTTGCGGTCCAGGTCCAGGCGTTGTGACGGTTTGTACTCGTACGCGTGACAAACCGTCACAACACTTCACAACACTTCACAACACTTCGCGCGGAAGTACCACTTGGAACCCTCCCAAATTGCCACAAGTTGGTCACCATGGAGCGATGTCTCCCGATCAACTGATTGCCAACTTCGCGGCCCTTCATGGTGGCGTAATTACCCTCACTGCGGCACGGAAAGCCGGTCTCAGTAGAGCGCAGTGCACACGCCGCGCCGATGATGGACGCTGGACGCGATTTCATGCGGGCACGTTTGTTATCAATGGAGTTCCTGACTTAGTCACCGCCAAACGATTCGCAGCGGTCCTTGGAACGAAATGCCCATCGGTTTGCAGCCATGACACCGCGGCGCTTATCCACGGTCTTACCAAGGCGGTAGACAAAACCCGAGTACATGTTTTGCAGCAACGTAGCTCGAGTCACGCAAAGCTAAGCGGAGTAGTTCGTCATAAGACCGGTACCTTTTTGCTCGATGACTTCACCTTGATCGGCAAGCTCCCGGTGACCAATGCCGCGAGAACGATCTGTGATTTGGCTGGCCGTTTCGACCAACGGACCTTGGGCAAAATTGTCGATCACGCCAAGCGAACGAAGTTGCTAACCATCGAGCAGCTTCACCACACATCCTTGCGACTACAAACGGCCCCTGGGCGAGGGATCGACGTGCTTCGAGCAGTATTGGCAGACCGAGATGTCGGTTGGGACCCCGGGGCAAGCAGTCTGGAAGCTGAGGTCATTGCTGTTTTGGCGAAGGCCGGATTGCCTATGCCCCGCATTGGCTTTCGGATAACGCTGGGCGGGATTAGGTTTCATCTTGATCTTGCGTGGCCGGAGCAGCGAGTGTCCGTAGAGCTCGACTCGTGGCACTACCACCAAAACCGGACTGCTTTCGACGATGACCGTAACCGTACAAACCTTTTAGTTCTCAATAATTGGACCGCATTGCGTTTCACCGACAAGACGTCCAAGGCCGAAATGCTGAACGTCCTCAGGCCACTCCTGAATTGCTAGTCCTGCAGGGTCGGGGTGTTGTGACGGTTTGTGCTCGTGTCCGTTCCAAACCGTCACAACGCCTGCCGACGACGTTTGCTGCGGTCCAAGCTCACGCGTTGTGACGGTTTGTGCTCGTATCCGTTCCAAACCGTCGTGACCCTGCCGACGGAGACCTTTGGTAATTGGGCACTGGCGCTACCTAATCAGCGAGCCCAAGTTGTAGGGTTGAGGTCCCAAATTGGGTCGGTCGATCGAAGAAAAAAGCAGAATGGCTTCTTGCAATGGTTCCCTTGGCAATGACCCAATGAGCAACAACTTGCCGAGCAACAACCGGCTTGGCAACAACTCAGTTCACGAGCCTCTAAGCAAGACCGATCACCGATGCCGTGTGATGGGCATCGTGAATGTGACACCGGATTCGTTTAGTGATGGCGGACTTTGGGATTCAACCGAGGCTGCGGTGAAGCATGGTTTGCGGCTTTGGAATGAGGGAGCCGACGTGGTTGATATCGGCGGCGAATCGACGAGGCCGGGAGCTGCACGGATAGACGAACGTATTGAGCTTTATCGAGTTTTACCCGTCGTGGCCGAGTTGGCCCGCAACGGCGTGAAAGTAAGTATCGATACCACTCGCGCTTCGGTCGCTAGGGCCTGTGTCGAGGCTGGCGCGTGGATGATCAATGATGTCAGCGGGGGCCTGAGCGACTCAACCATGTTGCGGGTGATTGCTGATCTAGAAGCACCGTGCGTACTCATGCATTGGCGTGCCCCAAGTGCGACGATGAACGACAATGCCTATTACACCGATGTGGTGGTCGACGTTGGGCGCGAACTCAAGTTGAGGGTCGACGCTGCCCTGGCCCATGGCATCAAACAGAATCGAATCGTGCTTGATCCGGGCCTTGGTTTCGCTAAGCACTCAGAGCACAACTGGGAGCTTCTTCGTCGTTTGGATGAGCTGCAATCGTTGGGGTTTCCCCTCTTGATAGGTGCATCAAGAAAACGGTTCTTGGGCGAATGTCTCGCCGATGCTGATGGCCTCTCCCGTGCAGCGAACGAGCGCGATGGAGCTACAGCCGCAGTCACTGCGCTAGTTGCCGCGCAAGGTGTTTGGGGTGTTCGCGTGCACGATGTTGCGTTGAACGTCGACACGATTCGGGTTGTGAGCAAGACCAGGTAACACTCCCCCAAACCCGCCTGTCGCTAAGCGTTGCGACGGTTTGTCACGGATACCAGCACAAACCGTCGTAACACCTCGACAAAACGCTGGCGCATCTGCATCGGGAATGGGTTTCGCCAAGTGTCACAGCACACCTCACAGGACAAAAGTCCCGTTGTGAGAACTCTGTGATCTGCGGTTCACCGAAGGGAAACGCTCGGCGAACCTGGGTTTTCTAGGTTGGTGCGCATGGAAGACGCAACGGTTTCACCCGCATCACGGCCTAGCCCGAGCGTGCGGAAACACTTAGTCATCGTGGGACACGGGATGGTTGGGCATCACCTACTCGCCGCCTGTGTTGACCGTGGTCTGACCAACACGTGGAATATCACCATTATCGGCGAAGAGCCTCGGCCTGCTTATGACCGGGTGCATCTCTCCAGCTTGTTCGATGGCGCCACGCTTGAGGATCTTTCGTTGGTCCAAGATCATCACGTGAACGACCCCGCGGTTTCGGTGCTGACGGGGGTGCAAGCCACCAAGGTTGATCGAAATACACAAACGGTCTCTCTCAGCGATGGAAGTACGTGCACGTATGATCATTTGGTTCTGGCCCTTGGGTCTACACCTTTTGTTCCACCGATTCCGGGCATCACCGGCGAGGGATCATTTGTGTACCGAACCATCGAGGATCTTCAGGAAACCCAAGCCTATGCCGCAGGTTGCCAAACCGGTGTGGTCATGGGTGGCGGGCTACTCGGCTTGGAGGCTGCCAACGCACTGCGCTTGCTCGGCGTGAAAACTCATGTGATTGAGATGGCTCCTCGGTTGATGGCCGTGCAGATCGATGAGGGTGGAGCAAAAGCCCTTCGCCGTCATGTTGAAGAACTTGGATTGGAAGTCCACACCGGGTTTGCCACGTCGGCCATCGAACGCCATGCCGATGGTCGCGTTGCCGCAGTATCCGCAGCCGACGGAACCCGAATCGAAGCAGATTTGTTGGTGGTAGCCGCCGGCATCCGTCCTCGTGACGATTTGGCTCGCACGATGGGCCTGACGGTGGGTGAGCGTGGTGGCGTGGCTATCGACGATTTGTGTCGCACCAGTGATCCGCTTGTTTCTGCCATTGGAGAATGCGCCGTGCATCGTGGACGGATCTACGGGCTCGTCGCTCCCGGCTACGCCATGGCCGAGGTTGTTGCCGCTCAACTTTGCGCTGCCGAGACATCGATGGGGCTGGCTGCATCGGCAGCGATGACGGCGTTGTTATCAAACACCGTTGGGCCGACTTCGTCGCCTAAGGCGGTAGCGCACCAGGCCGAAGGGGAAACCGGATCGAAGGCAACCTCTCTGCCAACGTTCACGGGTGCGGATAACTCGACGGTTTTGAAACTGCTTGGCGTCGACGTGGCCTGTGTCGGCGATGCCCATGCCACCGGCGAGGATACCCATGAAGTGGTGGTGGCCGATCCCATTGCTGGCACGTACCAAAAGATCATCGTTCGTGATGCCGCGGTGGTTGGTGCAGTTCTTGTTGGCCGCAAAGATGCCTATTCGATGCTGGTGCAAATGGCGCGCGGAGTTATCGCCACACCTACCGACTTACTAAGCATGCTTACTCCTTCGGGATCAGGCGCGCCGGCACTCGGGGTTGGCGCTCTTCCCGATGTTGCCACGATTTGCTCTTGCCACAACGTGACCAAGGGCGCAATCTGCGAGGCCATTCGCGATGGTGACCTTTCCGACGTGAGCCAAATCAAGGCCTGCACCAAAGCCGGTACGGGTTGTGGAAGTTGCGTTGGCCTGGTGAAAGACCTCCTCACCGCGGAGCTCAAGGCGGCAGGCAAGGTCGTCAACAACAATCTGTGCGAACACTTTGCGCTTTCCCGAGCGCAGATGTTCACCATCGTGCAAGCCACAGGGATCACCACGTTTGCCCAACTGGTGGCGGAGCATGGGAACGGCCGTGGCTGCGAAATCTGCAAACCCACCGCCGCTTCGATCTTTGCCTCGATTCACAACAACTATGTTCTGGCCGGCGAGGAAGCATCGTTGCAGGATTCCAACGATCACTTCTTGGCCAACATCCAACGCAACGGCACCTACTCGGTCATTCCTCGCGTCCCTGGCGGCGAGATCCTTCCTGATCAACTTATTGCCCTGGGGACGGTGGCCAAGAAGTATGCGCTGTACACCAAGATCACCGGTGGACAACGGGTCGATTTACTAGGTGCACGTATCGAACAGCTGCCTCTGATTTGGAGCGAGTTGATCGATGCAGGATTCGAATCCGGTCATGCTTACGGCAAGGCGCTTCGCACGGTGAAGTCGTGTGTTGGTTCCACGTGGTGCCGATACGGCGTGCAGGATTCCGTAGCTATGGCCATTGCTTTGGAACTTCGCTACCGAGGTCTCCGAGCCCCACACAAATTCAAGCTGGCTGTCTCAGGTTGTGCCCGCGAATGCGCCGAGGCCCAAAGCAAAGACGTTGGCGTGATTGCGACGGAGAATGGTTGGAACCTCTACGTCGGCGGGAATGGTGGCATGCGCCCACGTCACGCAGTGTTACTCGCTACCGATCTCAACGACGAGATGTTGGTAAAGCTGATTGACCGCTACCTAATGCTCTATGTGCGCACTGCTGATCGTTTGGAGCGCACTGCGAATTGGCAGGAGAAGTTCGAAGGTGGATTTGAGGAACTGCAGTGCATCATTGTCGAGGATTCACTGAGCATTGCTACTGATCTTGAGGCACAAATGGAACGCCACGTGGCTACCTATGCCTGCGAATGGAAAACCACCATCGAAAGCCCCGAACACGCCGCCCGTTTCGTCACGTTCGTGAATGCACCTTCGCAATCCGATCCCGACATCACCTTCGATTCCGAGCGAGGTCAGCCCCGACCAGCTCAAGTCGCACCCAATCTCGGGGCCACCGTTGATCCAACCCGCGCACCTGTAAGCATCGGAGCAAGACCATGAGCTCAATCGCCGTCGAAGTACCTACCGATTCCGACACGTCGGCGAAGACCGTGCTGCGGGAAGCCGACGCCAAAAGCTGGGTGACCGTTTGCAAACAAGGTGACCTTATTCCCGGGCGAGGAGTAGCCGCGCTGATCAATAATCATCAGTACGCAGTGTTTCTCACCGAACAGGGTGAACTTTTTGCGCTCGATAACCGCGACCCCTTCTGCGACGCCAACGTGATGGCTCGGGGCATCATCGGCGACCGCAACGGCGAACCAAAAGTAGCGTCCCCCATGCTCAAACAAACCTTCAGCCTCCAAACCGGCATCTGCTTCGAAGACCCCACCATCACCATCCCCATCCACCAAATCCGCGCCACCCCCACCAACACCATACAAATCCAAGTCAGCGCCCTCTGACCCCACCGCACCTATACAAATGTCGAACATAAACGCCCAAGCGTTCACAACGCCAGCCCCCACGAAAATGGTTTCGTTTGACCCGTCTACCGGGTTGACTGGGTGGGTAGCGGCACGCGGGACTCCCGATCCGGCTTGCCGGTCGGAGAAGAGTCCCGCCCGTTCGGGTGCCGAAGTCGGCCCGACGGTTTCAACCCAGGGGACCCTGCCACCGGAACGAAGTGAGGATGGTGGGGAAAGGGCTGACAGGACCCGCCCAATTACGTCGGTCGCGGAAGAAGCATCAGCCATGCACTTCACACCCCAAGGCCCAACGTCACTCAACCTCGATACGTCACCATTCATCACCAACGGCCCCGTCGAACTCGCGAACTCGCCAGTCTTTGCCCCGCTAGAAGGTCGCACCACCACGTATCAACCGGGCGACACGCTCCCCAAGGGCACGCAGTGGCGGTTTGTGTTTGATATGACCACCTGCATTGGCTGCCATGCCTGCGAGGTGGCGTGTGGTGAGCAAAATGGTCTTCCTACCGACACCGCGTGGCGCCGGGTTGGCGAGATAGAAATCGGTTCGTTCCCCACCACGCGCCGTTTCCACATGTCGATGGCCTGCAACCATTGCGTGAATCCCACATGCCTTACCGGCTGCCCAGCAAATGCCTATGTGAAACACAAAGAGGGGCCGCTTAGCGGAATCGTGGCCCACCTTGATGATGAGTGCATCGGCTGCGGGTACTGCACATGGACCTGTTCTTATGAGGTTCCCATTTTTCAACCTGACCGTCGTATTGTCACCAAGTGCGATATGTGTTCGCCACGCATGCTCGATGGCCGTGGACCGGCGTGCGCCGATGTGTGCCCCACGAATGCCATTCGTATTGAACCGGTCGTGATCGCTGATTGGTCCGATGATCACCAACTGGCGAACTCTCCCGGAATAGCAAGTTCACATATCTCTGTATCGACGACGAAAATGATTCTCCCCAGCGAACTTCGGGCCAATGGGCCTATCGCTGCGGGCGTGGCCTTTGCTGATGATGCCATTCGTTATGGCGATGATTACCGCATTGAAGCAGAGCATGCCCACCTTCCTCTGGTTGTGCTCACGGTGGCCTCGCAAGCAGCCATCGGTACTTCGGTTTGGACCGCCGTTCACCCTTCGACCACCTCAGCGGTTATTGCTGCCGTGTTTGCCGCGATTGGGTTAGCGGCTTCGCCGTTCCATCTCGGTCGGCCAATTCACGCATTGCGGGCATTGCGGAACATTCGCAGGTCTTGGTTATCTCGTGAGGCGCTGCTGCTTGCCTTACATGGTGGCGGGGCGATCACTGCTGCTGCCTTGAGCATTTTGGGTTTTGGCATCCAAACAAACCGAGCGGATAGAGCTGCCGGTACTGTATCGGCCACTGCTGTCGAGTTCTCAGACTCGCTGAGCCAGACACACAGCATCGTTACCCCAGGACTTCGGGCATCGTTGTTCGTCGTCGCTGGATTGGGATTGCTAGGCGCATTTGCTTCGGCTCGGCTTTACATGCTTCCCGGACGTCCAACGTGGGATACCAAACTCACTCTGGCCCAGTTCGCTGCCACAACGGTAGGGCTTGGTTCATTGCTCACCGGCCATGCCATTGTTGGTGGCGTTGGTGTAGTTGTAGGTGTACTGATAGAGATGCGTCGCCTTTCGATGGACCGTGCCGATCGAGAACTTGGCACACGGCGCAACGCCATTCTCCGAGCCCGGCGTATTCTTAACGGCCCACTTGCCACCTCGAAGCACCTTCGTTATGCCACTGCGGGAATCGCCCTCGCGGCTGCGGTGATCACGATGTTCGATACCAACCAATCACTGAATGGTCTTTCGCTCGCCTCGCTACGTCGAGCTTCCTTCCTGACGCTGCTGACGGGATCTCTCGCTATCGTGACAGCAATCGTCAGCGAATTCATCGGCAGAATGCTGTTCATCCAAACCGGCATCGGTCTACGGATCCCCGGTCGTTTCAATCAGCCCTATGACGTTGAGGGCCCCAGCGACCATCGCGCACATCGCGGCAGCGGCGATTACCGACACTCCGGAGATCATGCCGAAGAAATGGGTACCGCGAATGTTTAGTGCCCTCAAATCTCATTTCGCAGGGTCCTCTACAACGCCGATGAAACTCCAACACTTCTTCGCTTTTCCGCACCGCATAATAGGGCTGAACATGGTCACCCAAAGAACAGACGCAGCATGAATACCGGTCGTCGACTTGTCCACTTGCTCGCTGATCGATTGGGCATCGGTACGCATGAAGATCACTATGCCTATGCATCGTCTTCGGAGGGTCCAGTGACGGCGAGCCGGGCGCCTGATCATTGGGTGAAGACGACATGTGGCTACTGCAGCGTTGGTTGCGGAATGTTGCTGGGTGTTCGCGATGGTAAGGCTGTGGCCGCAAAAGGTGATCCTGATCATCCGGTGAATGCTGGCGCGCTGTGCCCCAAGGGCCTTTCTGAACATCTCACGATCGATGCACCAGGTCGGTTGCTCCATGCGCTAATAAAGGACGCCAACGGCCTCCAAGTGCCAACCACCGTTGACAACGCGCTTGATCAGATGACGCAAACATGGCAGTCAATCGTCGGTACTTACGGCCCAGAATCGGTGGCGATTCTTTCTACGGGCCAGTTGCTCACCGAAGAGTTCTATACCCTGGGCAAGTTGGCACGCCTCGGTATGGGGGTGCAGCACTACGATGGCAACACGACGCTGTGTATGGCCAGTGCGGTAACCGGTTACAAAATGAGTTTCGGCTCCGATGGCCCGCCAGGATCCTACGAGGACTTAGCAGTTGCTGAAGTGGTGGTGCTTTGGGGCGCCAACATTGCCGACAATCATCCGCTCCTCGCACCGCGTTTGACCGATAATCGAACCGGCACCATCGTGACCATTGATCCTCGGATTACCAAAACCACCACCCTGGCCGATCTGCACATTGCGCTACAACCGCGAAGCGATGTTGACCTGCTTAATGGGATCGCCCACATTCTGATTCGTGACGATCTAGTTGACCATGAATTCATTCGTGCACATACCACTGGGTATAGTGAGTTTGTCGCCAGCGTTGCCTACGCCACCCCGGAGGAGATCGCCAAGCGGTGCGGGATAACTATTGGTGAAGTAGAGAACTTGGCTTCGCTGATTGGGAACGCGAAGTCGGTCTGTTTGGCCTGGACCATGGGTGTGAACCACTCAACGCAAGGTTCCGAAACGGTCACGTTGCTGAACACGCTCGCGGCTATCACTGGCAACATTGGCAAGCCCGGTTCGTCACCGTTTTCCATCACCGGACAATGCAATGCCATGGGTACTCGCGAAACCGGATTCACCGCTTCCATGCCCGGGTACCGCGGCTATGACAATCCTGCACATCGGGCCGAGTTGGCTGAACTTTTTGAGGTCAGCGAGGACCGGCTCCCTGCAGTCCGCGGTAAGGCTTACCCCGATATCATCGATGGCATTGTTGCCGGCACGATCAAGGCACTCTGGGTTATCGGCACCAACCCGATTGTGTCGTTTCCCGATCGGGCTCGCCTCGAAGCGGCGTTGCGCAGTTTGGAGCTCCTCGTGGTGCAAGACGGCTTCGAAACCCCAACAACCCTCCTGGCCGAGATCGTGATTCCGGCGGCGATTTGGGGAGAAAAAGAAGGCACGTATACGAACTCTGAACGCCGAGCCTCCCGTGCCCGAGCAGCCGTAGCTGCGCCCGGTGATGCTCGTTCGGATTTCCAATTGTTCCTTGACATCGCCTCTCGCTGGGGTGTCCGCGACGAGCTTTTCCAGGGATGGTTAACTCCAGAAGATGCCTTCATGGACTGGACTCGAGTGTCCACCGGCCGTCCGTGTGATTACTCTGGCATGACGTATGCGCGCATAGAAGCTGCAGGCGGTGTTCAGTGGCCCTGCCCGTTGGAGGATCCTGGTAGCCCAGAAGCCAATACTCCGCTTCGAGGCACACCAAGGCTCTATACCGATGGTGTGGTGAATACTCCTGATGGACGAATCGTGTTGCGCCCCGTCGCACCCGTGCCGATGAGCGAACCACCAAACGCCGAGTACCCGTTCATCCTCAACACTGGTCGAACCGTAGAACATTGGCATACGCGGACGAAGACGGGCAAGGTCGCCATTCTTGACAAGTTGATCTCCGAAGCCTGGATCGATATTTCCCGCCCGGACGCATTGCGCTTAGGCGTAGCCGATGGAGACTTTGTTCGCCTGGCATCGCGACGAGGCAAGACCGAACCGATACGTGTACGAACCACGGCAACGCTTCGCTTAGGTCACGTCTTCATGCCGTTTCACTTTGCCGAGCGTTGCGCCAACGACCTAACCCTCGCCGAGTTTGATCCTCTATCTCGGGAACCGAACTACAAACAATGCGCCGTCTCCGTTGCCGCCGTCCGCCGTTAACCAGCTACCGCCAACCTGCCTTTCATTGGCTTGGAGCTGCTGCCCAGCGCCCATGACGGGAACAAACTGCAGACATCCACATCTTTCTGATTGATCGGCAACAACGCCGAGAAACGAAGCGCTCACGGGTTTGTCCTACTGAGGAAACGAAAGCGAAACACGAGCGAACCACAATTGTTGCGATGACGGAAGCCTCCATTGCCGAGCAGCTCGCGAAGAGTCCTTCAAGCGGCGCTCCCCCACTCATTAAGCGTCAAGAGACCGATCCAACCAGTTTGGCTGGGTATGCGGTGGGGATCACTGCGGACCGCCGGTGGGAGGAGCAAGCCGAGTTGCTCGCGCGTCGAGGTGCAACGGTGCTGCATGGACCAACCATCAAAACCCTCCCACTTGGCTCCGCTGAGGACCTTCGCCGTGCCACGGAACAAGTGATTTTGGAGCCTCCTGACATCGTTGTGGCTAATACGGGAATTGGCATGCGGGCGTGGCTTTCGGCGGCGGAGAGTTGGGGGTTGGGTGAGGCGCTCCACGGCGCGCTTGACACATCCAGCATCTTCGCAAGGGGCCCAAAAGCATCAGCGGCCGCACACCAAGCTGGGCTGGAGGTCACGGCACGGGCCGCATCAGAACTCATGTCGGACTTAATTGAGCTGATCGTTGCGACGGGAATTGCTGGCAAACGAGTGGCGTTTCAGTGCCATGGTGACGAAAGCCCATTGGCCATTGCCGCACTGAAGGCGGCTGGAGCCGTGGTGCTGGAGATCCCAATTTATCGATGGATACTTCCGGAATCCTCCACCGCTGCCGAGAAACTGATTACCGCCATTGTCAACCACAAACTTCATGCCGTCACGTTTACGAGCGCACCAGCAGTCCGAAACCTGCTGCTCATCGCCACCGAGATGGGACTTGACCAACAGGTGCGCTCGGCCCTGGGGTCAACCGTGCTGGCCGTTATGGTCGGTCCGGTGTGTGCCGCAGCGGCAAAAGAGGTTGGAATAGGTGCATGCATCGTGCCGGATAAGTACCGTCTCGGTCCAATGATTCGTACACTTAGTGACGCGTTGTTGTCCAGCAAACGCCCTCTTACCCTTGGTTCGATCCCCATCATTCAACAAGGAACAACCGTCACTATCGATGGCAAACTTTCCAAGTTGTCGGCACGTGAAGCGAGCCTGTTGGCCACACTATTGACCCGAACCCCGCAAGTTGTTTCCAAACGAGAGCTTCTGTCTTTGGTGTGGAATGGGGAGGGAGACGAACACGTCGTCGAGGTCACAATCGGCCGACTTCGCGCCAAACTGGGATTGGCCGCTACAGGCATCATCTCTATACCCCGTCGCGGTTATCGAGCTTGCCCCTAAAGAAGCTCGCTTCTAACAAACTGCGCCGAACCTTTGTGGTCCCGGCGCAGGCTCGGCGAGCAGATCTACCTTTTGGCATCTTCAGACATTGCCGCACTCCAAACACTGCAGCACTCAAACCGCAGCAGCCCTCAAGTTGTTCTGTTCAAACCTCTGGTTACGGAATGAGGACCGTATCAATCACGTGAATCACGCCGTTCGATGCCGGCACATCCGTGATGAGCACTTGGGCCCCACCGATATACACGAGACCGTTTGCGATACGCACACGTACTACTTTTCCATTGACCGTGATGTAGTCATGCTTCTTGACGATATCGGCAGCAGTGATCTTGCCGGGGATCACGTGATAGGTGAGGATATCGGTGAGAAGCTTCTTGTTCTCGGGCTTGAGCAACGATGCAATGGTTTCCTTGGGAAGAACGTTGAAAGCAGCGTCGGTAGGAGCGAGAACCGTGAATGGTCCGGCACTCTTTAGCGTGTCGACAAGGCCAGC
>JAYSVF010000159.1:0-1716 GCA_043718695.1 Acidimicrobiia bacterium | reverse complement strand
GAATCTACAACACGTCATTGATGTGGATGTTGCGGTAATGCGCAGGCTGCATGATGCTGCGATTGGTGAGTCACTTGCCGAGGCGTTGCCCTTTGGTGGTCGCCAACGTTGCGTGGCCGTTATGGGTGGGCATGATGAGCCAAGAACGTCACTCAGATATCGAACCATCGTTGAACTTGCTCGCGATCTCACCCGTGAGGGTTTCGTGATTGCTACCGGTGGCGGACCTGGGATTATGGAGGCAGCGAATCTCGGCGCCTACCTTGCTGGTTTCCGAACAGACGCGGACCCCATTGCGGAACGAAAAGCCGAGGACAATGCCGACGATGGTTGGAACGACCGAGAGCGCCTCGACAAGGTTTTGACGATCCTTGGTGAAGCCCCGAGCTACCAACACGATTTATGGCTAACCAAAGGTTTTCAAGCCTTGACCATGTTGGGGCAACCCGAGGATCTTGCCAAGTCACAAAGCTTTGGCATACCCACGTGGTTTTATGGCCATGAACCACCGAACGTTTTCGCCACCGAGATCGCCAAGTATTTCGAAAATTCGCTGCGTGAAGAAGGGCTGCTCGCGATTGCACTCGGTGGCGTCATTTTTGCTCCCGGTAATGCCGGAACCGTGCAGGAGATTTTTCAAGATGCCTGCCAGAATTACTACAAGACCTATGACGACACCCGCTCCCCGATGATCCTGTTCGGCACCGACTACTGGAACGGCGCTGCATCGACCTCAAAAGCGAAACCGGTGGAAGCTTTACTCCGTGTGCTTGCTACCGAAAAGCACTTTGCAAACCTCGTGCACTCCACCGATGACCCCGGGGTAATCAAAGCCGTTTTGGCAGCAAACCAGCAACATCCCAAACCATAATCAACCTCGGCAGTCAAACTCTGAGCCCTTGCGCGCACCCAATGACCCCGTCTGCGCGCGACAAACCCAGGCCCGTTCCAGGTTACGCAGCAACGATGAGCGCATTCGGATCATGCGCGTGTTGACCAATCCTAAGTATCACGGGAAGGTCTTCGGTTAACCACGCTCCTGCGTTGCGGATGTTGAGCTGCGACCCATCAAGCGTTACCGAAACCTCAACCGTCTCACCGACACCAGCAAGCACTTTGGCAAAGCCCACGATGCGTTGTTGTGGGCGTTCAAAAGCAGAGCCGGGCACGCTGGCATAGACCTGCACGATGGTTGAACCGGCACGGCTTCCAACGTTGCGGACGGTAACCGAAACGCTTTGGCCCGCTCCTTCCCGGTGGGCCGAAACCAGGGCGAAGTTCGTGTACCCCAACCCGTATCCGAAGGGTAGGTGCGCTTGGGTACCGTGCGAGTCAAGCCACCATTGGCCATGTAACAAGCCATAGGTTTCAGCAACGGCGTCTTTATCAAAGTGCACAAGCTGGGCCTCATCCGTCGGCACGGCGAAGGGTAAGCGGCCACCCGGTTCAGAAGTTCCGGTGAGTATGTCGCCAAGTGCTCGTCCGCCTTCCATGCCGGGATACCAAATCATGAGTGTGGCCCCTACAGAATCAAGCCAGGGCATTACCACCGCAGAGCCACTCATAACGCAAACCACTACTCGTTTGTTCTGCGCGCTTACGGCGGCGATCAGGATTTCATCGGCAGCGCTGAGTCGCAGAGAGGACCGGTCGCCTCCGGCCACGAAGCTTCGATCCTCAACCAGTTTGTCGAGTTCCGCTTCAACGGTTGCGCTG
>JAYSVF010000158.1:0-9636 GCA_043718695.1 Acidimicrobiia bacterium | reverse complement strand
GGGCCATCGTGCGCGATAAGGAGAACGATGTCCAACGTTCCCATTCGGGGCGGAAGGCTGCGCAGCAGGAGGTTTCCGCGAAGGTAGCAAAAGCCTCGTTGAGCCACAGGCCGTTCCACCATTTCATGGTCACTAGATCCCCAAACCACATGTGGGCGATCTCGTGAGAAATTACATCAGCAGCCCGCTCCAAATCGGCCCGAGATGCTTTGCTCTCATCGATCAACAACAACGTTTCGCGGAAGGTTACGGCCCCAAGATTTTCCATGGCACCAAACGCAAAATCGGGCGTAGCAATCAAATCGAGTTTGGTGCCGGGATAGGCAATGCCGTACCAGTCTTGGAAGTATCGCAACGCAAACGCGCCAACCTCTAGGGCAAAGGGAGCTTGGGCAAGCGTGCCGGGCCGAGCGATAACCCGCAGCTCGATTCCATCAACGTCTAGAGGGTCAGTCGCTTCAAGCTCGCCAACCACCAGGGCAACAAGGTATGTGGACATAACTGGTGTGTCGGCAAACCGAACGCTGCGTTTGCCGGAACTGAGCGTGGTTGAGGCGATTTCGTGCATGTTAGAAACAGCGAGAAGGCCATCATCGACCAGCAACGTGATGGCGAAGACGGCTTTGCAATCAGGCTCGTCCCAACAGGGGAACGCCCGGCGTGCATCGGTAGCTTCCATTTGCGTGGTGGCTATTACTTTCGTGGTGCCATCATCGGCCTCATAGGTTGAGGCGTAAAAGCCCACCAGCTTGTCGTTAAGGATTCCGTGGAACTGCACGTGCAGCACAGCCGTACCGGCCCAGAGAGTGCGCTCAAGGGCAAAGCTCACCCGCTCCCGTTCTGCGTCGAGGGTTGCGGTGGCGTCTATACGTGTGCCATTGGCATCAACCACCCACGCCTTGACGATGTCGAGGTCAACAGCGTTACACACCACTTCAGCAATCGGTTCGGTCACGTTGAGTGTGATCCGAGCATCACCCAGGAAATCCCTTTTGTGGAGATCGGGGGCGAGGGTGAGGTCATAACGAGCAGGCAACGCGGTTCGCGGCAGCCGGTAAGGGTTCGCGGGATAGGCCATAGCGTCGTTTGCGTGACTTGCACCGGCCCCAACTGCTGAAGAGGAATCGGCCATCGGCGGAGGTGTTGGACTTGTTGAAGAACTCACGCTCAAAGTATTGCCTACGGTCCCGCTATCGCGAACGTTTGCTGCTCACATCGTTTCACTCACCGGATATGCCACCGATTGATCCGCCTGATTGGACTCGAAACTTAGACCAGGAACGGACCAGTAATAGACCAGGTTTTCGGCCAGGAATTTGGGAAGGATTTAGGCCAGGAATTTGGGAGGGTTTAGGTCGGGAATTCGGGAAGGATTTCGGCCGGGGAATTCAACACGGGTGCTCGCCGAACCGGGTAGGAACCGGTAGGGTTTCCCAACCGTGAGCAGCGGAACAGAATTTGTATCAATCGGCCATGCCATTATCGACGTGCTTGGTCACGCGGATGATGCCTTTCTAGGAGACTTTTCCCTAGTGAAAGGCTCGATGGAACTCATCGAGGGCGACCGAGCCGTTCCGTTGTATGAAGCTATGGCAGCCTCGGCTACCAGGCAAAACGAAACATTGCTTACCCAGTCCGGTGGGTCGGCAGCCAATACTGCGGTGGTCGCTGCCATGCTTGGAACACCAACCACCTTTGTGGGCAAAGTGTGCGACGATGCGCTCGGTCACAGCTACGCCGATGATCTCCACCACGTCGGCGTGCGCTTTGAAACGGCCAAGGGCGAGGCGGGTTCCACGCCAACCGGGCGAAGCCTCATCAATGTGACCCCCGATGCCGAGCGGACGATGGCGACCTATTTGGGTGCCGCCCGAACCATCCGGGTGCCCGACATCGACAAAGAGTTGTTCACTCACGCCAAGGTGACCTACGTGGAAGGGTATCTGTGGGATGAACTCAATGCCCATGAAGCCCTTGAGCTTGCGATCCGGTATGTGAAGGAAGGCGGTCAACGGTTCTCCTTCACGCTTTCCGATCCCTTTCTTGTTGATCGTTTTCGTGACGAGTTCCTCGAAATGATCCCGGCCAAGGTCGACATTTTGTTTGCCAATGAGCATGAGCTGATGTCGTTGTTTGAAACCGATGATTTTGATCGGGCGGTCAATCTGATTCGCCCGATGTGCGAGTTCGCCACAATTACCCGAGGCAAAGCTGGCTCGATTGTGATTCACGGCGATGAAACCGTTGCCGCTGCGGCCTACCCCGTTCCCAAAGTGATTGATACCACTGGTGCCGGCGATGCCTATGCCGGGGGTTTCCTGGCCGGTTTTTGTCAGGAACTACCACTGCTTCGGTGTGCAGAACTTGGCAATATCGCGGCGGGTGAAGTGATCTCCCGGCTCGGCGCCCGCCCAACTGTTGAGCTCAAGGCCCTCGCCGCCCAGCCCTAGGTTCCTCGGCCCGGATACGTTCAGCGGGCAATCGGCGAGCGCTACGGTTTGAGGGTGAACGACAAACGTGTGCTTCCTTCGACCTTTCTTGAGCTGATGGATCTTGAAAAGGTTGCGGCAGATTTTTTCGTCGGTCAAAGCCCGCACTACCCGTGGGGTCGGGTGTTTGGTGGGCAAGTTGTTGCGCAGTCATTGCGAGCTGCCGCGGCAACGGTGAATCCCGAACATCGGGTTCATTCTCTGCACGCATACTTTCTTCTGGCTGGAGAGGTGGGAAAACCCATTCTGTTTGAGGTTGAACGGTTACGTGATGGTCGTTCGTTTTCTACCCGTCGGGTTGTGGCCCGCCAAGACGGGGGAGTGATCCTCAACATCGATTTGAGTTTCCAGCGTGAAGAGCCTGAAGTTGACATCCAAGAAACCAACCTTCCGCCCGACGTGGCTTTACCCGATGATCTACCAATTTCCGATTGGGGTGCCATGGGCTTTACCCGTGAGATCCCACCCACGCCCGGCTCTGCGGTTTCACGAGTGTGGATGAAAGTGCACCAAGACCTCCCCGATGACCCAGTGCTTCACGCATGCGGATTGGCCTACTTGAGCGACCACAACCCACTTGACGCCATCATTTTGTCGCACCCCGCTGGGCAGGATTGGGAATCGATGATGACGGCCAGTTTGGATCATGCCGTGTGGTTTCATCGTCAACCCAAAGCCGATGAATGGATGCTCTTTGATATGCGCGGTCATGGCCTCACCAACGCTCGCGGTATGGCAACCGGCGCTATTCATTCGCTTGGCGGTGTTCACCTGGCAACGGTGGCGCAAGAGGGTCTTGTCCGCTCGCCCCGGCCAAAACCTTCTGCCTAACTTTCGCCATAACCTCCCATAACCTTCGCATAGTTCTTGCCGCAGACGAGTCGCGTCGGATGGGGAAGGATTTTCAGTCGTTGTGAATGCCGGGTACAGTCCGAGCATGAGCGAACTCTGGCAACTTGACGCAACCGATCTGGCCTCCAAAATTGCCGCAAAACAAGCGTCGAGTACCGAGGTTCTTGAATCGCTTCTTGCTCGCGTCGCTGCGGTGAATCCGAAGCTCAATGCCATAGTGCGGATCATGGAAACCGAAGCTCGAACGGCCGCCAAGGTTGCCGATGAGGCGGTTGCTAGGGGCGAAAAACTTGGTTTGTTTCACGGCGTGCCCATGACCGTCAAAGAAAACATTGACATGGCCGGGTTGCCCACCACGCAAGGTGTGAAGCTGTTGGCCGAAGCCGTCGTTCCTGGGGATGCTCCCGTGGTGGAACGTATGCGCGCAGCGGGTGCAATTCCTTTTGCTCGCACCAACCTGCCTGATCTTGGGCTACGTGTGCATACGGATTCTGGGTTGCATGGCCTCACCCGTAATCCTTGGAATTTCGAGCGCACGATTGCTGGTTCATCGGGTGGAGAGGCGGCATCGCTGGCCAGTGGCATGAGCCCGTTTGGTCTTGGGAACGATCTTGGCGGATCGCTCAGAAACCCGGCAAATGCGGCTGGCATCTGTTCGATCAAACCCAGCTTTGGTAGGGTGCCCGCGGCTAATTACCTGCCGCCTCAAAGTGTGGGTCCGGGCTTCGCGCAAATGGGCGTGCAAGGTGTGATGGCCCGCAGCATTCGTGATGTTCGGCGGGGTCTTGAAGCCGTTATGGGCGCGCACCCTCGCGATCCGCTTTCGATATCTGCGCCTTTGGTTGGACCAGAGGTTCCCAAGCGAGTGTTGCTGTGCGCGGAGCCCGCCGGTTCGCCAACACATCCCGAGATCGCTGCGGCTGTTCGCCAAGCTGGAGAAGTGTTGCGAGAGCATGGCTACGTTGTTGAAGAAGGTGAGCCGCCTGCCTCTGATGAGATTTCTCGGATCTGGTCAGCGCTAGTAGCCATCGATACAGAAGATATGCGCGCATTCCTTGAATCAGTCGTTTCTGAGGATGGAAAACGTTTCTCCATTGGCGCATCGGGATCGGCTCCAGCTACCCGAGCCGAAGTGGTTGCCGCATTCACCAGGCGTCATGAGATCGCCCGATTGTGGAGTGAACTCATGGCTCACACGCCTATCATCTTGTTGCCTACCTGGACGCAGATTCCCTTTCCTCACGGGTGGGATATTCGCCATGGCCGAGCCACGATCGATCAGATGCGCCCGGTACTTCCCGCCAACCTGCTCGGCCTCCCCGCAGCGTGCGTCCCTGCGGGAATGGCCGATGGTTCACCAGTAGCGGTGCAGGTGATGGCTGATCGTTTTCGTGAAGACGTTGCCCTTGCAGTTGCCGCCCTCATTGAGGCTTCAGGTATCGGCCCGAAAACCCCCATCGACCCAGCTTGGTAATTGTTTTGTTTCGGTGTCACTCGCCTGGTTGGATACTCAAAACGCGCAAAGATTGAGCGATCGGTCAAGGTACAATTTTGGTTCTGTTCACAATGGGCTGGGAAGAAGTCTCCGCATCTTGGGGGCGGAGGGGTGACGGAAACGTGGACGGTGTCGTATCGTCTGTGCAACGTTGATCGAAGGGACGATGATGCGCCGGTTTGAATTCATTGATGACTCCTCCAGCAAGTTTTGGGAGATGGACTACACCGAAGGCGGCATCATCTACGGACGGATTGGTACCGATGATCACTTTGCCGGCCCTGTGCCGTGAAAGCACTCAAAGCAGAGATGAAGGCTCGCGGCGTCACGCTTGATTCCTCTGATTTTCAAGACGAAGATGACGAGGATCGTTGGGTCAGCATTAGCGAATGATCAGGGCCGCGAAAGGCACGTCATCGGATGCGGGGGATGTGGTGGTCGTTGGTATTGCCGATGAGCGGTTTTTGCTTTTCGAAGCGGCCTGTGCTCGGGCATCGATCGACTCGCCGCGGTTGATTTCTTATCGGGAAGCAACAGAACATTTGGATCGCCACGTGGGTCATGGCACGGTCATTCGGTTCGAATCAACCGATGAAGACCCAGAAGCATTGCGTCAATCGTTGCTCATGGGGGCAGCGATTGACGATCCTGACCACCCGCACGCGCAACGCTTGAGCGCCGCCGACGTGAATGCACACGTGTTTCAACCGGGACAAATTTTTGCCATGCGTCAGGCGTATTTGGGGCGTTGTCAGCTTTGGGAACACATTGAGCGAGAAGGACTTGCCCGTGGGGCTCGCACCATGAACAGTGCATCGGCCCTTAGTGTCACGTTTGATAAGCGCGCAACGATTCAATTATTGCGTGACGCGCAAGTTGCCGTTCCGCGTTCTTTGCCGAATGTCGACTGCTTCGATCGCATTGTTGAGACCATCCACGAGGTTCCTGGGAAACAAGTGATGGTGAAAACAGCACACGGTGCGGGTGCAACAGGAATTGTCGCGCTACGCACCGACGGAAAACGCTGGCACGCTTCCACCACGGCTGTGCTTGAAGGTACTTCGCTATGGAATACTCGAAACGTACGTACACTTACTGATGTTCGGGAGATTGGCAACCTGGTTGATGCGATTTGTACCCAAGTTGTGCACGTAGAACAGTGGGTACCAAAAGCATCCATGAAGGAAGGTCGATTTGATCTCCGGGTCGTCGTTATCGGTGGCGTTGCCCGGCAGGTACTGATGCGAACGGCGAACGCACCCTTCACCAATCTGCATTTGGGTGCCCAGCGAGGAAACGTGCAGCAACTGCGAGAACGCCTAGGACCGAACTTATGGTGCAGTGCTCTGGACCTCGCCGAACGGTCTGTAGCTGCTCTTGAAGGCTTGCTCTACGGGGGAGTGGATATCGTGGTGCAAAGCGACTGGAAAACGTTGGTGGTTCTCGAGGTCAACGGTTTTGGGGACTGGCACCCCAACGTGTTGGTGGAAGGTAAAGACACCTACGACTGGGAACTCGCTTCACTATAAGCCGATGCATCTCCGTGCGGCCTTGTGTGCCAGCCAATTCTGGCCAATCTTTCTTCGTTTCACTTGACATGGGGACTCATCAGAACCAAGGCGACCGTTGACCCCGCCTTTGATGAAATGGAAGCGATCTGGCGACCGCGCTGCACGGCGTCGGTTGGTGGTTTCATATGTGCACCGATGACTGAGGAGCTCAACGCAAGATCCTGTGATGTGAGGGCCAAACCAAAGAAACGGGCCGGTTCATCAGCTCGCGCCGGATCAACAACATCGGGCCCAACAACTTCAACGATCACTTTTTCCTCATCGCCACCATCGGGATTACCGAGCCAAAAAAATGCTTGGCGCATGGCTTTGGAACCGTAGGAAGCACCTTCCCGTACCCGTCGGCACGGTATACCCAGCGACTCGAATTCCGCCACGGTCCGATCGAGATCGGGTGTCATCACCACAACATGGTCAATCGCCGTCACACCGTTGGGATGGGCCGGCGCAACCGGGGGAGTGCCTGCGCCCACGATTGCCGAGGTGGGTACACCATCGATATCACCGGGCAGATCATCGGGGTCAAGGTCATGGGCCACAAGGGTTTCGCTATCCCAGCCAATCGTCCATTCGACTATTCCTTTGGCCTGATCGGCGGCCACACCAGCGGCCACACCAGCGGCCTCACCAGTGGCCCCACCCTCAGGACTTGTAGCAATGCCCTCGGAATCAGAAACCGGGTTTGGCGTGCCCGCACACAAGATGGTGACCGTGCCGATGCGAACGGCGATGTCCTCCACCGCGAAACCAAGGGACTCCCACGTTGAGGCTTCGTCGGTCACCGTGAGGGTCAAGAGCTGAGTCATAGCTCGAATGTACCTTCCCTGCACGCTGGAGGTTGTGACGCAGGAACGCAAAAAAGGCCGGGCATGAGCGCCGGCCTCCTTCGAGGATGATGTGTTTGGAAGACTTCACGCCGATCCACCGGAGTTTCTAAGCAGTAGTTCGATCGCCACTCCGCACGGATGCGAGAAAGGGTGAATCTTCTGCGGAGTAACTTTCGGTTCACAGCACCAGAAACCAGCCGAAGCTGGCTTCAGTGACCAACCAGCGAAGCGTTATCCGCGACCGCAGTTTGGCTTCTTGCCGTGGTTAGCTTTTTTCTTCTTGGCACGTAGCTTGCGCTTGTTGGTTCGCTTCGACATAAGCGAATGATGATAGTCGACCCCAAGGTAGGCCGAAACGTAAACGGCGTCACACGCCATCATCAAGTGCTGCGAGTGCTGCGAGTGTTCGACGAAACCAGGCGGGCGCAGGCCGGGGCGTTGCAACCGGTAGCCTGGGTGGCCTTATGGAGCGGTTTGGATTTGTTGGACTTCCTAATGCAGGAAAGTCGTCATTGTTTAATGCACTCGCCGGTGGTGGTGCGCTGGCCGCGCCGTACCCTTTCGCGACCAAAGAACCCAATGTGGGCAGAGCCAAGGTTCCTGACCATCGGTTGCTGAAACTGGCCGAGATGTCCAAAACGAAGGTCATCGTCCACGCCACGAGCGAATTTGTGGATATTGGCGGCTTGGTTGAAGGTGCGAGCAAAGGCGAAGGTCTCGGCAACAAGTTCCTCGCCAATATCCGTGAAGTCGATGCGATCGTGCTCGTACTTCGAGCCTTTTCTAAGGGCTCCACGGGAGACGATGTTCCAGGGCCAACAAACCCGCTTGATCACCTAGCCGTTGTAGAAATCGAACTGGCCCTGGCTGACCTGCAGACCGTTGAAAATGCTCTCCCGAAGCGCATCAAGAACCTCAAGCTTGATAAGACGCTCCAAGCCGGAGTCGATGCACTCGAAGCTGCGCAGGCCGCACTCGCCGAAGGCACACCCCTCTACCGTGCCGGCCTTAAAGCCGATGTTGCCGCGGATCTCAAAGAGTTCTTTCTGCTCACCAACAAGCCTGCCCTCTGCGTAGTGAACATCAGCGACGAAGATCTTGATCGAGTCGACGAAATCGTGAAACCAGTTTCTGATTTGATGTCGGGTCACTCCCAGGTGCTTGGCATGTGCGTGCAGCTCGAAGCCGAAGCCGCCATGATGGATGAAGCCGAACGAAAAGAAATGCTGGATGGTTTCGGTCTTGGCGAAGGCGCACTACCTCGTGTGATGCAGGCCGCCTATTCACTCCTTGGCCGACGGACCTATTTCACGACCGGCGAAAAAGAATCACGCGCGTGGACATTCCGGGCGGGAGCCAAGGCCCCTGAGTGTGCCGGTGAAATTCACACCGATTTTCAGCGTGGATTCATCAAAGCCGAAACCATTCACTGGGACACGCTGCTGGAACTTGGTTCCTGGGCCAAAGCCCGTGAAGTTGGCAAAGCCCGTATGGAAGGCAAAGAGTACGTAGTGGAAGACGGCGACGTTATGGACTTCAAGTTCAACGTTTCGAAGTAGACACCTTGCAGTGACCCCGACCGACCAAACGATGTTTGTTAGGCGGGTCAAATTGCTTCAGTCTCGCGGTGCCGAACCTCATGATCGAGGGATTCACAGTGGTGATTTCACGATGAACGTCTTACTGGGGATGGTCTAACCAATGGGCAGTTCCAATCTGGTTGGCCCAACGGGCTTTCGGGTTCCTCTGGAACAAACGGTTACGCGTGCCGATCGGAGGAAAGGACTGTTGCAACGCGACGGTCTTGAGGGCGTTTTCTTGATCGATCGATGCAGAAGTGTGCACACCATTGGCATGCGCTTTGCTCTCGACGTGGCGTTTGTTTCACTAGATACCCCCGGACCGATAGACCCAACGCAACCACAAGATCCATCCCTCCCGTTAGAACAAAGCGCGCGTACGATCGGCGTTAGCATCAACCGGGTGATTTCTATGCCGACGAATCGCTTCGGGTTGCCTCGTCTTGGATCGAATGCGGTGTTGGAAGCAGAAGCCGGGTCGTTTGCTCGTTGGGGCCTTGAACCCGGGCAACGGTGGAGCATCGAGCCATGACGACCGAAATGCCAACGTCAATCCCTGCGCAAATCCCAGCCCAAATCCCTGCGCAAATCCCTGTGTCGATGCCAGCATCGTTCGCAGTGGCGGTGCCAGTCGAAGGCGATCGCAAGGGGTTGGCATCTCGTGAGGGCGGAATCGTGGGCGTCGCGGGGCCAGGCACGCTGGTGCTCGTAGCCACGCCCATTGGTAACCTTGGCGACCTTTCCGATCGTGCTCGCACCGCTTTACGTGAAGCCAGTGCGATAGCCGCCGAGGACACTCGTCATACACGGAAGCTCCTAAGT
>JAYSVF010000157.1:0-1729 GCA_043718695.1 Acidimicrobiia bacterium | reverse complement strand
ACTCTGTATGCCGTGTTTACCCTCGGGCATCACGCGGCGTTTGGGGCTCTCGATTCGCGAGTTGACCTATCCACTGAAGGTGTTCGTTTGGCTCGAATCCTTGTCGACCTGATGCCCGATGAGCCCGAGTGTCTTGGCCTGCTCGCGCTGATGTTGGCCACCCACGCACGCAGAAACGCACGAACCGATTCAGCTGGCGAACTCGTGTTGATGGAGTACCAGGATCGAAGCCAATGGAATCACGCAGACATCGCCGAGGCAGCCGCACTAATCGAGCGGGTTCTGTCCCGTCGCCAGATCGGTTCCTATCAAATCCAAGCAGCGATCGCCTGTTTGCATGGATTGGCACCCACCTGGCCTGACACCGATTGGCCTCAAATCGCCGTGCTGTATGCGATGTTGGAGGAGCTTGCGCCGACGATGGTTGTGAGAGTCAATAGGGCGGTGGCAGTCGCCCATACGGAGGGACCGGAGGCTGGCTTGCGTTTGCTCCAACTCGACGAACTGAATCGAGCAAACGCAGCGAACACAGCGGCCGCCCAGCGATGGCACCTTTACTGGTCAACCAATGCCGAGTTACTGAGCCGAGCGGGAAGACCAGGTGAAGCCCTGGTTGCCTACCAGCGAGCGTTGGCGTGTGAGGTGAATAATTCGGATCGGCACTTTTTGGAATCCCGCATGAAGTTGCTCGCCCGCTCGCAGCACGGAGTCCTGGCCGAACCTTGAGTTGCCTGTTTGGCTGGAACCGTCGATCCGCATGTCCGGTGCGCGTCGGCTATTCGACCTTTCAGCGATGCGACGAGTGCACCGAGAAACCCCCAAGACCCCTCAACCGTTGAAGCTGGAACGGTGAGCCGTAATGAGGAGCCAGCCCAGTTCTTCGCAGACGACTGTCCTCGACGTTGGAGCATAGGAACGTGAGCCGTGATGGTCGGCAATGTTGTGATCTTGGGACGTTCCCCGGTAGTCCAAATCCGGGAGAAATTTCAACGCCCCAGTTCAGCGATAAGATTTGGTCGTGCAACGGCATTCGGCGTCGACAGATTGCGCGCGTCCAATCTGCGCGATCCGAGCAACAGTGCGTTTTTGGTTCGACGGAGACACACGCCGAGTGGTTCTTGATCGCAAAATCAGCGAATGGGGTGGGCAGGGGCTTTTGTGTGAAACCCATGCCGATCGACTGATCGTGGCTCGTGGGTGGGAACTCGATGACCGTCGAGTCTCTGAGCCCCGCCTGTTTTCCGTTGACCAGGCTGATCGTGCGGCGGCCGGGCGAGTGCGTCGACTAGCCCAACCCGAAGCGCACCCTTCAACCCCACTCCCCCTCGACGGTGGCCCGCTCTACGCACTACCCACCGACTACGAAACACCACCCCCAGCGCCGCTCACCCCGATGCCTACTGGCACAGTCATGCCTACCACCGGGCCAGCCGCCTCCGGATCAGACGCTGTTCGTGATGACCGAAATGATGAGCGCAACGACCGCAGTAGCGACAGGAACTCCGACAGCGTCGAGGGGCGCAACGGCCAGGTGGACGGCGAGGCGGACGGTGAGGCGGACGGTGAGGAGGAGCACCACGATGATCGCCTCGGTGAGTTTGACGGTTCGGAAAGGGTTCGCTCTGATGGGCCAAGTACCCGCTTTCAGCAACCTCGTCGATCAGGTCGAAACAGCGACCCAAACGACCCTGCCGTCTCGACAGCAGACACTGCACCAAGCGCCAAACCC
>JAYSVF010000156.1:0-24427 GCA_043718695.1 Acidimicrobiia bacterium | reverse complement strand
AACAAAACATCGGGTCCCCGTGACTCTTCACGATTTGTCCCGAGTCCGGACTCTTCACGACTGGTCCCGAGGCCAGACTCTTTTGGGGCTCCAGGTTTGGCCGTGGCGATTGGTCTCGCCGATGAGCCCGCGGCGCAAAGCCAGTACCCGTTCTTGCTTGATCTAGCTGCTGAAGGCAATGTTGCCGTGTACGGCGGGCCGGGGGTAGGAAAAACCACGTTCCTGCGCACCCTGGCCCTGCAATTAGCAGAACGGTTCAGCCCAGAACGTTTGCACCTCTACGGTTTGGACTTTGCCAGCCGCGGTTTGATGCCACTGGAAAAGTTGCCGCACTGCGGTGGAATCGTTACCGGCGATCAACTGGACCGGGTTCGACGGTTGATTGACATGGCATCCTCGGAATTGTTGGAACGCCAAGAACGGTTGGCCGTTGTAGGCGCAGGAACAATTGGCGAGCTTGAACGGGCCACCGGCGAAATCGTGCCTTCCTTCGTTTTACTGATCGACGGCTTCGGATCATTTTGGCAATCCGTAGAACCCCTCGATCGCTCTGAGCACGTCAACAAACTGCTGCGAATCGCCGCCGATGGGCGTGGTGTAGGAATTCACCTGGTGTACACAGCAGACCGGCGATCAGCCGTTGTGCCCGCGCTCAGCAGCGTTACCGGCGGTCGTTACGTGATGCATATTCCTTCGCCTGAAGAATACGCATCACTAGGGTTTCCACACCTTTCTCGCACTGCTGCTGTACTAGCGCCCGGTCGACTCGTGGTGCGCGATGGCCTTGAGGTGCAAACCGCCTTGATCAGCGAAACTGGAGACGATGGCGTTGCCCAAGCTACGGCCATTGCTAAGCGCGCAGATGCACTCGTGAAACGCTACCCAAACCCTTTGGTTCCACCGGTTCGTGATCTACCCCCACGAATTGGGCGCAGCGAGTACGCAAGCACACAGTCCCCGCCAAGCACGGCACTGTTTGCCATTGATGATCAACGTCGTACACCCCTCTCGGTTGACTTCTCATGGAACCCACTGTTCTTTGTTGTTGGGCCCGATCAGTCTGGGCGCAGTGCCACACTCCGCACACTGGCCCGAGGACTCCAGCACTCCACGCCCGGCATCGAAACGCACTTCGTTTCGGTTCGTCGCAATGCGCTTGGTGAAGAGAACTGGTGGACCACTACTGCAGTTGGGCCCGCGGCGATTGATCGAATTGCTGAACTGCGAACCCTGGTTGATGACCGTGTTCGCGAACCCCGCCTGGCACAAACGCCGCTACTTATCGTGCTTGATGACGGCGACGAACTCACCGAAGGACTGCCAACTCCACACCTCGAAGTACTCGTAAAATCAGCACGAGACGCCAACGTGTTTGTTGCTGCAGCGATGTCAACATTTCGGGCCACGCGAGCCTTTTGTGTTTGGGTTCCGTTCATGCGCTCCAACCGACACGGAATCCTGTTACAACCCGGTGAAGACGAGGGCGAAATATTCAATGCACGCTTACCAAAACGTACCGGCCTGCAAACACCTCCCGGGCGTGGTTATGTGTTTCAACGCGGCACACCACGCCTTGTCCACGTTCTGTTCGATGATGCGCCAGCCGACCAGTAACCAAACCGCCTAAGGCTTCTGGCCGTGACCTTTTCGAGCTCGGGAAGGCTCCGTTTCTCGATCATTTTTGGGACCTCGAAAGAATTCAAAAGAATTTCTAGAAATCGCGTCACGGGTTTGGAACTGCTGCGTTACTCCTTTCGTAACCAACAACGCACTCAACAACTGAGTGCCTTGAACCCAAGGAGAATCACAATGTCAACTGCAATGCTCGGTGGCGAACTCGAAACAATGGCAACTCTTAAGGGCAAGCTCAATGAGCAGGCCAACACCGTTGCCACCCTTACCTCAACGGTTGATCAGCAAGTAAAGAACACCGTATGGAGCGGCCCAGCAGCCGATCGCTTCCGTGAACTCTGGGACGGCCAATTCAAGCAAACCCTTGAGCAGCTGCGCATCGCTCTGAACGACGCAGCTACCGAAGTCAACAACCGCGCCGAAGCCATCCGCGTCGCCACGGCCTAAGCCGCGGACGACCAACATCAACGACAAGATTCACTAGTCAAAGAATTCCTGGGTTCGCCATGTGCTGTCGCTTCGTTCTTCACACAACAAAAGCGACGAACGCAACAGATGCTGCAAAGAACGACTGCGACAGCAATGGCGATGCCTCGAAACTCCCGTCCCTATCCGATAACTTGGCGCTAGGCCTCCCTTATGCGATTACTCATTGATGCAGATCAGATAGGCACCCTGGCGGATCGCTTCCGCGGTGTGTCAATGCAGTTGCTCAATACTGCCCAGACGGTGCGAAACGACGCATGGTCAGCAGAGCTGAGTGATCGAGATGCCAAGCTCAAGACCGCTACCGAAGTAACCGCTCGGGTAGCGACAAAATACGAGGCACACGCCGGCTCACTCGACAGCCAGGCGAATGAACTCAAACAAATCGAATCGTTGGTTCGAGGAGATCACGGTGACCGAACCGTCCTCACCCCAGTACCGGCAACCAATTGGGGTACTTCGCCCACCATTGCGCCGCTACAACCTCTCCTAACCGCTCCAGCCCCGCTCATTCGATCGATCACCGATACAATCGCTCCTCTCGATCCACTTGTCGTTATGCCCAACGCGGTTGCCGCTTTACAAGCAATCCCAACATGGATCACTCCCACCTCAACCGCGGTTGTCGATCAAGTACGAGCCCAGCTTCCCGAAGAGATTCTCCCCACAAAACCCAAAAAGAAAAAGGGTCTGTTCGGACGAATCTTCTCAGCCATCGGCGGGTTTTTCAAAAAACTTTGGAACTCCGTTAAGAAGATTGCCGCCAATCTTTGGAAAAGCCTTCAAACAACCCTTAAGGGTGTGTGGCAGGCCCTCAAAAACATGAGCTTCAAACAGCTCCTCCTCCTGGGTGGAACGCTGGCTTTGCAGTTCATACCTGGTCTCGGTCAAGCCGTAGCAGGTGCCGTTTTCGGCGCGGCCAACGCCGCACGTGTAGTCACGATTGCCAACGCTGCCTACCGGGTTTACAACGCAGGCCGAACGGTTTACACCGCAGTGACACAAGGGGTCCGCGGTATTGCCGGCTTCATTGGCCTAGCTGGCGGAATCTCCGGTGCTCTCAGCAGTGTTGGAACACTGGGTCAAACCATCGGCGGCGCTGCGGCTCGAGTTGGGGACTTTGCTACTCGAGTCGGCGCAGGTTTGACTCGTGTCACAAACTTCGTGAGCTCAGGTGGCATCTTCCGAGTTGTCTCTGAACAGCTTGGTGGCGTGGTTCAGCGAGTTACCGGTGCAATCGGGCGAATTCTTCCCGGCACTGGACCACTGGCCGATGTTTTCCGAGTTATCGGCAACACACGACGCAACGTTGTTGACTGGGTGAAGACCACCATCAAGGGTGTTGGCAAAGTCATCACCGATGCTCGGGACTGGGTTAACAAGACCCTTGCCGACGTGAAGGCGAAGTACCGCAGTGTGATGGATGGCCTATTGAAAACAATTGGTCAGGTAAGCCCAAAGCTTGCCGAACTCGTCACGACAGGGATAGACACAAGGATCAACGCAGGATTGCTCACCGTAACTTCGGTTTGGGATGACGTCCGAAATGCGGTCACTGCGGAAATCACCAAGGCCTTGGCCATCGTGAGACCAGTTGGTGCATTGCTTACGGGCAACCACGCACTGTTCGCATCATCCATGCAAGCCGCACTGCAACGCACAACGCTTTGGACTGGACGTCCGCAAGTTTCGCCCGAAGCCGTTGAAACACAGCTCGTTCCCGTTGACGATTGGACCTCAACGGATCCGGGAACAAGCGAAACCGTTATCGAATCTGTGGCCACCGACGTTGCACCAAGCACTTCGCCTGATGCAACTCCGATTGGTGATCAGGTTTCATCAACCGACACACCTCCTGCAACAGACCCAATCGATACTCCGGAAACTTCCGGAGTTGACAACGTTCAGACCATCCCTAAGGATTCGACAACCTTGGCACCCGTGGCCGAAATCGAAGAAGCCGTCGCAAAGCCACTTCCAGATCCTGTCTGCGTGCTACCAAAAGACGCTCCTTCGCCAGTCATCGAAAAACCGACCCCAGATCTCGTCTGCGTGTTGCCAAAAGAAGTGCCCTCACCGGTCATTACAAAACCACTGCCAGACTGTGTTTACCCTGAACTAAAGGTTCTCAAGGGTATCGTTTCACCAGTCCTGAATCCGTCGGAATACGACTCACTTCTGAACAATCTCAACGTGATCACGCCGAACGGACCCATCGCTACTGCTTGGGTAAGCCCGGTCTCAGATACACAATCTTCAACAATGCAAGGCCTCCTTGGTTTGGTTGATCCAACCAACGAGCGTTCAGCAATGCTGCGTAACCTCGTTACAGCGCAAAACTAAGTAAACGTACTTATTAATCCGTACACGTAACATTTACGTGTCTAACCATTGGAACACTATGAGCGATCAGCTGGGTGATGAAGCAGAAGTAGAACAAGCAGCACGTGAGCTTCGCTCCGCTGCGGAACACGCCACACAAGGTGGGTTGCTTGTAGAGAAGGAAGTACTCGAAGCGGATTGGGCTGGCCCCATGCGTGATCGATACGCAACAAACGCGGAACAACAGCGCAAAGAGCTCGAACAAGAATCAAACGAGCTGCTCGAGCTTGCTGGTTTGCTCGACAGCCACGTTGCATGGATTCGTGATGAAAAGAGCCGTCTTGACGGCCTAGCCAATCGGATCGAAGCCTGGATGGCCGCAAACCCGGTTGGTTCCTCCAAAGTTGGCGAAGACGCATCCCTTCTCACGGTGCTGCCACCCCGCCACAACTTCGCTTGGGATGATGCCGCAGATTTCCTCCGCGGCCGCGGCATCGTTTTCTAACCCAACGTTCTTCTAAGAACACCGCTTCTGCTGACGTAAAGCGGGAGCCAGGCACTCGCAGCACCGCTGCTGAGCCAGTTCGTCATCTGGGCGGAGCTCTGCCTCACCCGACACCTCTCGATCGGTCTCATCTCTCAACAATCCCTTCTACCCCTCACGTCCTAAGGTCAATCATGGCAACCAAAGTCAACGCCGATCACCTGCAAAAGCTTTCGGCAACGCACACCAACGTGTCTGCATCGGTCAAGGCCAAGGCCACGAAAGCTCAGGCGACTACGGCCAAGTTGAAGCTCGACACCTCGCGCAACACTGCCGTGAAAGCCGTGGCCGCCAGGGCTCAGGCAGTCGCCCAACGAGTAACTGTCAAGAGCATCACGATAAGCACCCGATCAACGGAGCTTGCTAAGCGCGCAGACTATGTTCGCGAACAGGCAGCCAAGGCCTCGGGCGTGAAAGCGCCAACCAGCAAAGTTGCAATGCCAGCAACAACCGCATCTGCCGCCAAGATGAAGACTTCGGCCACGAGGCTCTCAACCTTGACCAAAGGGAAGTCGAGCCCAGCAATAGTCAAGCCTCAAGTACGCCGGCCCACAGTGCTCCGTCCACTTCCTTTACCTCGCGGCGTCTCAGCGAGACAACTCATCGGCACAACGAGCGGAACCTCGCGGGTGGTATCGGTTACACGGCCCAAGATCACGATCTTGGCAAAGACTCCCGCACGACCCCAAACCTCGATTTCAACTTCGACAACGGCCACCAGACCCACAACGACAGCAATCCCAACTGCACGTTCAGGACCCGTTTCCACAAGACCCTCCACCACAACCAGTGCGCCACCGAGACCTCCTGCGGTCCGGACCCCACCTCCGGCTGCTCCAAGAACCCCCACCACTCCTCCCACCACTCCTCCCACCACTCCCCGACCGCTTTCACCGGCCGACAGGTTCCGAGTGAGCATTGCCAACGAGTTAACCCCGCAACTTGCCGCCATCGGGGTGCCCTCGACCTCCGTTCCTGCCTTTGTAGCGCAAATCGACAATGAAACTGCCTCCGGTACATCACGAAACGCCACTGCTCGAAACAACTTCGCGGGAATACGTGGTGCAACGGTCACGCCACAAAATCGCTTGGGGTATCAGACTTACGCCACCAGAGAAGCGGGAATTGCTGCGTACATCAGTTTGATCTCCCGAAGGTACCAAGGCGTCGTGACCGCCGGCGCAACTGGCGACCCATTTGTTACTGCAGTGGCGATGGGAAATTCGCCGTGGGCAGGCACGCGCTACCGGCTTGGCGCAAGGGGAGACGAGGATGCAATCGCCGATCGCGGCGGAGTAGTCGGCCGGGTTGGCACCGAGGGTCAGGCACTGTTTCCAACTATTCGCCGGACCATCGAGCTAACAACCCCGGTGCCCACAGCGCCGGGCCAAACCGTCACTCCGGCTCCCGCCCGACCAGCGACCCCACCAAGACCCGGTGCTCACTGAGTCGACAAGTCGTCAATTCGAAAAGGATTCGTCACGGTTCAACATCTCAGGCGTTGAGGGAAGAACAGGGACGCTCGCGTTTCACACCACTTCTACTTCTAAGTCCACTTCCACTACGCCGTCTTAAGGTTCATCATGGCAACCAAGGTCAACGCCGACCACCTCCAAAAGCTTTCCACGACACACAAGAATGTGTCCGCGTCGGTCAAGGCTAAGACTTCGAAGGCTCAGGCGACTACAACCAAACTGAAGCTTGACACCTCTCGCAACAACGCGGTGAAGGCCGTCCCGGCCAGGGCCCAAGCGGTCGCCCAGCGAGTGACCACCAAAAGCACCACAATCAGCAACCGATCAACCGAGCTTGCTAAGCGTGCAGATTATGTTCGCGAACAAGCAGCCAAAGCCTCGACCGTGAAGGCGCCGGTCAAAAGAGTGGCGATGCCGGCAACAACAACATCGGCCAGCAAAGCAAAAGCTGCAGCCACCAAACTCAGCATCGCCGCCAAGGCTCGGCCAAAAGCACCGATCGTAAAACCGCAAGTGCGCCGCGCAACGGTTTTGAGGCCAGTGCCACCGCCGAAGGCCAAACCAAAACCGGAAGTAAAGCCAAAAACTGACGTGCCAGACACCAAACCGTTGGTCGATCAGCCATTCGCCACAAAAATCAAGCGTGTTGAAGCTCTCAAAGGTGCAGGTGGAAAGGTTCGCGTATATCGTTCCAGTGCGACACGAACCCCGGTGGGCAATTCCATTCGAACAACAACAACGCCAGGAACAACCAACAAGCCCGGGCCACACGACAACCCAACCGAGAAGACTTCTCCTGTTTCTACCTCAGCTGTTTTCGTAAACAAGCAATTGTTTGCGGGCGCAATTCGAACTGGTCAGATTAAGGGAGTCGCGTTAACCGGCGCCGCTGGGGTTCACGCCAACGCCAACGTCGCACTGAAACGGGAAGCCGGGAAGACCGAATTGGTCGCAAAACTCAACGCTGGAGCTACCCTCCGAGCGACCGCCAAAACTGGAGTCACTCGGGGCCTCCTCAAACTTGAGGGAACCGGAACCGCTTCGGTGGGGCTGAACGCTGGCGCCGAAGCTGCGGTAAGCGGGGGCGCGAATGGGGTTTCCCTCAGAGGAAAGGCAGAAGCTTTTGTCGGTGGCGAATTGGGTGGCGGGGCCAAGCTTGAAATCTTCCCCGGCGTCGCATTCGGAGGAACGCTTGCGGGCAGAGCAGGAGCAGGAGCAGGAGTCGAAGGCGAAGCCACCGCTACGGCGAACAAAATCAAGTTGCAAGCTGGAGCCATGATTGTTGTTGGGTTGGGAGGCAAAGCAAGCGGGAGCTTTGAAATCGACGTTCCCACAGCAACAGCGGCTGCGCAAAAGGGTGCCGATAACGTGAGCCGTTCTGTGACTGGCCAAGATGTTGCAACAAATGTGACGACAACCAAGAAGAACGTCGTCTGGGCGGCTAGAAATCCCGGGCAAGCGGTCGCCGTCGTTAGTCAAACTGCAGTAGTCGCCGCAAAGAAGGTGGTCAAGGTTGTTGCCACATCACGGCCAGTTCAAGCTGTCAAACAGGTTGCACGCACAGTTAGCACCGGGGTGCAAAACGGATTCCGAAAAATCGCTGCCACGCCTACCGCCAAGGCGGTTGTTGCAACCTACAGACGAGTCGACACGACGGTGCGAAGCACAGCAGCCGCAGTGGGGACAAAAGCAGTGCAATTGGGCCAATCTGCTGGTCGGGCGATTAGCAACGGTGCTACAGCTGTAACAAATGCATGGAAGGGATTATTCGGAAAATGAAAACTCGCATCACGGCACCGAGCCTCTCAATTGATCTGCCCGATGGGTGGGTGCTCGAAGAAAACGTCGATACCTGGGCCATTGCCGTTCCAGAGCACTATCCAGAAGAACTAGCGGTCTCGTTCTTACCAAACGTTTCAATTCAAGTCATTCGTGTTGAGTCTGACGTCTCAATCGAGGACCTGACTGCGGAAACGCTTGACGAACTCCAAAATCTGTACACAGAAGTCGTGGTGCGCGGCCTTCACTTTGGCGAAGGGATTGTAGACAGATCACTGAGTTTCATCGTTGATGAAATCCCCATGTTTCAATACCAACGGAACATGCTGTTGTTGTCGTTTACCAATGAAGTTCATTGGTTCGCCCAGATTCACGCAACGGCGCCCCTTGACCAAGAGGAACATCTAAAGGACGCGTTCCGGCACATGCTTGCAACCACTGAGATTACGCCCGGGTCCTAGGTAGGTAGTTTTGGAACCTCAGAGCTGAGCGTCAACAGCCGCAGCAAAGAACGATCTTCTTCCACAAACTGGATGATTTCCTCAAGTTTAAAGAAAAACCGTCACGGCTCATCAGTTTGGACGTTGCTGATTTGGGAAGGAGCCCTTAACCTTGCTTTTCGCATGGATTTGGGTGATTGATGTTGCTGAACCCAGCAATCCGCACCTAGCTATGGCAACGAAGAAGAATTGGTGAACAACATGACTTCAGGAGATGTGCCAGCCGCTACTGAAGCCTCCCTATTGGGTAGAGCCCAACTTCTCAGGGAAACCTTTGCTCGCCGGGCCTTCAAGTTAAAGCTTCCCAAGTTTATTGCCGTTGTTTTAGTGGTCACTAGCGTGGCCATCCCGTTGTTGGCAGGCGCCGGTGTTCGTGCCCATCGCTTAGACGTGTCCGATGGCAATGTTCTTGTCGCTGATCCAGTCAATCAACAACTTGTTGAGTACAACTCGCTTACTGAACAAGTCGTTTCCACCATTAACGCCCGTCAACTGAGCGGAACTGACTATTCCGTCAAACAAGATGGGGGCGGGAACCCCGTCGTGCATGACGAGACGAACGGCGCAGTTGTCGCTATTGACTCCATCGTCGGCGCGCTTGGCACTTCGTTGCAGTTCCCTACAACCGACATCCAGGTAGGGGTCGCAGGCAGCCGAACATTCGTGGCGGAGCTACCTTCGGGCAAGTTGTCGCTGTTCGATCCAACCCGGCTAAACGCTTCTGGCGAGACCGTAGAAATTGGATCCGCAATTTCCGATGTAGCGGTCGACAACGGCCGCGGCCTGCAAGTACTCACCACTGCCGGCGACTTGGTTTCGGTGGGTGCAAACGACGCAGGCGACGCCGCCAAAGAAACCTCGCGAGTAGCAGTAACCAAAAGCGCCAACAACGCTCGGGTGGTCACGAATAACAGCGACACACTCGTAATCGAGCCCGGGCGAATCACCCGTGTTCGCAACGGCGTCATCGTCGCAAAATCGGAGACACCAAACGACGGTGCCATCAGGGTTCCCGAACAATTCGTAGTGGGCGATCTCGTACCGGTACTTTCCAGTGCCGCTGGAATTGTGTTGCTCGTGAATGGTGATGCACCACCGCAACGAATCGACCTCAAAGACCCCAACGCGTTCACTGCATCTCCAATCGTGTTGAACGGTCGTGTGTATCTGCGCAATGACCGCACCCGCCAAATGATCGTCTTTAACGCAACGGGCGCAGTGATACAAACCATCGCTATTCCCGGAACGGGTTCTATCGATGTGACCGTTGATGAACAACGCATCTGGATTAACCCCGGCGGTTCTGAGGGACTCATCATCGTGCGGCCCGATGGATCCGTGATTACCAAGGCTCGCGGCATTGGTGATGGTTCGGCCGGTAGCGGAGTGTTGGGCGGCGGAAGCTCAACAGTGACCGATACAGCCCCGCCTCGCACCGTGGCACCCACAACCACGACCACTTCAACGAGCACAACGACCACGACACTGGTTGCTGCAGTGGTGCCTACCCGACCAGGTTCATCGGTAGCGCCGTCGACTGTTGCATCTACGGTCCCATCGACCACATCTGCCAACGTGCCAACAACTTCGCTCGCCACGGCGACGGCAGCCACCACTGCCACAACAACAGCGGCTCCAACCACCACAACGACTACTACGACGGTCGCGCCTCAACGAGTTGCCCCAACCCAAGCGCCGATAACTCCACCAACACTCGCTCCAGCCACCAGCACGACGTTGAACAACAAATACAACGATGACGACGACCCAGACGACACGGTAGCAACCACAACGAGGCCTCCTCGGGTAACCACCATTTCCCCCCGAACAGATGAACCCGCGGTCACCCGTCCCACGATCCCTCCAACCACCACGACGACCGTAGGGATTGACTTCCCGGGATTGCCCGGACCAGTTCCAACAACCACAACGACCAGCGCAACAACCACCTCGATTGCTGACCGACCTGGTGGGAACGTTCCCACGGTCCCAACAACTCCAACCGCCTCGACAACCACCACGACGTCTCCACCATCAAGGCTTGGAACCGATTCGACGACCACAACGGTCGCGACAGACCGAACCACCACCACGCCAGGCGGAACCAATCGAACGTCAAGCACAACAGCTTCCACGACCTCGTCAGTAGTTTCTTCATCAACGATTTCCTCTTCAACCACGACACGACCTCCGGTCTCTCCACCATCGGGCAATCCATCCGCTAGCTCTACAACGAACGGGCCGACAACCTCGACGGTCACTCCGCGATCGACTCCGACTACGCCAACTGCCTCAACCACCACGACCCGGACGGCAACAACGGTTCTCGTGGTGAATCCCACGGTAGTTACGTCAACTACAGCGACCCCCACTGCAACCACACGACCGAACCTGACGACCTTGGCTCCCAGCACAACCCGTCCGGTACTCATAGTCGACCCAACCACGACCACAAGAGTTTCTCCAACGGCACCACCCACCACAATCGCACCCACAACAACTTCGACCGTTGTTCCCACGACACGTCCCACCACGACCACAACAAACGTGGTTCCAACCGTACCGACCACCGCCGCCCCCACGACTACGTCAACCGTTGTTCCCACGACACGTCCCACCACAACAACCGTTCCGACGACAACGATCGCCACCACAACGACAGCCGGGACAACAACAACCACAACCGCCGCAATCCAGCTTCCCGGCGCCCCCAGCGGACTCAACGCCTTCCTTACGGGTAACGGAAAAATTGTGATGATGTCGTGGAACGCTCCGGGAACTGGCGGGCCGGTAACGAGCTATCGAATCACCACAAGCTTCGGTGGCAACTTGACCACGGCGTCAACATCGGACGCGGTTTCGGCGATCGGTGAAGACCTCGGGGTTCCCTTCACCTTCACCGTTGAAGCGATCGGCCCAGCTGGTGCAGGTCCCCTTCGCTCGTTCTCGAAAACAATCGGAACAACGCCACCGGTTACAACCACAACCACCACCACGACATCAACGACAACAACGACCGTTGCACCTACGACCACCGTCCCACCCACCACGACACCGCCGGTTACCACCACGACATCGACACCAACAACACTCCCGCCAACAACAACGACCATCGCACCAACAACAACCGTTACCCCCACAGCACCTCCAACGACCGAAGCACCTACGACCATCGCACCTCCAGCCACCACCACGACGGTCACAACGGTTCTGGTTAACGAGCTTCCGCCCGGCCCGGTCAGCAACCTGTACGCCGAAGGCGATGGCAACGGTGCCTACTCGGTGTATTGGACCCCACCCGTGACCGGGGGGATTGCCACCGAGTACCGCGTGCTCGGAGGACCTAGCGGACCGCAAATTACTACCGATCTTGGCATCAGTTTCTACTTCTCGGTGAACAAGAACATCCGCAGAACCTTCACCGTTTCGGCCGTCAACGCCTTCGGTGAAGGACCATCGACGTCGTTCAGGTCCAACCGCGAAGGTGGCACTGGTGGACCATGTGGAGATGGAACAGTCCTGCCGCCCGGCGCCCAATGCCCTTGAGTGTTGTGGAAGTACCTACCGCAACCATGCGTGTCCGGCTTTCAATTCTACGCTAACTTACGCGCGCTTATTAATTACTTTTGGAGTTTGTGCATCGCATGGCTACGTTTCAAGACACTTTTTCTCTTCTACACCGCACGGTGGGTTCGATCCTCGTCGGTAAACCCGATGTAGTTCGCCAGGCGTTGGTGTGTTTTCTTGCCGGGGGCCATCTCCTGGTTGAAGACGTACCGGGAGTTGGCAAGACTTCATTGGCTCGGGCCATTGCGGGATCCATCGATGCCTCGTGGAGTCGTATTCAGTTCACCCCCGATCTTCTGCCTTCCGATGTAACGGGTGTAACGATCTACAACCAAAACGAGCACCGGTTCGAATTTCACAAAGGTGGCATTTTTTCCAACATCGTGGTGGCCGACGAAATCAACCGAGCCTCTCCGAAAACACAATCGGCCCTGCTAGAGGTCATGGAAGAGCGCCGAGTAACCGTTGACGCGAAACCGTATGATGTTCCGCGCCCGTTCATGGTGGTTGCCACACAAAACCCCATTGAAATGGAAGGTACCTACCGGCTTCCCGAAGCGCAGCTCGATCGTTTCCTCATGCGCCTCTCCATTGGGTACCCAAGTGCCGCTGATGAAGTGGCCATCCTCGATGGCCGTCACGAATCCAAAGATATTGATTCGTTGCAACCAGTTGCCTCGCTGCAGGACATCACCAACATGGTCGAGGAGGCCGCGGCAATCTACGCAGCACCATCCATTCTCGAATACATCGTTTCGGTGGCCACCGCCACCCGACAACAAGAGGAGATCGCCCTTGGCGTGAGCCCACGTGCCACGGTTGCTTTGTTGAAGGCAGCGCGAGTAAGTGCCGCCGTCGCCGGACGAACCTACGTAACGCCCCAAGATATACGTGAACTTATTATTCCGGTTTTCGGCCATCGCCTCCAACTCTCGGGGCTTGGCGTGCAGCGGCGACGAACGGTAGGCGATGTGCTGCAGAGTGCCATCGCCAACACACCCGTGCCACGCCCTGTAACCACCTAGTTCTGCGCCTCAGTTTCCTCCGACAGCCGAAAACATTCGCTAGCCCATGCTTACCTCCCGCGGACGAACAACGTCACTGCTTGGTATTGCTTTGGGCATTGCCGGGCTTGCCCTCCGTTACGGCGAACTGATCGCGCTTGCTCTCGGTGCGCTGGTGGCCCTGGCCATCGGTTGGATGTGGATTCGCGGGCACAATGCGATTTCGGTCGTTCGTATGCTTGAATCCACCGAGCTTGAAGCCGGACAAGCTATCGCCGGCGCCGTTGCTGTGAGCAATATAAGTACCCAGAAGTTCTACGGCGGTGTCCTCTACGAAACGCTGCAACAAATAACCGCCGGAAGCACGGCGATCCACGATCAAGCAGCGGTTCCGGGCGGCTCACCGTCCAACCGAACGACAAACTCTTCAAGTGCCGGCGGAGACGCACGAGGGCAAGCAATCCCGGTTCGCGTTGGACGCATCGATCCAAAAGGCCAAATTGTTACCTCCTACGTGTTGCCGAAATCAACCCGAGGGGAATACCAACTCGGCCCCCTTCGATTTGAGCAGGCCGATGTCTTTGGTCTGTGGCGCAAAACCCGAAACTTCGACGCCGTGGAAACAATTCTTGTTCGCCCCAAAATTCACGACCTACTCGGCGAAGCAACCGGCCGGCAGCAACAGGCCCCGGCCCGCACCGCGAACCCTGCACTTAGTAGTTCCATTGCCTTTGATCGTCTGCGTGCTTATGTAGTTGGCGACGATCTTCGCCGGGTCCACTGGAAAACTTCAGCTCGTGCTGGAGAGCTGATGGTGCGAGAAACGTTGGACGAAATCGTTGACGATATTTTGATCGTGATCGACGACAACACTGGCGCTCCCAATCAAAACTCCGCAAACATGGAACCTAACCAACCTTCAGCCGCGTTGGTTCACCAGGGTTACGAAGACTTGGTTGAAATTGCCGCGTCGATTGCTACATACGCCGCGCAAATCGGGCAGCGGTGCCGTATTCGCACCAGCAGCGGCGGTACCGCCGAACAGAACGCGGGAATCGTGTCGACGGAAGCTTTGCGATTGCTGGCGCTCGCCTCCCCGACTGGTGTGGGGATCGACCATGAATCCGCCGGCCTCAAAACGCTGCGCCCCGGCGGGAAGCAGTTTCTTCTCACCACACGCGGTGAACAGAGCGATACCAGTGAGTTTGTGCGACAAGCCGCCTCAATGATGGGCCGACGATCACCAAGAACCCATCTCATCGAAATTGGTCGAACCACTGCGTCCACCTCCAAAACTGGCTCCGCTTTCGCTAAGGGCTCCACATCAAATGCACACCTAGCAACCGGACCGATTCAGGCAGCTTCGCACCTGCGGTGGCACTGTGATGATGCCGATTCGTTTGTGAAACTCTGGCCAGAAATGGAACACCTATGAGCCCAGGTTTGCAGGGCCTCCAAAAGTTGTTACGTGTTCGAACTGGGGCAAGCGGAGCGCAAGTGCCCGTCAGAACTTCACTGTTCGCCGTGTTGCCCGTACTCTTAACCCTTTCACTGTGTGCTTTGAGTGCCACGGCATGGGCGGGAATCTTCCCCTCTTCCGCGCTGTTCGTTCCCGCTCTCGTTTCACTGGCCACAGCTTCGATCGTTTCCTGGCTTGCTAGGCGTCAAAGTGTCGTGATCTGCCTGGCTTTGGTTGTTGGAGCGGTGTTCGTTACGGCCCACCTCACGGCTCTCCGATCACTCAGCACCGGGGGCACCGCAATTCCTTCGTCACGTTCGCTTCGCGCCTTTGTTGATGCGTTCCGCAACGGTTGGTCCCGGATGCTCACCAGCCCAATACCCATGAACTTCGACGTGGATCGAAGCCTCGTGTTCGTGATCGTTGTCGTAATGGGAACGTCGGCTGGTATGTACTTTGCTGTTCGGCAGCGGGCGTTACCGGCGGCCATGGTTGGACCATCGGTGATCGCTATTTCCGCACGGCTTTACGGTGCAAACACCCGTGCCCCGTGGCCAGCTTTGGCGGCTGCGATCGGGGCAAGTACTGCAATCCTGGCAGCATTGAGCGCCAACAGCCGATTAGCGACACGGGCCTCCGGGCAACACGGTTTCCTCCAAGGTCTCGTTCGGAAGGCGGGAGGGAGCACGCAACAAATCACAAAGCAAAACCCGGGCCAACCGGCCCGGCATGGGCTTGGCGATCGGCAACGAGAGTCGCTGCCAACCAACAACCGAGCCCCACTTGGATTTCGCGGAAAAGCTCTCACGGCGGTGGCACTTACTGCCTTGCTCGGCGCAACGATCGGCGGCATAGGACTTGCGGCGAACAAGAAGCGGGTTGGGAAACCCTACGATCCGCGCCATGTTGCCCCGCTACAAAACGATGACGCGCTGGCCATCGATCCCCTGTCATACGTCCCTTACTGGGCTCAAAACGGCAAACAGAAAATGTTCACCGTTTCGCCGAGGGTAAAGAACTCTGACGTTGCGCTGCCCACCCATTGGCGAATTGCCGTGCTCGACAACTTTGATGGGGCACGATGGCTCCCAAATACTCGGTACACCGAAACCGGTACGTTGCTCCCTTCACCACCGAGTGGAACCGGGCTCGACAAAACTGCACCAGCGATATCCGTCGAAGTAACCATTGCCGATCTCCCGGAACGTTGGCTTCCGGTTCCCGGGTGGCCAACGGAACTCACCGGAACCGCGATTGCCCTCGATCAGGAACACGGCGTAGTTCTCCAACGGGCACCCAACACTTCATTTTCAGATTCGCGGTCAACCGGGCAAGCTGACGGGCAAACTGCCACCGATCAACCAGACGGCGAACTACCGAAAACACGCTACCGAGTGAAGGCAAATCCACTGTTCACCCAAGCGCCAGCCAACCTCGGGAATTTTGCGACGTCACAAGAAGCCAGGGAAAGTCTTGCTACACCAAAGATTCCCGCTGACCTCACCAACATTGCCCAAACGATTGCCTCAAGTGCATCCACCCCGCAAGAACGCGTTGCGCTCATCGAGACCTATCTGCGTTCGTTCTACCAATTCAATTCCGCCGCCCAGCCCGGACACAGCTATGCGCGCATAGAACGTTTACTTCGTGACCAGGGAACCCAAGGCGAAGGCGGAACCTCTGAACAATTCGCTGTCGCCTTTGCCATCTTGGCCCGATCCCTTGGCATTCCCACACGGGTGGTCGTTGGATTCGTGGTGGATCCTAACGACACCGGTTCCCCAGAAACAGAGCCAGCAACCACAGAGGCTCTCGACGGCACCAACAGCCCAGACAACATCAACAGCATCGAAATCGAGGACCCGCAAGCGGTAACGGTTACGGCAAGGCAGGCCCGAGCCTGGCCCGAAGTGTTGTTTGCTGATGCTGGATGGGTGCCGTTTGACCCAACACCAAAGGCGGAATCAACGGCACGAGAACCAAAACCTGATCCCGCCGGAGCCAACGATGCCACCACCACGACCGTACCCGATACCGTACCGAGCACGGTGGCCGAAGAGATCGAACCAACCGTCGCCGTTTCAAAGGCTTTCAAGCTTTCACCATGGGTTTGGGTGTTCTTGTTTGTCGTGCTCGGCGTGCTGTTGGTTCTAGGCCTCACGTCATTCGTTGTTCGTAACCGGAGTGCTAAACGACGACTCCAAACCGGCCGGCTCGCCATATTTGGGGCATGGCAGGAAGCGACAAGATCTTTGGCCGCCTGCGACCAGACAATCAACCGTGGCGACACATTGAACGAGTACACCCAGCGAACGGTCTCGGCCGAGCGGTTTCGCTCGCTCACCGACCCGTTGACCGCTATGGCTTTCGCCTGCGAGAAATCACAATTTTCGTCGACCGAACCAACCGCCGCTGAAATCGCCAGCGCATGGGCAGCATCAGACCAAGTTCTTCAGGGCGTACGAGCGGCAGCAACCCCGAAAGAAAAAGCGTTACTCCTGTTTGATCCCCGAAGATAGACCCATATACGTACTATGCGCGCCTATTTCTACGTGTCAACGTTTGCGTCGTTGAAGGTTATTTAAAACGTACGCGTACTACTGAAAACTGTACGGAACTCCACCACGCACACACTGTTGCTCAGAGCGGTACTGCACGATCGGACGCACTGCGGTATCAAAGGCGACTACCCAGAAGCAGTAAGCCGCCTTCGGATCGATCCCTACAATGACCGCTCGTTTCGAGGTCGCATCTTCGATCGGCACAGCCCTAGGAACATCGCCCTGTTTCGAGGCAGCGACATAGGCTGCAACGAGTGGTGGTGTCCCATCCGTCCAGCGAATTTCGGCCAACGAAAACTCCCCGGAATCCTCAAGTTTTTCAAGGACCGTAACCTGCTGAGGACTTGATGCTGACACCCTCGGAAGGGGGTCAACCGGTGGTGTACTTGGTGACGGTGTGCTGGCCGGAACAATGGTGGAACCCGCTCCGGCTTGACCAACGGTCGTTTCCGTAGGTGGCTGCGCAACCGAATTAGACGGCCGCTCCCCAGGGTAAAACGCGATAACAAGTCCACCTATCAATGCAGTGACGAGCAGGGCTATCCAAGCCAAGGGAACTTGGCGCTTATTCGGTACCGGTAGAACCGGGGCAACAACGCGACGTTGACCAAGAACCGTCGCTTCCTCTTCTGCCGGGCTTAACTGCTCGAGGGGCAGGACCGCCCGCACCGCTGCATTGCGAGGTTCATTGCGTGATTCAGCGCGTGATTCAGCGCGCGGTTCATGGACCGGGGCCGCCGAGCGAATGGCTTCAGGCGCACCAACAACGGGCGGCGCCCCATAGCTTCCTTCGACCGATTCTGCAGCCCTAACCGCATGACCGATTGGCTCAACGCGCTTGGCGTCAACCCCACCTACCAAGGGAGCAAACTCAACCGCTTCAACATCACGTGTACTTACTAGTTTCGTGGGCTCGGGCTTGGAAGGGGGGCGAAACATTGCATCTTCATCGTCGGGTTCTACAGGTGCTCCCGATTCGCCTTGCCAGTCGGTTAAGTGCACCGCCTGTTCGAGTGACGAAGTCTGCCCGACGGCGTTTGATGTAGGTGCAGTTGTCGGACTACCGCCAAGACCGCCGGCTTGCGAATCGTGAACATCCGGGGCATCCACGGGTTCAACGACAGGATTAGAGACAGGGTTAGAGACAGGGTTAGCGACAGACGAGGTTTGCAGGGTTGGAGCCGAATCCCCGTCCGGTAGCGCAGCTACAGGTGGCTTCACACGATCTGCTTGCGGAGTTTTGGCTTGCCCACCCACCGTAGGAGTTGCTGACGAGACGGTTGACAATGCGCGAAGAGCAGCCAGAAAATCCGTCACCGAATCGAAGCGATCCGCCGGAAGCTTCGCCATGGCTTTCACCAAAACGTTTTGCAGTCCAGCGGGCAAATCACGTCGTAAGAGCGTCGGCAGCGGATCTTTCAACACACGAAGTTGATAGGCAAGCGAGCGATCATCGCCCGACACCACAAAAGGCGGACGACCATCAAGGGTCGTAAACATGGTGGAAGCAAGCGAGTACACGTCGGAAGCAATCGAGGGATTGTCACCCTCCAGGATTTCTGGCGCGGAATGCCACGGAGTGAAATGGGCCAGAGATTGCGTCCATTCGCCTCTGCTCACTGACCTCGAAATACCAAAATCACTGAGCGACGGACCGTACTCGGAGAACAAAATATTGCTGGGCTTCACGTCGCGGTGCAGAATGCCCGCATCGTGCGCAGCTTGCAACGCTGAGCCAATTTTTTCGATGATGCTGAGGTTTTCGTCTACCGAGAGAGGACCCTCATTACGGAGTCGATCCGCCAACGATCCCCGCTCGAAATACTCCATCACCAAAAACGGGGATCCATCCGATGCGGCTCCGGCATCAAACACCTGCACGATGTAGGGATGCCGACCAAGCGAGACTGCGATCTCCTTTTCCCGTTCGAACTGTTTGGCGGCATGAAGTTCTTTGTCAGGCGGAAGAACTTTGATCGCTACCGGTCGATCAATTCTGCGTTCACGGGCCAGAAACACCACCGAGGACCCGCCGCGAGCCAATACCGAAAACTCGTGATAGTTCGGTAGCCGTAGATCTACCCCGGCAAGCGCCTCAAGGCGTTGCCGTAAAACCTCGGGATTTGGGGTAGCGACCGCACCCTCTCGCCGCGCAAATAGTCGCATTTATGTAAGTGTACCTGGGTGTTTGGCAAAAGAGGTGAGACCGGGAACGGCACTCTCAGCTTTGGGGCCGACACCCTTCACACGCAAGCCGATTAACAACCGTTGGTGGCGGGGAGGCCGGCGACTCGCAACGACAACCAAGCCGTCACTTCAAAGAGTGAAGCTAGGGCGGCACCACCGTGATCTTGGCCAGGGTAGATTTTGCGTTCCACCGAATTGCCAAGCGCGCAGAGCTTTTTCTTCAACACGGCGCTTGTTTCGATCGGAATCTGCTCGTCCTTATCCCCATGAATAATCAGGATCGGCGCATTCGTTTTCACCTTGCCGGGCTCATTGGCAGCCAACGCTGATTTCCACGGATCCCTCAGCAAAGCATCCTTGATCAGCAGCTGATCCAAAGGGACCTTGTTGAACGCCGAGAAAATTTGGCTGTTACAACCTGTATCGACCACCGGAAGAATCTCTTGGGCTTTTGCGGTCATCACGTCGTTGAAGTTCAACGTTGGATCAGCAGCCTGCAATCCAGCAGCGACCATGAACATGTACCCCCGATACGGCGAGTTAGAAACCGAATCGCCCACGTTGGTGAGCTGCGAAGGAGGAGCACCCGCTGCCACACCCAGGAGCTTCAATTCCGGAGCCCAGGTTGCGGCAAGCTCACCAGCAAACAACGCTGCGTGTCCGCCCTGTGAATGCCCCCACGTGACAAACCGATTCGATACCGTCGCACCAGGAATTTGTCGGGCGGAGCGGACGATATCGAGCACACCACGTCCCTCAGAAACCCCAACAATGTAGGGATGACGTCCGGGTGTTCCGAGCCCCTCATAATCCGAGGCGACGACGACAAACCCGAGAGCAGCAAACGCCCCAGCGACAGTGTTTTCAATGGCGGAAATATTGTTCGACGGCGTACAGCGATCAGCCAAACCCACGGTTCCGTGTGCATAGGAAAGCACTGGCCATCCGCCTGACGGGGCTTTGGCTTTCGGAATGTACGCCAAACCCGTGACTTCGATCGGAGCGCCAGCGGGAGATACGGATTTGTACCGAACCTTGTAGCCCGTCGTCCCACCAGGCGCACCCGTTAAGGGACTGGCCGAAATTAACGTTCCGGCTCCGCCTGCGGAAGCGGATGGAACCACGGCAACGGTTGTCACCGTGATAGGCACCGTTGACACCGATGCAGTGCTTGTGGGGGCTGCAGTGGTTGGTGCCTGAGGAACTGCCGGCGCCGGTTTCCCAACAACTGGCTTGCGGCTGCTTGCTTTCTGCCGCACCACAACCTTGCGAGTGGCAGCAGTCGCTGGAAGCCCTGCGCTCACGGCGAGGGCCCCAACTAACACCAAACCACCAAGAGAACGAAACCTCACGCGAGCCAAAGATTGCTTTGCCGTCGCGACGGTACAACTACGAAATGCCATGACCTCGATCGTAGGAGAGTGCGCTCTGATCGGGAGGAAACGGTCTTTAGTCAACCAAACATCGATCTCTTCGCACTCGTTCTCTTCTGCTCCGGTCGAATTTCGAATGGTCAACCAACGCCCTCACACGTACGCTGGAAACAATGCCGACTGACGCCGCCGTTCCAACGTCAACGGCCATCAACGAGCCCGGAGAAGCGCTGCGGCAATATTCTCCAAATCCCGAATCGGCAGACGGGGGTCTCATTCGACCCCTTCGAGAGAAGGACTTTCGCCGGTTCTTCCTCTCCGCAGTGGTCTCAAACGCCGGATCGTGGATGCAAGCCACGGCCATACCCTTCGTGGTTTACGACATCACCAACTCCACAACTTGGTTGGGAATTACCGCATTCACCTCCATGTTTGTAGGAATGGTAGCCAACACGCCCGGCGGAATTCTGGCCGACCGATATGAACGACGACGGGTACTGATGGTCACCCAGGCAGCTCTGGGTTTGGTCGCGTTTGGTCTTTGGGTGCTTTGGGTCTTCGGCAGCGCCACGATCGGAACCATTTTTCCTTTCCTGCTAATCGGGTCGATCTGCAATGGATTGACTTCACCAACGTGGCAAAGCCTCATCCCCAGCCTTGTTCCCACCCGAGATCTCCCCGCTGCCGTCCGCCTGAACTCTATGCAGTTCAACATTGCTCGTTCGGTGGGGCCGATTCTTGCCGCCGTCACCCTGAAGGGCTTCGGTCCAGCGGGATGTTTCCTCGCCAACGCACTTACTTATCCCATCATCATCGCGGTGCTTTGGCGCTTACCCAATCAACGCGTCGCCCTAGCTTCCGACGCCGATTTCGGCATGCGAGCTGCCTTGGCAAATGTCCGCGAAGGGTGGGCATATCTGTTGGGGCGGCGCAATTTGATGCTTCCACCGTTAACGTCGCTCATCAACGCGGCCTTTGGTTTTGGGCTCTCCGGCCTCGCACCGGCACTCGCCAAGGAACAGTTTGGTCACAATGCCAACGACAACGGAATCCTTCTCGGTGCCTTTGGAATCGGTGGGGTGCTCGGCATCCTCGGATCAAGCCTGTTGGCCAACCGCTACAAGCGCTCCACGCTCGCTCAAGTGGCAATCCTGGCTTACTGCTTCGCCTCGATTGCTCTCATCAGTACCCATTCGTTCGTATTTGGTTGCCTTTCTTTTGCCGTGGCCGGAATGGCCAACGGTGCAGTCGCCGCCGCGCTCAATACTGCGTTGCAACTCCAGGTCAAAGATCAATTCCGCGGCCGTGTGCTCGGGAGCTACTCGCAAATGTTCTATCTTGGCGCGGCCTTTGGATCGTTGCTTCTCGGAGTGGTCGCCGACAACATTGGGCTTTGGGCCGCACCGGTACTTTCAGCCATGGCGTTCTTGTTCTACCTTCTGGTAGCTCGAAACCGGTTTGACCAGCTGCGCCTCCTCGACAAAAACACACCGGAAGACTGAGGGCTCAGCCGACATACCCACTTTTGCCAGACACACTCAAAATTTGAGCAACTGAGCCTGTTGTCTGTGCCAAACTGTTAGCTCCCGAAATGGGGATGTAGCTCAATTGGTAGAGCGCCTGCTTTGCAAGCAGGAGGTCGACGGTTCGATCCCGTTCATCTCCACCAGCAAGAAGAACCCTCGCTCCGGCGGGGGTTCTTTCGTTTTTGCTGAACTTTTCCTTCAGGCGACGGTGGGTTTGGTGGACGGCGCTAGTTTGCATCGTTCTACTCCGTGGGGTTGGCTGGGGCTGTGGTGGCTGAGGCACCTTCAAAACGGGAGCACCGAATGCCTTTTGCAGCGAGCTTCGCCAATGTGGGCGCGGCTGCGATCATTTCCGCCACACCGCCGGCCCCCGTCCGCAACGTCTCACCAGCCAGCACGATACCGGTGACCTCGGCCAATACCGCCGCACAACCGATGGAGGGCTGGTTCATGGTACCCAAGATGACCGAATCGGCAATCCCCTGGCGAATACCTCGCACCTCAACTCGAACCGCACCCTCACCCGCTTCAGCGTGAGGTTTGCGCATCATGGGCAGCCGGGAAGTTAACCGGTCCCGCCGGGTGGCAGACAACCGTGAAGTGATCCGCTCGACACTTGAGAACGCCGGATGCAACAACACCGGATCGCTTAAAGCACCCCGGTAACAATCAAGACCCCCGACCGGTGAAGGGAACCAACAAAGCTCACGGCCTGATCCGCCAGGCTTAGAAACCCACTGGCCGTCGCGCCAATCCCGGGAATCGCTGCGCAGTGCCAAATGGTGTTGTCGAGCACAATCCGGCCCGGCGGTCCCCGTTTTAGCCACGTGAATTTCATCGACACGAGAAAACTCTGCTGCAGCATGAACGGCCAACAAACACGTAAGCCCAGGCGAAAATCCGGCACCAACAATTATTTGGCGACCAGCGCTTAGTGCCTGGCTGTGTAACCCGGTTAGCGCTTGGGCATCATCAATGGAATCCGACACGGAAACAACATGCGCACCGTGCGACAAGGCCTTCAAAGCGGCTCTGCGGTGGCCTGGAGGAGAAGCAATGACCACTAGAGCAGGGGCAACATCAACCCAGGAACGGCTGCCGATTTCAGAAGTTCTCGCTCCAAGCGAGGCCACGACATTGTTCACATGCTCGGTTCTGGGATCGCTCAACACAACTTGGGAGACACCAGCAATACCTAGCAACTGACGGGCAGTTCGGGCGCCGACGACCCCGCAACCCACAACGAGGACGGTAGCCATAAAGAAAACCTACCGAAGATCCGGGCCGGAAAGTTCCCGCCAGCCACCCTGTTGGGGCGCAATGCCTCCGGTGCCACGTAGTCGTAACACGGCACCTATCATCCCCGCTACACCGAGGGAAAATAGGGCACGTCGAAGTGCATTCACGTGGGGCTAGCTGGAATCGAACCAGCGACCTACACATTATCAGTGTGTCGCTCTAACCAACTGAGCTATAGCCCCGAAGCCGGAAAATCCTACACGACACCAACCCGTGCCCAATCCCTAATTCCCCGCAAAGAACGGCTTTTCGCGCAAACCACCTGGTTACGCCGTATGAAACTTGGCAGAGGTGGCGGTTTTGCTACCTGGTTGACGCCCAGGACTACCGATTGGAGCCATCCGACAGACCAGAACCAGGGTTGGCCATCCACGAACCGGTCGGATCAGAATCGGGTATCGACAGAGAATCGGAAATCGACGGTGACTCGTTCCCGTTCACCAACGGAGTCACCACCGGAGCACCTGAATTCGATGGCACCGATTCTGCCGATTGTGCAGGTTTTGCCCAAACTGGTTCTGAAGGAGTTGCTTGGGGTTTGGGATTCGCCGCGGAGTCGGCGATCGGGGTCTTCACTGCTCGCGCACCACGGGCCCGGTCGCGAGACTTCCGCGCCGCCTCCCGAGCTTCAAGCTCCTCGGCACGAACTTTGGCCTCAAAGGCTTTGCGGTCATTACGAGTAGCGGGAACCAATTGGGGAATGGAACCATTCA
>JAYSVF010000155.1:0-9747 GCA_043718695.1 Acidimicrobiia bacterium | reverse complement strand
GTCGATGGATGTCTCCACCCGGTAGACCAGACGATGCTCGTCGGTGATTCGGCGGCTCCACCAGCCCGATAGATCTCCAACAAGTCGCTCTGGTTTTCCGATCCCGTCGTGTGGGTCTCGAAGAGCGTCTTCAATCACCCTGCTCAGCCGCTTAAACAACGTTCGATCATGTATCGCAAACCATGACACGTCTTCCCATGCCTGCCGCTGAAAGACGAGCCTCACGCCTAGGAAGCCTCCGAAAGCGAGTCGACGTGCTTGTGAAATTGGTTGACTGCCGCGTCAGCGTCAGCAATCGCATCGCGTAGTCGTGCCGCGTTTACCGGGCTCTTTAACAAGTAGGCAGTCTCGGAAATCGAACGCCACATGTCGGCTGGAACTAGGAACGCCGTGTCGTCTCCGGAACCGATTTGGATGACTTCGGCGTTGTCATTCACTTCGCGCACAAGCGGAAAGAGACGGCGGCGAGCTTCGGTCAACGAAAGTGCAGACATGGTGAAATGGTACGGGAATTCGGTACCATAGTCAATTTCTTTCAATGGGTCATTCTTCGTTTGGGTTCTTGTTTGAGTAGCTGTTTGGCGAGCCGTCGAAGGTCACTACTTGAGCGGCGGACGAACTCCTAAGCCGTGCTGACGTCGTCAACCTCTGTGTAACCGACCGGTGGATGCTTGGACTGTCTCCGCTCGTGCTTCAATCCACGAACAATGCCCTAGGCCGCGCTGTAGGCAGCGAGCGCTTCGGAGATCGTAATCACGTTGACGCTGGGATGTTCGCAGACTGCTTGGAGCCACGGCGGACGGAACGCTGCGGCCACCGAAACCGGTAGGGCAAGATGGGAACCAGCCACGCACGAGCGCAGGAAGTTCACGGCGTAGTCGGCGGGGCGAACATCGGAGGTGAGTTCAAGGAACACAAAGGGATCTGGCGCTGCCGGGCTAGGAGTGACCGGGACACTTGGTGCCCCGATCGTTTGCGCTCCCGGGCGAACTCCCCCACCCGCTAGACCAACACCATCGGCAATTACCAGACCCCGAACGATCTTGGGCCTCGCACCGGCTATTAGTAAGCCCACATACCCACCCAATCCACGCCCAACGATGGTGGCAGCACCAATAGCCTCAAGCGCCGTATCAACATCAGCCATGAGCAACTCGCAGTTGTAGCCTCCCCCAACCGGGCGATCCGATAATCCGTGACCGGTGAAGTCCAAACCGTAGACCGGCCCGGTCCAGCTAGTAGCCCAGGATGGGACCAGGGCAACAGTTTGCTCACCAAGCCCGTGCAACAGCAGCAATGCTTGACCGGTTCCAGCCCGCAAGCAGTGCAACGCGATACGTAAGCGCGCATGGTTCAACATCTGCACCGAGCCCGTTTCGACCAAGCCTGCTTCAGTCGTGAGAGCGGCAACGGCAGTCGCATTTGGAGCAATGTTTGAGCTCATGAGCCAGACCCCGTGGATTCCGTCGATACAGATACAGACCCAGATGCAGAACGTGGTGTTCCGAGAAACTCAAGAATCAAATCAGAAACCAAACCCGGTTGTTCTATGTGTACAAAGTGTCCGGTGTCTTCCAGCACAATCAGGCGGCCACCTTCAGGCAACCATCGCATGATGTCCTCCGGTTGCGTACCCCAACCCATCGCCTCATATTCCAGCCCCAAAAAGGCCAGAAACGGCATCGGCAACCCGGGCAAACCGTGCATGGCCCATTCGGGTTTCCACGGGCCGAATCCACCAGGACGCAACATTGGATCAATTTTCCAACGCCAACCATCAGCACTTAACGCCGCACCAGTAGACGCCAGATAGCAAAGCCATTCGTGCGTGAGCCGGGGATTCATCGCTGCTCGACGCCGAGCCAATTCTTCGAGCGTGCCAGGCTTGCGTTGCGAATCAGGTTTGGTCCTGCGACGATGATCAAGCCACGAGACAACCTCAACACCAAGGCGCTCCGTGCGGTCTTCGTCGGTGAGTTCAGCCGCAGCATGGGTTCTTGTCGAAGGCAACCCATCGATGTTCACGACATGACTGAACCGATGCGGCCACGCCTCAGCCAAGCGCACAATCAGGTTCCCACCCTTTGAATGACCCAGGATCGGGACCGGTTCCGATGTGGTCGAATCAAGCACTGCGGCGGCATCGCGAATATCAGAAGCCCACCCGCTCATCGGCGCCCAATCAGAATCGCCATGGCACCGCTGATCCCACGACACCACACGCCAGCCACCGTCGGCCAACAACGGAGCAAACGCACCGAGCGTGAGGGCAAAGTCCATTCCACCATGGGCCAACAAGAGCGGAGGAGCATCGGGGGCACCCCACTCCAAAACCCGGATGCGAACACCATCGGAATCAACATCGCGAAGCCGATCAGGCATACGAACGCCAGGAAAGGAAACCTCGTTGAGGCCAATCACGGCACCTGGGGAACGGCTCACCATCGAGCGGGTATCAACCGGCGGGCGAAGCTTGGTAAGACCCGGGCCAGGAAGCACCGTCACTGGGAAACCGTTTCACTCGAAGCGCCCATAGACCCTGCAGGCACGCGCCCGAGCAGGGTGGCACGGTTGGGCACATTGGCATCGCCTTCACCGGCCACCCCACCAAACACACCAACCCGCAAACCAATACCTTCCGATTCCATAAGTGCCCGTACTTCTTCGGGTGAGCAGGATCCGTTGGCCACGGTGCGGGTGCCGTCATCAAATCGCACCACGATGATGGAACGGGTCGGCGACCCATCACGATCAAACTCCAGTGTGTAGGTTTCAACAAGCCCTTCACCAGAAACCTCATCAACCAAGGTTGGGCCCGTCACGGATTCAGCAGGCAGCGCAACCTTGTGACCCAACCCGTCGGCAGCACCAACACGAGCGGGGTCATTGGAAACAACCATGTACGCATGCTTTGTCGCCGTCATGCCAAGTGCACTTATCAAACCAACGGTGGGTGCATTCTCGCCGCCGAAGCTGTCCCGCATCTTTTCCACGATGGCGCAAAGCCCATGCATGGCGTAGGAGTTTCCGGGGCCGCCCGCATAGGCCAAACCACCCGTTTGCGTAACCCCACGTGGATCATCAGCGGCAATCCCCAATTCACCAAGGGCCATCGCCACAGCAGAAGGAAAGCAGCTATAGAAATCAAACAGGTCAACATCGTCAACAGACACACCAGCGTGGGCGAAAGCAGCCTCTGAAGCGGCACGGATTGCCGGCGAGGAGGTGAAGTCAAGACGTTCCGTTGGGGTCCAAGCGTCAACGGCGGCACCGGCACCCAACACCGTTACCCGCGAAGCTTCAGGAATCCCCCGCCGATTGGCTTCATCTTCGGTCATGATCACACAGGCCGCAGCCAGATCGACTTCCATGATGGCGTTCATCCGCTTGGGATACGGAAAACAAACCCAACGATTATCGGCCGTGGGATCAGCAATTTGCGCAGGAGTCCACGCATTTGGGAACCAGGCATAGGGATTCGTGGCTGCCACCGCAGCATTGCGCGCCATGAAGGTTCCCAGGAACGATTGGTGCTCACGTACCGTGCGACCGGCAGCGAAACGTTGCGCGTTTTCAAACAACGGATAACATTGTATGGGCGCATACAAACCGTGGCGCTTCTCCACGTCATTCGTAAGCGGACGTTGCCCCTTAAAGAAATCTCTGGGGGCATCGGTGGGAGTCCAATCAAGCTCGATGCCCTGTTTCACAGCCCGGCGACGTGAATACAACGTTTCGCAACCAGCAAGGACGGCAATCGACAACGTTCCTTCCGCCATGCGGTTCATAATTCCGATCATGAGATCGCCAGGCGAATTCCCACCAGGAGGGACTGTGGCTCCTTCAACCGTTACGGGAATCCCGGCTTTCGTAGCGGTGGTCGCACACAAATCGTCATAACCCCACGAAATGGGGTCAACACAGGCGAGCAGACCCACCTCAGCACGAATGGTGTCGGCGGCGCGATCGCCGTGGGCACCGGCATCTTGGATGGCACGTTCAATTGCGTCGGCCATGGCCTGGGCGGGCTCCCACGGTTCGAAGGGGCCATCGAACTTCGGGTTCTTGCGGTATTGACCAACCCCGACGATGACAGCCTTGCGTCCCTGGACCGGAACAACGGAAGGTCGCCCAGACTGTTTACCAACTTGTGCCATAGGTGACCCCACTCGCTTTCAAACGTTTATCCCGCTCCATCGGTTTGGGGCTTGCCAGGCAGGCGCCGAGCGTGAAACCGTTCAAAGAGGACGCTCAAGGATAGATGCCCACCCTGCGAGTAATCCAAGTGAGAGCCTGCGACGAACGTCACGCCCGACCCCACCATGGCAGGGGATCATCATCTTGTGGAGCCCCTATCGCCTCGTCGGACCGGGCAAGAAAGGGGCAAGAAAGGCTTGTTCAATTCGTGACAAACCAAGGCGGCTTTAGGCCGGTTTCCTTACCCGGACAGTCGCCGGCAGACATCGTTCGGGGCTTCAGTTCCTGGGGCTTTGTGCCGATAGTGCTGAAACGAGCAGTTTGGGTTGCCACACCGCCGTTGAGTCAAGGAGACACGATGGACCGCCTCACCAGCAATTCTGAGCACTTCGACCGAGCATTGGGTTCGAGCACCTCGGATAGCGGCGCGTCCCCACACACAACCCCGTCAGTACGGTCAGCGCAATCAGTTCCGCCCAAACTCTCGGCTCAGCCAGCACGATCAACACGAAGCCAGCGATCGGCACGCACCAGCAAACGTCTCACGGCCGCAACCGTTGCCTGCGTAACCGTTGGTGGGCTCGGCCTAAGCCTGATCGGCTCCGCCACCCCATCAGGAGCCGCTGCGTCCCCAAGCATCTACGCCGACGCGATGGGATCCTCGTGGAACAACTACTCGTGGAACGCCACGACCAACCCCGCCTCCACCAGCCCAACACAAAGCGGCAGCGCGGCGTTCTCCGCGAAAATCGATTCAGCCTGGGGTGCCGTGTCGTTTCGTACTGGCGAGCCAGTCCTTGTCGGCCCTGCAACCGTCGTTTCGTTATGGGTACACGGCGGAACGACCGGCGCCAACCTGCAACTCTTCACCGGCAACGATGACGTGTTCAGCCAAATTTCCACAATCATTCCCATCAGCGCCCCAGCTAATACGTGGACATACTTTGGGTTCTCTGCGGCGGATCTTGGCAACCCCCGAATCATCGGCCGGATTGGCCTAGGTGGATCCCAGGGTTCGACAACCGATACCTTCAGCCTCGACAACGTTTCGATCACCAACGCTGCCGTTCCACCACCCCCAACCACCGTTGCCCCCACCATTCCAAGTTCAGCAAATGACGGCACGATCACGCTCGATCCCACAAGCACAACCCCTTTCAGCCCACGAACTTGGGGTTCAAACATCGGCGCCTATGCGGGACCGGCCGGTTATGCAGACCCCACGTTACGAGCCCGCGCCAATGGCAAAGTAGGACTCATTCGTTACCCTGGCGGACAGGTTTCTCAGCAGCTTGGATGGGCCAGTTGCCAGTTACAAACACCCGTTGCCAACGCTGCCGATTGCAACCAGTTCTACTGGTTAGCAAAGCCCTCAGACTTTATTGGTTTCGCCAAAGCCATCAACGCGGAAGGCTTAGTAAGCGTCAATATCAATGCGACAGCCAAAGAAAACGCGGCGTACGTAGCATTCATGAACGGATCAGTCGCCGACACCCGCCTCATTGGCGTTGATCAAAAGGGCGCTGATTGGAAGACGGTTGGATACTGGGCACAACAACGTGTAGATGCCGGGCAGGCAGCGCCGCTGGGAGTAAAGCTTTGGGAATTCGGCAACGAAACCTATGGTGGAATCGCCGGTAACAGTCGATGCGTAAGCTACGGCTGGGAAGTGACCTTCTCCTGCGACCCAACCGACATTCTCAACGGCCTCGGAACCGGAGCCGCACGCTTTGATGGATACCGTGCAACCAAGGCTGCAATGGCAGCGATTGACCCCCAAATCCAACTCGGCATTCCCGCCGTTGATCCCAAAGAGTCTTACAACAACTGGACCGCGGATCTTCTGAGCGCCGGTGGAGCCGATATTGATTTTCTCGAAGTCCACCCCTACTTCTCCTTCATTCCACCAGACAACACTGATTCCGGCAACGCTGAAATTCTCGCCTACCCACAAACAGCATTTGCCGCACTTGAAGGCCGCATGAACTCGCTCATGGACTCCCAAGCTGGCCGCCGAATTCCGATGCTACTGAGCGAATACAACCTCACCCCCGTGCCAGCAAAAGATCCGGCCCAACGAATTTCGAAAGTCATCAACGCACTCGTGATGACCGATTCAATTGGATCAATTGGTAAGCGCGCTGGGTTTTTGGGGGCCAATCAATTTGACCTGTACGGCACCCAAACTCCTGATGGATCATTCTTCGCCCAAATCCGTCGGTACCAAGCAGACCGCACCGATAGCTACATGCGCAATCCGCAATACTGGGGTTCCGTGTTGTGGTCGCGATTCGGCAACCAGTTTGTCGCTGGTACGTCTACCTACGATGCCGCTGCAACCATGTCGGTACATACCGGCCGCAATCCCGATGGAACGCTCTCAGTATTGGCAATCAACAAGACCGGCACCGTAAAGCGACCCGCCATCAAAGTAACGGGAAGTGGGGTCGCTTCGATGACCGCCGATTCCGCAATTGGCACATCGCTTATGGGCACGACCATGACGTTCAACGGTGTAGCCGATCCCAATGACTCCCTTTCAAACGCGCCAGCCACGCCAATCGCGGTCTACAACTCGTCTTCGGTGGAAGTGGCAATCCCTCCCTACTCGATGGTTCTGCTCCACATCACCCCAGGCACCACCCCCGCCACAAGCTCAACCACCACCACTGCGCCCACCGTAACGCAGCCAACCACACCAACCCCTACGACCCCCGTCGGCACCAACACACGCACCCTTACTCCGGCCGGTTCGTGCAAGGTTACCTACCGCAAAACCTGGGATACCGGGCTGGCCTTTGCCGGAATCGTTACGGTTACCAATCTTGGTCCTGCGCTCGCTGATTGGGACCTCACCTGGGATGTGCCAGCCGCGCAACGAGTGAACAATGCTTGGAATGGCTCGGTACGCCAAGCCGCAAACCAGGTCACTTTCACCCCTACAGTGCGGCCATTGGCGACAAATCAGTCGGCAGTGTTTGGCTATGACGCCGGCGACTCGGGACCACGCATCACACCGGCGTTCGCCTTGAATACTACGGCGTGTCAGCCCGGCTAGCTCCCTCCCAATTTCCACGTCTCATCGCTCACTCCCCGCTTTGGTGTTGTTGATTGTTTGGTGTTGGGCCGGGGCTCAGCGCACGGTTTCAACCGGCTTAGTTTGGGCTCGGCGCCGTGATGTGCCAGCATCGAGGAATGAGCACAGTTGGAACTACCCGTATTGGTCACGTCGTTGTTGTTGAATTGCAGCAGGGACCGCATAACTTTGCCTCCGCTGAGGTGATGAACGATCTATCCGATGCCTTAGAGAACGCAATTGCCGACGGGGCCAGGGCCGGAGTGATTTGCTCTGAGGGCAAGTCGTTCTGTGCCGGGGCGCAGTTCACCGGTGATGACGGCGCTCGGGCTGGCAATTTCGGGGCATTCATCCAGACCGACAGCGCCAACCCCATCAGCCCTTTCTATGAAGCGGCGATGCGTCTTTTTGGCATCACGATCCCCTTGATCGCGGCGGTTCATGGCCCGGCTGTGGGTGCTGGATTCGGTTTGGCCACCGCTTGCGATATGCGAGTGATCTGCGCTGAAGCGTTTATGTCCACGAATTTTGTGAAGCTCGGCATCCATCCCGGTTTCGGAATTTCGTTGATATTGCCAGAATTGATTGGTCCTGCACGTGCGTCCGATGTTTTACTGACGGGCCGCAGAATTAGTGGTGAAGAAGCATTTGCCTTGGGGTTAGCGAATCGCTTGGTGGCCCAAGATCAGGTGCGAGCCGTCGCTATCGAAATTGCCACCGAGATTGCCGGGAACGCCCCCTTGGCCGTGCAATCGACTCGTGCCACTATGCGCCAGGGATTGTCTGAACGGGTTCGCGAACGGTTGGTGCACGAACGTGAAATCCAAGACTGGCTCTCCAAAACAACCGACGCCGAAGAGGGTATCGCCTCCATGCTTGAGCGTCGCCCAGGAGTCTTCACCGGCAAGTAAGTTGCCCGCGCAAGGCGATGCTACGTGCACATATTGGGTAGAATCTCGACCGCTTAGGACCGTTACTTTTCCACCCAATATGCGCGCATATCTACCTTGACGTGCCTATAACGCTACTGTAACCGCTAGTTCGGCGACCTTCTCGCGGATGCCGGCACGCTCGGCGCCGATGGTGGTGGAGTTACCGTGGCCCGTGTGGACGACGGTGTGATCCGGCAATCCCATTAGCTTCGCAGCGATAGAAGCCACGATGGTTGGGTAATCGGAGTGGCTACGACCGGTTGCACCAGGACCGCCGCAGAACAAGGTGTCACCGCTGAGCAGAATGCCGTTTTTCGCATCGTAAAAGCAGCAGCAGCCGGGTGAGTGGCCGGGAGTGTGGAGCACGCCCAGTTCGAGGCCAGCAACCTTGATCGAGGTTCCGGGCACAATGGCCTTATCGGGCTTGTGGTTGGGGTACACCACGTCCCACAGCATGCGATCCGCCGGGTGCAGCGATATGGGCGCGTCGGTGATGTCAGAGAATGCCACGGCTGCATTGATGTGATCGTTATGTCCGTGGGTGCAGATGATCTCGCGAACTCGGCGACCATTGACGGCATCCACGATGGGGAGGTGATCGTGTGCAGGATCGAGCACCACAACTTCTTTGTCGTTCCCGACGATCCAAATGTTGTTGGTTACGTCAAAATCCTCGCCATCGAGGGAGAAGATGCCGTTGGTGGTAATCAGTTCAATGCTCACCCCCACGGTCTATCGCACCTTTCGCCTTCTGAGGCGCAGCCGCAACGTGCGAAATGCCACCCAACTCTGTTCTCACCGAAGGGCGGTTGGTCGCTATTTCCGAAAAAACCCAAGGACCACCTACTCCAAAGCCACAACGTTTCCATCAGTCGCGACATGCATCCACGTCTAGGAGCGACACGGATGCATGACCAGATTTTGAGTGTTCGGAACTACATCTCCACCACGGAACGCAGAACTTCGCCACGCTCCATTTTGTGGAAGGCCGCTTCAACGTCGCCGAGGCCAATGGTTTCGCTCACAAAGCCGTCGAGGGGGAGACGGCCTTGGAGGTAAAGCTCAATGAGCATTGGGAAATCGCGTGATGGGAGACAGTCGCCATACCAGCTGGATTTCAGGGAACCACCGCGACCGAACACTTCAATGAACGGCAGTTCGAGAACCATGTCGGGACGCGGCACGCCTACGAGGACCACAGTGCCAGCAAGGTCACGAGCTTCGAATGCTTGACGGTAAACCGCGGGATGCCCAACGGCTTCGATACACACGTCGGCTCCGTTGCCATTCGTAAGCGCGCGTATTGCTTCGATTGGCTCTACGTCTTTGGAGTTCACCGTGTGGGTGGCGCCGAAGTCTTTCGCCCACTCCAGTTTTCGATCGTCGATATCAACGGCAATGATGATCGCAGCCCCAGCCAAACGGGCTCCGGCAATTGCCGCGTTGCCCACACCGCCGCAGCCGAAGACTGCCACCGAATCACCACGGCCAACACCACCGGTGTACATCGCCGCCCCGAGCCCGGCCATCACGCCACAGCCA